>JALYTT010000074.1 GCA_030854145.1 Chloroflexota bacterium | reverse complement strand
GTCCAGGCAGGGCCATTTACCCCCATCCGCGTAGGGACGGGGCGCAGGCCAGCGGCGCCCCTACACGAAATGCCACGTCCGTGTGAACGGTCCTTGGGGTCTGGAAGGCTTCCTCTCTGGTCGCGCACGCGAGGCCCCTACGGATGCGGCATTTCGTTTCGTGTAGGGGCGCCGCTGGCCTGCGCCCCGTCCCTACGCGGTCTAGGAGCATGTCCCGTTACATTTCCCGGTACTCGCCCTCGATAGTGCCAGAGTCAGGGCCGCTCGTTGGGCCCTGGGGGCCGGAAGCGGAGCCGGCTCCGGCGGGCGCGCCGGCCTGGCTATAGATCTCCTGGCCAACGCGCTGCACGGTACGTTCCAGGTCGTCCGCCGCGCTACGGATGCGCGCCGTATCGCTGGTCGAGAGCGCGTCGCGTACATCTTTGATCCTGCCCTCGACCTCGCTGCGCAGGGTCGGTGAGAGCTTAGCGCCGACATCGCTCAGCGTGCGCTCAGACTGGTAGGCCAGGCTGTCGGCGCGGTTGCGCAGCTCGATCTCGTCTTTGCGCTGGCGATCCTCCTGGGCATGCATCTCGGCCTCGCGCACCATGCGGTCAACCTCGTCCTTGGAGAGACCGCTGGAGGCCGTGATCGTGATCTTCTGCTCGCGCCCGGTAGCATGATCGTGGGCGGTTACGTTGAGGATACCGTTGGCGTCGATATCGAAGGTCACTTCGATCTGCGCCATGCCGCGCGGGGCCGGGGCAATGCCTTCGAGGCGGAAGCGACCCAGGCTCTTGTTATCACGCGCCATCTCGCGCTCGCCCTGCAGCACATGCACCTCTACCGCCGGCTGGTTGTCTTCCGCCGTGCTGAACAACTCGCTCTTGCGCGTCGGGATCGTCGTGTTGCGCTCGATCAGCCGGGTCATCACGCCGCCCAGGGTCTCGACACCCAGCGAGAGCGGCGTTACGTCGAGCAGCAGCACATTCTTGACATCGCCCTTGAGCACGCCCGCCTGGATCGCGGCGCCTATCGCCACCACCTCGTCGGGGTTGACGCCCTTATGCGGCTCCTTGCCAAAGATCTTGCGCACCAGCTCAATTACAGCCGGCATACGTGTCTGCCCACCAACCAGCACGACCTCGTTGATATCACTGGCCTTGAGATCAGCATCGTTCAGGGCCTTCATTACCGGACCGCGCGTGCGCTCAACCAGGTCGCTCACCAACTGCTCCAGTTTGGCACGGGTCAGCGTCATCACCAGATGCTTGGGACCATTGGCATCGGCGCTGATGAACGGCAGATTAATCTCGGTCTGCATTGAGGAAGAGAGTTCGATCTTTGCACGCTCTGCGGCCTCTTTCAGACGCTGGACGACCATGCGGTCCTGGCGCAGATCGATGCCCTGCTCGCGGCGGAACTCCTCGGCGATCCAGTCGATGATACGCTGGTCAAAGTCGTCGCCGCCAAGGTGCGTATCACCATTGGTGGCCTTGACCTCGAAGACGCCCTCGCCCAACTGCAGAATGGAGATGTCGAACGTGCCGCCACCCAGGTCATAGACCGCGATCGTCTCGTCGCCCTTCTTATCCAGACCATAGGCCAGCGAGGCCGCCGTCGGCTCGTTGATGATGCGCAGGACCTCCAGACCGGCAATCTTACCGGCATCTTTGGTGGCCTGGCGCTGGGTATCGTTAAAGTAGGCCGGGACAGTGATCACCGCCTGCGTGATCTTCTCGCCCAGTTTGGCTTCCGCGTCGGCCTTCAGCTTCTGCAAGATCATAGCCGAGATTTCGGGCGGACTATAGTCGCGGCCCGCCAGCTTCACGCGAACATCGCCATTAGCGGCACGCGCCACCTGATATGGCACGCTCTGGAGAGTGCGTTGTACTTCAGGGTCGTCAAATTTCCGGCCCATCAAGCGCTTAATCGAGAAAACAGTATTCTCAGGGTTGGTCACTGCCTGCCGTTTGGCAACCTGGCCCACGAGTCGCTCGCCGCCCTTGGTGACCGCGACCACCGAAGGGGTCAGCCGCGCGCCTTCGCTGTTCTCCAATACGGTCGGCTCGCCGGCCTCTATGACTGCTACGACAGAGTTTGTCGTGCCAAGATCAATACCTAATACTTTTGCCATTGTCTTCGTATCCTCCTTGAGAGGGATAAACCGGGAAGGACTTTCCTCGCTTGCATCCATATCTTACCCGTCATCTCTCCCAGTTTTCTCCTACCCTATATCTATTTTTACCACATCTTACAATAATTGTCAAGTGTACTCACGTTATTTGATAGCACAGTCATGTGTACCGGGTTCGTTATGAGCTGGTGGGAGACATGGCGGCGGCCACTACAACCTGCGCCGGGCGAATGATGCGCTCGCCCATGGCATAGCCAGGCTGCGCCACATACAGAATAGTTCCTTCAGGAGCATCGGCTTGCTCACCCGTCGCAACCGCCTCATGCCAGCGTGGATCGAACTGCTCGCCCTCTTTGCCGATCTGCCGCACATCCAGTTCTTCCAGGGTACTTGTCAGTCGCCTGGAAACGAGCTGAATGCCCTGCACCCAGGGCCGCTCGGCCAGATCGGGTGGCGTGGCAGCGAGCGCGCGTCCGAGGTCATCAAGCACCGGCAATAGACGTTGCAGAAGCTCCATCTGCCCCGCCGACCTGGCCTCTCCCTGCTCCTGTCCCGCGCGCCGCCGGTAGTTGACGAAGTCGGCCTGCGATCGACGTAGCAGGTCCAGGTACTCCTCAGACTTGTGACGTTCCGCCTCTAGCTCCTGCTGCAACCGGGCCATAGTCTCTCCTCTATCTTGCTCAGCAGTCTGCTCAGTCTGCGCAGACTGCTCTATCGTTTCCTGTGAATTTTGTTCGTTTTCATGCTGCTGCATTATCCTTCCTCCTTTGCCAGCATCTTATCCTCTGCTCTTCCCTCTATAGAGTATAAGATATCTAACATAATTTGTCATATGTAGGGACCCGATTTATCGCGTCCGGCGCAATGTATTGCGCGTGTGGGGGATTGCATTCATTTATCTATTACAAAATATTCGCGCAATACATTGCGCCGGACGCGGTAAATCGGGTCCCTACGTAGATCAAAGCGATTACCGATGAATGTGTTGGAGAGGCCAGCCGGGCACAGGCCAGAGGCATCCCTACACGAAATCAGATCTCGCGTCGCACGAGCACAAACATCTCGGCTTTGATACCAAGGAGGAGGAACGGGGTCACTTCCTGGATAGTGAACGCGCTATCCTGTGCTTTGAGCTTATTGCGGAGCTGCTGGGAATCGCCTGTGAGCAACACCATGCGCCCGCCTGGCTTCAGCACGCGGGCCATCTCATGCAGGAAGCGCCGGTAGAGCGTCTCGTTGGCATTGCGCGAGCCAACCTGGTGGCCAAAGGGCAGATTGCAGGCTACCGTGTCGATGGAGGCGGGAGAGATGAACGCGAGATCGGTAGCGTCCGCTTGCTGTACATGGATGGGCTTGTATTTGGTGCCGATATTGGCCAGCGCAACCTCCACAGCTTCGGGACGAATATCGCCGCCGATCAGTTGCTGATAGCGACCCCACAGGGCGCGCTCGATCAGGATGGTCGCCGCGCCACACATGGGATCGAGAAAGGCATCGTGATCCTGCGGTTGCGAGAGCAAGACCATCGAGGCGGCGACGGTAGGCCGCAGGGAGGCGGGCAGGTGCTGGTGCTTATAGGTGCGGTGTCGCATGGTCTTATCGGAGAGTCGCAGACCGACGATCACCTCCTCGCCCAGGATGGTCAGCCAGACCTCCAGGTCGCCTTCATCTTCCACCAGCGCCCAGCGTGGATGGGCCTCGCGAATGGCGCGCTCAATCTGTGCCTGGGCCTCCTTGCGATACACAATAGGATCGCCAAGCACACGCGAGATCACCCGGAACGTCGTGCGCTTACTCACACCCGCGGAGGGGGGCATAACCTGCTGTTGGATAGCCAGAGATCCCGACCAGTCAACCTGCCCAAGCAGCATAGCGGGCAGCATAGGCAAGCCTTCTCTTCCCGGCGGCAGATGATCGAGGGACGCGATCAAGCAGAACACATCCTCGACTGTGCGTAGATCATTGAGCAGGGTGGGATCGTCGCGATACTCGAAGACGAGCAGTCCATTCTTGGTACCCATGGTTCTGTATCCCAGCAGCCTGGCCCCCGGCAGCTTCTGTTCCACCTCTCGCCACGCCACCTTCTCTAGCCCAGGCAGCGTGTGCGCATAGTAACTATATTTGGAGAAGGCACGTCTAGGGCTTGCGGCCCGCGTGGTCTTTCTCTTATTCACTGCAACCACTCATTTTTCTCCCTGCGTAAAGCGTTCATAAGCCTCTCTCAAGGCAGTTTCCGCGCGTGTCTGCGCGTCGCGCGCCTGCTGAATCTCTTCCTGGAGTACAAGAACGTGCCTGCGGATCTGGATGATATGGCGGATACCGGTCGCGTTGACCCCTTGCACATACAGTTCGGCCACCTCTTCCAATACCGCCACATCTTCGTCCGAGTACAGGCGATTCTTCCCGCTCTGGCGCGCCGGTTCTAATAACCCTGCCTCTTCATAACGCCGCAGCATCTGCGGGGGCAGGCCCAGGAGTTGAGAAACGACTCCTATAGTGTATTTTGGCATGGATGTGCTGGCCTCGTCAGGCATCCTGGCCAATGGTCGAGAGCGTCGCTTCATAACGCCTTCCCCTCGCTTGCAGAACTCCTTGCTCACCGGTATATACTCACGCGATCTTCGATGAGCTTCAGTAAGAAGATACACCTTCTTACAAAATTTGTCAAGTCATTTTAAACAAGCATACAGATCAATGTAGGAGCGATGGCCCTCGCAATGATAGGCCCAAGACGTAGGGGCGCCGTTTACAAGCCCGCGCAACAGGCGTGATTGTAATGCCATCTGATGCGCGCGGGCTTGCAAACGGCGCGCGGGCTTGCAAACGGCGCCCCTACGCCTTGGGCCGCTTCTTCTCGAACAGGTGGATGCCGTCTTAAGCGCTCTGCAAAAACCTCTCCTGGCGAAATACCATCGCCTCGATACAGGTCACAGAGCGCTCCGGCATTATTTGACGCGCTCGACGTACTGACCGGAGCGGGTATCGATGCGGATGCGATCGCCTGGATTCACAAATAGGGGGACGTTGATGACGGCGCCTGTCTCCAGCGTCGCCGGCTTGGTCACGTTGTTGGCGGTATCGCCGCGCACGCCTGGCTCGGCGCTCTCGACCGTCAATTCGAGGAAGTTCGGCATCTCGATGGCGATGATGGTCTCGGTCTCGCTATCGACCAGGAACTCTACTACGTCCTGCTCTTTCAGGAAGCGCACGGCGTCGCCCAGCCGCTCAGTAGAGACATTCTGCTGATCGAAGGTCTCAGTATTCATGAACACATAGTCGCTGCCATCGATGTAGAGAAACTGCCAGTTCTGATGCTCGACGCGCACACTCTCCACTTCCTCACCAGCGCGCAGGCGCTGCTCCAGCGTACGCCCACTTTTCAGGTTCTTCAGGCGCACGCGTACGAAGGCGCGCCAGTTTCCTGGACTGACATGATGAAACTCGACGACGGTATACAGTTCGCCGTTATAACGTATAACCATACCGTTATACATATCGGTCGTTGTGGTGGTTGCCAATGGCGGAATCTCCTTATCTTTAGCAGAATGCAGGAACGCACCCTCTTTTAGCATACATTATTCTTGATCGTAGTAATACTCGCCCTACACGGCTAGCGCAGTTTCTTTTGTTGGCTCCAGTAGCATGCGCATGCCGAACTTCGTGCGCAGGTGTAGACCTGTCACAAAGGCCAGTTGCCCTTTACGGAACTCTAAAATGTTGCCTACGACTGGTTTTGGCTTCGGGCCTGGAGGGAGTTGATACGTCATCGAAATACCCCGTGATTTGAGAGCGCAGACCGGCAACGCTCTATGCATGAAAGGAAAACTACACATTTTTCCTTCCCATTGTAGAACGGAAAGCTGGCGGTGTCAAAGGGGCTGACGGATCAACGGGCCAACAATCGTGACAGAGCCTCTGTATGCTCGGAGAACTTCGCGAGGCGCTTTCGCTTGAGATTCTCGCGCAGCACCCAGGCGATATCATTATCGTCCCAGGTCGCACACTCACGCATCAAGGCAAAGCCTTCCTCGGGGGCGGCGGCGGTCACGACGCTCAGCGTATAGCCCAGCGCCTGGCGCAGCACGCGGAAGCCGTCGCGCTTGCGCTCGCTGCTGGGAGCTACATGCACCTGTTCCAGAACGATCTGCTGGATGTGCAGTGCCGCGCTGATGTTCTCAGGAGTGGTGAGCAGGGGCGGCTCCGAGATAGCAGCCACCGCCGCGCGCTGCCGGAAATAATCGCCACTGCCGGCCATAGCGGTAAGATAGTTAATGGTGTCCGGGGCGGCGACGGACACCAAACGCTGGAAGCCAAGCACAGCCCCTTCGCGCACACGCCAGTAGCCACTGTTGGCATGCTGATCAAGCAGGGCACAGGCCTCGGTGCGCCATAGCGGCCTGCCCGCGGCACACGCGCCCCAGGCGACCATGCCACAGAGCAGGACAAATTCAGCGGGCGTATTGGAGGCCACTGCTTCACGATCATCGGCGCTGAGGTAGTCCAGAAGCTCACGCACCTGCGCGGGCTTCGCTGAGACCCTGGCGGCCAGAAGATCGCTGACATCATTGACCAGCTCCAAATTTGCGCGTGGTCCGGGTAAACGGCTCTGCTCGCGCAGATAAAACTCAAGAGGGCGCGGCCGGTCTCTCAAGGCCCTGTCAATCAGGGACGATAATGTATCGTGCATCTCTCGTTTCCTTTGCAGAAAGATAGCGGTGCTTCCACCCATTCGCTTCAGGCATAACCCCCATCCCTGGCAGTACTGGAAGGCAAGGTCCCTGTTCCAACTCCATCGTAGCAACGAGGTGGAGCTTTCGACTGCAACACAATCTTTACATTTAAGAGCCGTCAGCTTATTCATTGTACTGCTTTTTTTGGCATTATTCAATGCCAGGTGCTGCGAATATCTATATGGCTCTGATTTCACAGGCCAATGCAAAATTGTCCATCTCTCTCAGCTCTGTCTCAGGTTCTTCACAGATTCAGCACAGATAAGTACGCTATTCTTGAGCTATCTATGTGCAGCAGTTCAGTTCGTTTCAGCTTTCGGAAAAGTCAAAATGAGAAGTTCTATGTGGCAGATGGAGGAGCTTTTGACCCTCAGCACTTATCACACATCCCGCTGACTCTGTTTAAAGGAGAGAATCATGTTAGTGTTCTTCAAGTTTCTGTATCGTAACCTCAAGGGGTATCGTCTGCTTGTCATGCTGGCCATCATTTTCACCATTACCCAGGTCTTTGCCGAGATTGCTATGGCCTTTCCCTTAAAATTCATCCCGAGCAAGGTCCAAAACCCCGGAAACGACCCATCGTGTACCTTCCAGTTCCTTAATCCCATTCTCGATAAATTCGACATCCCTCAGATCGCTCCTGAGCTGCAACCCGTGGCCCCCGGCCAGCCGCCGCAGTCGCCCGAATTAACGCAGTGTCCGGTTTCACCAAGCGACCCCAATCCGGTCCTGATCACCAGTCACCATACTGTCAACGGGGTGATCGTCTTTTCGATCGTGATGCTGCTTGTCTTTGCCGCACTCAACGCCGGTCTGATCTACCTTGAGCTCTTTCTAGCTGCGCGGATCGCGCAAAATCTCACGGCCAGGTTGCGTAATCAGCTCTTCGATCATCTTCAACGCCTCTCGCTTGATTGGCACGGCAAGCAGAAAAAAGGCGATCTGGTTAACCGTATCACCGGCAACATCTCCGATATCGAAAAGCTGGTCGCCGACGGGTTGGTCGACCTGCTGGCAGGTATCCTGACCCTGATCAGCGTGATAGCAGTCATGCTCTACCTCAGTTCAACCTACACGCTGATCTCCATGTCCATTATCCCGGCCCTGTTCCTGATGACCTTCATGTATACGCGCACCATTAAATCAGCGACGAAGCAGGCGTCAAAGGCAACGGGACAGGTCTCGGATGTAGCAACCGAGGATATCAACGCGCTGACGGTCATCAAAGTCTTTACGCGCGAGGAAAAAGAAGCCATCCGCTTCGGTGGCTATGTCGATACCACCCGCCGGGCGGGTCTTAGAGCCGGCTACTTGCAAGCTCAGTTTACGCCTCTGGTAGGTTTTCTCATCGCCATAGGCGTCGCCGCGGTTATTGGCGTAGGCGGTTACGTTGCGGCCGGGAATACCTTTAATCTAGGCTTCTTTACCGTTCAACCTCTCAGTATTGACATCGGGCTGCTGGTCCTGTTCATGACCTTCCTGAATCTGCTCTACCAACCCATACGAGACCTGTCAAAGCTGACGACGCTGGCCGGCACGGCGGCCTCGGGCGCTGAACGCATCCAGGAAGTACTCGACCAGGCCCCCGAAGTTCTGGAGAGCCAGGTTCCCTACCACGGCCCGACCAAGTTACGCGGTGACCTCACTTTCGAGAATGTCGTCTTCAGCTATACGCCAGAGCGGCCGGTGCTCAAAGGCATCAACTTGCACATCCCTGTCGGCCGGAAAGTGGCTCTCGTAGGTCTCTCGGGCGGTGGCAAGACAACACTGGTCAAACTGATCCCGCGTTTCTATGAGGTCACGCAGGGATCGGTCAAGATTGATGGCCAGGATAACCGCATGTACCCGCTCGCGATCCTGCGCCAGAATGTCAGCATGGTGCTCCAGGATTCGGTGCTTTTTGAGGGCACCATCGCCGAGAACATCTCCATCGGCAAACCGGGAGCAGAGCCACAGGAGATCATGGAGGCGGCGCGCAAAGCGAACATCCATAATGTGATCGTCAATGAGCTTGGTGGCTACCAGCGCCTGGTCCGCGAGCAGGGCAAGGACCTATCCGGTGGTCAACGCCAGCGTATCGCTATCGCGCGTGCCATCCTGCGCGATGCCCCCATCCTGGTCCTGGATGAGCCAACGGCGGCCCTGGATGTCGAGGCCGAGGCAGAAGTGATGCGCGCGCTTGATCACCTGGTCGAAGGGCGCACGGTGATTATGATCTCGCACCGCCTGAGTACATTGGGCAACGTCGATGAGATTATCGTGCTTAAAGAGGGACAGATAGCCGAACGCGGCAACTATACCGAATTGAAAAACCGGGGCGGCATCTTCGCTTCGCTGCTGGCAGAACAGAACCGCTATAACCAGGAAAAGCTGGCAGAACAGAGCCGCATTTACCGGGAAAAGGCTGGTGTTGGCAACCAATCGATTCTCCGCTCAGCCTTTGAACCGATGCTGGCTATGGCGGGCCAGTCCCCGTTCCAGCAACCTTTCCAGGCGCCTTCTCAGCCAGGTCAGAACTGGCCCTCGCCGCGCAATGGTAATGGGAGACAGCAAGGACAGTCGGCACAACCAATGCCCGCTGTGAAGAGCGCACCCAGGGCGCGTGTCGTGATCGAAGTGGAGGGCAAGGCGGTTGGCGAGCGCGTGCTGGACAAACCATCGCTGACGATTGGACGGCTTTCAGGAAACGATGTCCTGATCCCGTCACAACGTGTCTCACGTTTGCATGCCAAGATATATGATCAGAACGGCTCATGGGTGATCGAAGACGCGGAGAGCCTCAACGGGTTAGTCTATCAAGGCCAGCGTATAGACCGGCTGGTGATGAACAATGGCGATCGCATCTTCATTGCGCCGATGGTGATGCTGCAATACCAGACAGCCTTTTAAGGTTGTTGCAAAAAGGAAGGAAGCTTATGTCAGCATACACACCACTCGCGCCAGCACGACGAAGCACAACTGGTCGCATCCTCACCTGGACCTCGGGCATTGTCAGCTTCAGCATCCTGGCATACCTCATCCTGGTGATTGCCCATCAGTTCGCTGTCCCGCCTCCGGCGCACCGACTGGTGATTGTCCAGGATGTCCCTTTGCCCGATGGACTGGCAAAAAACGCGCAGGATGCTACCTCGTTGGCTCCTGGCGTTGAACTCCAGTTCGACGCCTTCGACTTCCAGGCGTATGACGCCCCCACCCATCGCCTGTTTATCGCGCGTACCGGGCCAAATCCCGACGATATGACGCTGAACCGTATTCCGTTCGATCCTAAGTACGATGGCAACGTTGTCGTCCTTGATACGGTGCAGACGAAAGTCATCGGGCGTGTAGCGGCCCCACAGGTGTCGGGGATCATTGACGCGCCCGATCTGCACAAGGTCTTTGCGGCAGATTCGCAGGATAATATTCTCTACGATATCAACGTGAATACCATGCAGATCGAGGGACAGATCCAGTTGCCAGATCTGGATGGCCCCGACGCGATCGGGTACGATCCAGTTGACCATCGCATCTTCGTCTCCGATACAGGGTCTCCCGCAGACGTGACAAAGACGGGAAATGTTGACAGGAAGAACGAGAACATCGCGGTGATTGATGCCCTTCACGATAAACTGCTCGGCCTGGTAAACTTTGGCTTTCTGCCTCTTTTGGGAGGTGAGCAGGCTCCCGTCACTCAGCCAGGAAACATCCCCACCTATGGACATGATGTGGGACATAATGACTATGATCTGGGGCATGACTACGTCACTTCTCAAATCGCGGCCAATGCTGACAGTCCCAACGCCTATATTCTGCCGCCACCCCATACAGCAGAATTTATTGCGATAAATGCGCTGACGATGAAAATCGATAAGCGTATCGTGCTGCCCGCCTATTGTAGCACGCCCCATGGGATGAACATCGATAGGGAGCAGCACGTCGCATTCGTGGCCTGCACCGACTTCAATCCCCAGGCCGGACTCTTCGCCAATCTGCTGCGCGTCGATCTGCGCACAATGACGGTTATCCCAACCGATCCCGCTACGGTGCGTCTGGGGGAGGGCCCGGACCTCGTGCGTGTTGACCTTTCAGCGCATCTGCTCTTCGTCGCCTGCGGGGGCGGTGTCACGATCTTCGACGAGAAATCTGGAGAGTTCCACCGCCTGGGCCTAAATTTTGTTGCTAGAGGGGCGCATTCTATCGCAATCAATGAGCAGACCCAGCAGATGTACTTCCCGATTTTCGCCGGAGGCTTACCTTTGCTACGGGTTACACGCTATAACCCGTTCGGGGTTTAGTGTATCTCCATCTCGATGCTGAGATGTCAAGGGACACGCCGTAGAGGCCCCTTGACATCTCAGCGACATTCCCTATACGCTACACTCACGCAGAAATAAAGATCGGGGAGACCGATGAAGGCACACATCCTGGTTGTGGATGACGACCCACGCATCACAGAACTGCTGCGGCGCATTCTGGCCTACGAAGGCTACAGTGTGACCGTGGCGGTGAATGGCGATGGAGCGTTGAGGCGCACGCTGGAGCGTGCGCCCGATGTGATCGTGCTCGATATCATGCTGCCAGGGCTGGATGGACTGGAGGTAACAAGGCGGCTACGCGCGTCGAGCGATGCCGTTCCCATCCTTCTGCTGACAGCACGAGACAGTGTTGCCGATAGGGTGACGGGACTGGAGGCGGGAGCAGATGACTATCTCGTCAAGCCTTTCGCGCCAGAGGAGTTGCTCGCGCGTGTCAAAGCGTTGCTGCGGCGAAAGCAGCTAGAGCACTATGAAGTGCTACGCTATGCTGATGTGTCATTAGATACCGGTACGCGCCTGGCATACCGGGGCGCACGTGAGATCGAATTATCACCAACTGAGTACGAGTTACTGGCCCTCTTCCTGCGCTATCCACGCCAGGTGTTCACGCGCGATGTGATCATGGATCGCGTCTGGGGGCTTGATTTCGAGGGATCAACCAATGTTATGGAAGTCTATGTTGGCTATTTGCGCACCAAGCTGGAGGCAGAGGGTGAGCCTCGACTGATTCACACGATTCGCGGAACTGGCTACGTTTTCAAAGGATGAACTTCTTATGGACCTGTCACATGATAGCGGGGAACGCGAGGATGCGCCAGGCATGAGGATGTGAAATGCCGCTACCAAAAATCCCGACTTCCGAGCGCGGAAGACCTCATTCCTTACGCCTGCGCCTGGTGCTCTGGTACGGGATGTTGCTGGCTGTGGCATTGGCGCTTTTTGCGGCGCTTGTGCTCGTGCTAACAACGAATACAATTGACACGAACGCGGATAGTGATGTACGGGCGGAGACGCGGGTCGCAGTCCTGGAGTTGGGGCATAAGTTGTCTCCGCTGCCTCCTTACTGGCCGCCCGGGTTGACTCTTGATGTCATCAACACCTATAGCTACCCCGGCATTGTTGTTGAGGTAGTGGATGCGGGTGGTCGCATCCACTACCGCTCAGCAAGTAGCAGCGTTGCACCTATTGCGATCACTTCCACGGCAACAAGCGCGGCACTTGCCGGACGGACAACCTGGTACACGGTCACTGCGACGGGAGAGCGGGCGCGGGTGGAAGTTCTGCCAATCAATGAGCCGATGACAGGGGTAAGCAGTACTGCCGGTGAGAGCGTAGGAGGCACGCCTACAGGCAGCGGTCCTGTCATTGGCATGCTCGTAGTTGCCAAGTCACTCGACGATGTCGATGACATCTTTTCACAGCTACGCACGCTGCTTTTACTTAGCGGGTTAACAATTCTGGCAGGGGCGCTGGTAGGCGGGTGGATCATCGCGACAAGAGTGTTGCATCCCCTGGCGGAGATAGGCGCGACGGCGCGCAGCATAGCCGCGCTGGCCCGGGGAACACGCATCGGCGGATTGAGCCAGCGGGTGCGCCGGCCGCGCGGTCATGATGAAATGGCTCAGGTCGTGGATACCTTTAACGAGATGCTCGCGGCCCTGGAAAAGGCCACGAGGACCCAACGGCGTTTTATTGCTGACGCCTCGCATGAATTGCGAGCTCCCCTCACTACTATCCAGGGGAACCTGGCGTTCATGCGGCGCCATCTAGACGAGCTAGCGGTGGAGGAGTGCAGTGTTATGCTCACCGACGCCCACCAGGAGACGTTGCGCCTGGTAGGGCTGATGGAGGATCTGCTGCTGCTGGCTCGCGCCGATGCCAGCGTAGAGATGCCAGCCATCAAGCCTGAGAAGGATAGTCAGGTGACGGTAAGGAGCACAGACCAGAGACCGCTGGTTGAATTGGACCACGCGGCGCTCCAACTTGTCCGCCAGCTCCGCAGACGGTTAATCGTCGAGGGATCGGCGTTAGAGCTGCTGGTCGGTCAAATTGAGCCAGTGCGGGTGCGAGGGGATGAGGAGAGCCTGCGGCGGGTCATGCTGATCCTGCTCGACAATGCCATCAAATATACATCCAGCAATAATGAGGCAGGTGCGGGGCGGGTGACTGTCTCGCTGGAGCGGGTAGGCAACTCGGCAGCGTTGCGGGTACGCGATACCGGCATCGGTATTGATGCGGCCGACTTACCCTTTGTCTTCGAGCGTTTCTACCGCGCGGACCAGGCTCGTTCACGCGAAGGGACGGGTCTGGGACTCTCCATCGCACAAACCCTGGTGGAGCAAATCGGCGGCCGCATCACGACCGAGAGTACGTCAGGCGAGGGCAGTACATTCACTATCTGGCTACCGCTTGTATAGAGCCTCGCCCGGTTTCCAGAACGTGAGAAAGGGACGGGGATGCAGTTCCAACCACATTTCAAGCTGAGCGCTTGTCCGAACGCCACCGTCGATGACGGCACGATAAATATCAATGGAGGGATGGCGAGGAATGGAACTATCTTGCATCCGGGCCTTCAATTCCAGGATCGCAGGTCGCGTCTCGGGTGTGAGCGCCTGTCGCAGTGGCGCGACCAACTGCGCCGCACAGGGACCGGGGTGATCACGACGCAGCGACCACATATCAAGCTTCCAGTCGGTTCCCTCATCTGTCCGGTAGATAAGGCGCCAGTACAGCCCTTCATCTGCTTCGTCCAGATAATTGCCAAAACGAGCCTTGCGCACGTTTGGATGCAATGCACACTCCCGCAACACGGCGAAACCATCCTCAATGCGTGGCACGTCACAATGGATTTCCATGTCAATGTCAGGAGCCATCGCCAGCCCATATGCCACCGCTCCCACAAGGATCGGTGTTCCGAAAATCTGCCAGCGCTCGAAGAGCTGAAGCTCGGCGAGAATCTCATGGGCCTTGCGTAAGCGCTCTTCGGCCTGATCCAGGATATCGACCATGTTCTTACCCCCAGATATCTCTGCTATACCTTTCTGTCCGCGAGTATATACTGAAGGCGCAACGTCTCATGAATACCGTGAGATTGCGCCTCTTGTGCTAACCTGGTAAACACCTCATCTTTGAATTGCGCGAGCACCTCCGGGGCCATCTGTTCCAGTGAATAGCGCGTTCCATGCGTCCATCTGGAGTCCCACCATTCCTGGGCATTCGCGTAGACAAAATCGGCCTCTTCCTGGAGTACCTGCACATCGCTAAAACCGGCCTGTGTGAGATAGTCAGGAAGCTGCGCATAGTTGCTTCCTTCTCCGCCACCAGCGTGCAATGGAAAGTGATAGCGTGCGTGATAGTCGCTGATGCGCTCTCCATACCAATGTGAGAGTGCATCGAGATCCTGAGCGACAGTAATGCCCACTTTTCCGCCAGGGCGCAGCACACGAAAAAATTCAGACAATGCCTGTTCCAGATCAGGAAACAGGAAAATTGCAAACCCACACAGCACCGCATCAAAGGAAGCATCAGGAAACGTCAGGTGTTCAGCATCCATCTGGCGGATGGAGACATGGGGCAGATTGCGACGCGTGACCTCTGCCATCGTTTCTCGCACCATGCCAGCAGCTACATCAATCCCGATCACCTGGCCGCGTGGTCCAACGACTTCCGCCGCCGGAAAGAGATTGGCGCCTCTGCCAGTTCCAACATCCAGCACCTGTGTGCCTTCCGCTAATTCCATGCGTTCTACGAGATGCCGCCCCGCATAGGCGAAGATGTCCGGCCCAACATGACCATACTCCGAGGCAACGCGATGATACAGATCAGCAATCTGCTCTTTTTGCTCTTCATTGTTGCTCATGAAAAATCCTCTTTACCTCTATCGTACCCAGGTTCACGGCTTTTTTCAATGACGCAAGCATAGCATAGCTCTATCAAGTACCCTCATGCCTGTTATTCATGCAGTTTCACAGCACCGACCAGGAAGCGATGTCTCGGCAAATGAATCCCTTTGTCAGTCTGGAACCTTGCCACATAGGCCTCCAGCGAGGACTTATCCTGCTCTGAATCAAAGTCTTCAAAGATCGGCACCCCCTGCAGGAAGACATCAAAGTCGTGATAGGAGGCATAGTACTCGTCATACAGCACGTCTTGACGATAGGCCACTTCAAAGCCCGCCTGCTGTAAGCGATCTTCAGCTTGTTTGAGAGCCGAAGTTTTCCAGGCATGATATCCTTGACCGCGGCCAAAGATACGTTTGAGTTCCCAGGTGTCTTTCTCGCCAATGCTGATCATTAAAAAGGAGCCTTTGGGTCTGGTGATCCGATAGCACTCCTGGTAAGGACTCGGCCCTCGACGGCTGTAGACAAGATCAAAAATGTTAGCCGTAAAGCTGGTCTGGGAAGCATCCTGCTGTTCAAAGCGCACATTGGTTCGCCCCTGGAGCTGCTGTTCTGCTTGAGCCAGTTTCAGCCGCTCCACAGAGCCATCGATTCCGACAATCTCGCGAAAGGAGGCCGCCATACTCAGGGTAAATCCGCCATCCCCGCATCCAAGATCCAAGGCCACTTTGTCCGTCCCGCTCAGTTCAAGAAGCTTCTGCTCGAACATCGTTTCTGGGTTGCCCTGCGGGTAGTCCGCGAGCGGGTGCTTCATCCCTTCAAATGTGCCAAACTTCCTGGCGACTTTGTCATAAAACTGTTCTGTCATTCCTGGGGCCATCCTTCCTGGTTGTTGTTACTATGATTTTGAGAATGAGTAGGAATAAACGTTTTTATCTATATCGAGGAACACACTGGTTTTCTCATATCTTAGTCCTGAAGGAGCATAACCAATGATCAGCTCAAAAGCCTTAAAGGGTCTTTCTTTTGCCTTGCTTCTTGTTCTCGCAGGCGGTTTCACCACACTGGCCAATTATCTGATTGTTGGAGCACCACTTATGCTGCTCGGTTTATGCGTTGGTTTCACCTCTCTCGGACTCTAGAACGGATAATAGCGATAATCAGTAGATTCTGGGAAGAGGCGCATGCCAATTCCTGTGGCCTGCCCATGTATTGGCGCCCAATGCTGAAGGCAGGCCGCTAGCCCTTGTAGGACGTGCGTTGCTGGCAGGTGTCTTGCAAGGGTGGCATGAGGCGTCCAACGATCTGGCAGAAGCCAGTCACTCGCGAGAGAAGGTGCGTTCGTTTCATTCGTAGAGGTGAATGCCTGAAGCGTTGCGCGATGAAGAGAAAACAACGTGTGGGACATGCGAGGAGCAAGAAAGATAACGCCTTGTTCAGGAAATAGACCCAACGACTCCAGGAGGACAGGAAAAGGCCCAGGGGCAGAAGCCACAGGGATCAGATGCGTTTCATAGATAGCGATATCTTCTACATTGTAAACAGCTAGAGTGATGTGGGGTCGGTAGCCTGTCAAGCCCAACTCTGTGATGCCGGCATCTATAATATGACTCCAGTATGTTTGAATGGCTTGCTCTGTGGCCGGATCGAAGGTGAGATTGATACAAATTTTAGAGTCTGTCAAGTATTTTGTGTATGCGTTTTTGTTTATTGAGGGAATCTCTCTCCAAATTCAATGGCAAAACAGGTGAGAGCAGGCAACCAGTTTCGAATGGGCATGGTCCACTTCTTTGCAATGTTGTGCATGGCCAGGTACCCCACTTTGTAGACAGCTTCATCAGAAGGAAAAATGCGGTGATTGCGGGTCACCTTGCGTAAAGACATATTGACCGACTCAATCGCATTGGTGGTGTAAATCACCTTGCGAATATCCTCTGGAAAGGCAAACAGTGGGATCACATGGCTCCAGTGCGCTCTCCATAACTTACTGATACTGGGATACTGCTGGTTCCACTTGTCAGCAAACAGATCGAGATAGACCTCTGCTTCTGTTTCCGTCGCAGCTCCATAGATGAGTTTGAGGTCAGCAGCGACCTCCTTGCGATGTTTGTAGGAAACATATTTGAGTGAATTGCGCACCAGATGCACCATACAGAGTTGGACCTGCGTGTGCGGATACAGGGTTTCAATCGCCTCTGGCAAGCCAATTAGGCCATCGACACAGGCGATAAAGATGTCCTTCAGTCCTCGATTCTGCAGCTCGGTGAAGACAGATAACCAGAATTTGGCTCCCTCGTTGTGGCCCAGCCACATACCGAGCAATTCCTTTTGTCCTTGCATATCCACACCTAGCGCTAAATAGAGCGCTCTGTTGATGATGCGCTGATTCTCGCGCACTTTGACGCGCCCGTCAATCCACAGAGACAATCGGATAGACCGCTTCCAGAGGGCGATTCTGCCACTGGCGAACCTCCTCCATTACCGCCTCCGTAATAGTGGAGATGAAAGTGGGTGAGACCTCCACTCCGTAGAGATCCTGGACCTGGGCTTGAATATCTCTCGTCGTCATCCCTCGGCCATAGAGCGCCAGGATCTTGTCCTCAAAGCCCTCTAAGCGCGTCTGATGCTTCTGGATAAGCTGCGGGTCAAAGCTGGCCTGCCGGTCTCGCGGGACCGTGATCTCGATCTCGCCTTGTGCTCCTTTGAGCTTCTTGCGACTGCTGCCATTGCGTACATTGCTGCTGCCCTCTCCTCGCTGTCCATGTTTGGGATAGCCCAGATGAGCCTCCAGCTCTGCCTCTAAACAGCGTTCGATGATCGCTTTGGTCAGTTGCTTGATCAGTCCCCCTTCTGCCAGGACCTCACGCGGATCAGCACATTCTTTGAGCAGTTCGTCGATCAATTCTGGTCGGATGGTCATGTGGTAGTTCCCTTTCTATCTTCTTCTTCATCCCTTGCTTGTGTTGACCACTTACACAAAATATTTTACACCCTCAGGGCTGTATG
>JALYTT010000499.1 GCA_030854145.1 Chloroflexota bacterium | reverse complement strand
TTCACACCGATTACCAGTCTTCCTGGGTAGATCTTGGTACGTACAACGGCGGTTTCTATGCCCTGTTCTACAAAACTACCAATAAGGGCACCATCTGGTACAACCCCGCTCAATTCGAGGCGGCGGGCCTCCAGATTCCTGTCACCTGGTCCGATCTCATCGCGGTCTCGGACACGCTGGCGAGCCGCGGCAAGTACCCCTGGTCAATGGGAGTCGACAGTGGAGCCGCCAGTGGCTGGCCTGCCGCTGACTGGATCGCTGAGATCTACCTGAACCAGTCGGGCCCCGCCATGTACGACAAATGGGTAGCTCACAAGATCCCCTGGACCGATGCATCTATCAAGAGCGCCTTCCGGCTGTTTGGCCGCATCGTAGCGGGCAAACACTATATCCATAGTGCGCCGCAATCCATCCTGGCGACCGGCTTTCAGGATGCCACCTCCGCGCCCTTTAGCAAGCCGTCCAGAGCGTACATGAATTACCTGGGTGACTTTGCCGCCGGCTTCATCACCAGCCAGTTTCCCACTGCCAGGCCGGGAACGGATTTTAACTTCTTCCCCTTCCCTACCATCAACCAGCAGTTTCAAGGCTCGGTCACCGGGGGCGCGGATGTCGTCGTTGCCATGAAAGACAATGGCGCCGTGCGTGAGCTGATCACATACCTGGCCACGGCAGGCGCGCAGGCCATCTGGGTGAAACGCGGTGGGTTCACCTCGGCCAATAAGTCGCTCGACCTGAAGGCGTACCCCAATGCCGTAGCTCAGGCCTCCGCCAAAATGCTCACGGCAGCCAAATCGTTCAAATTTGGAGCCGGCGATCTGATGCCGCCAGCCGTCCAGCAGGCATTCTGGAAGGGTATGCAGGTCTTTATCGGGAATCCGAGCCAGCTTGCTAGCGTGCTGAGCGCCATCGAAGCGGCCGCGCAGCAGGCCTATCCATCTCCGTAGGGCATGGGTTGCCTCACCCCATAGTGCTCCGTCAAAGTTCATGTAGCAGGTACAATGGACCCGATTACGCGTAGGGATGCGGCTTGCCGCATCCCTACGCGGGAGGGGAAAGCGTCCCGATACCCGTCAATCGAAGCTTGACAGAGCACTATGGGGAGTGGCTTGCCTCGCCCTACAGAACCGCCGCTCGCTTCCTGTCAGCGAGGGCTTCAAGTGTATGTTTATGAGTAGTAGCCCCATAGTAGCCCCATAGTAGCCCCCAAAAAGGTATATAATGAGAAGAGGTTTTCTGGTATACTCTAAGGGCGTATACAACCCCCAAGCAAGGAATAGGCGCACTTTTCACATTGTGGGACACTCAAGCTCGGCAAAGTCGCGAGCGCAGTCATCGTTTGATAAGCTAATCAAGGGAGGGTACCATGCCTATTTTTGATCGCCATCAACGGAACTCCTTGGATCAAATTGTAGAGGAATTCACTCAACATCACACACTCAACCGTCGCGAGTTTATGCAACGCGCTGTAGCGGCCGGGCTGTCGGTGAGCGCTGCGGCGACTTTGTTGGACGCCTGCGGCGGCAGCGGCCCCGGTGCTGTCTCTGGCACTCCGGTCAAAGTCACTTCGATCGACGTGTTGACCGAATATGTCGCGGAAGAACTGGATTCCTTCAATGCCATCAACTCGGCCTTCACCGCGAAGACCGGCATCCAGGTCAAAGTCGAGGCCACGCGCGACTTGCCGACTGTGCTGTCAACGCGCGTCAGGGGCAACAATCCCCCGGACGTAGCCGGTATGCCCACGTTGACCAAGTTCCAGTCACTGGCCAAGCAGGGAAAATTGGTGGCACTGGACTCCTACTTCGATATGAACGCGCTCAAGCAGAATTACGCGCAGGCCTGGATCGACTTTGGCTCGGTCAGCGGCCACCTGTATGCCGTGTTTCCCAAGGCCAATACCAAAGGTACCATCTGGTACAGCCCCAAGCAGTTCCAGGCCGCGGGCTACACTATTCCCACAACATTTGATGAACTGATTACCCTGTCGAACAAGATCGCCGCCAGCGGTAAATTCCCCTGGTCTCTGGGATTAGAAAGCTCGGCCTCCAGCGGCTGGCCTGCCGCCGACTGGGTGGACCAGATTTATCTGAACCTGAATGGCCCCGCCATGTATGACAAATGGGTGGCTCACCAGATCCCCTGGACCGATGCGAGTATCAAAAACGCCATCCAGATGTTTGGCCAGATCGCGCATGGTAACCATTACATCAATGGCGCGCCGCAGTCAGTCCTGGCCACCAACTTCCAGGATGCTGCCTACCTGCCCTTTGACACTCCCCCCAAGGCGTATATGTACTACCTGGGTGACTTCACTGAGGGTTTCATTACCAAGCAGTTCCCCAACGCTAAGGCGGGTACCGATTTCGGTTTCTTCAATTTCCCCACTATCAACCCGCAGTATGCTGGTGCGGTCACCGGTGGCGCCGATATCATGGCGGCGCTCAAAGATAATGATGGCACACGCAAGTATATGCAATTTATCAGCACAACTGAGGCGCAGAGCATCTGGCCCAAGCGCGGAGGCGCGACCTCGGTCAACAAAGCGGTTCCCCTGACCGCCTATTCCGATCCTGTGTCAAAGGCCGCTGCCCAGCAGTTGACCAGTGCCACGACATTCAGGGTAGGTGCTGATGACTTGATGCCTACCGAGATGGAGAATGCCTACTGGGCGGCTATGCTGAGCTACATCGGTGATCCCGCAAAGCTTGACAGCATACTCAGTGCGCTGGAAACCACGGCGGGTCGGGCCTATACATCCTGACCTATCCAGGGTATAATTCAGGGTAGAGAGCGATGAATTTCCACAGGAAGAGCCATCTCTCTCACCCTGAGGCCTGTCAGGCAACTACGTTTGCGATGTAGAACGTGCGACAAGAGGTGAGGCCGGAGTTCTCCTTCCTTGCTCGTGAAAGTCAGTAGTGACGCCTCCAGTGGCTGTCCAGCCTTCTAATGCGCTTATCAATGGACGTATAGACACCGGGGGCGTCGCTATTGACTCTGCTGTTATCCTCAAGGATAGAAACCTGGCCATCTTTTGTCTTGACAAAGGATGAACGTATGGCAACGATAGCGACGCCCGAACGCGCGGCTGTGGCCGCTCCTCCCCGCCCACGACGGCGGCGCATCTCCTCCTGGACGGCCTGGTTCTGGGTCGCGCCTGCTGTAATCTTGCTGGGGGTCTTTTTCATCTGGCCATTTATTTATACCATCTATCTCAGTTTACAGAATAACGACACGACGGCCTTTGTGGGGCTGAGAAACTATGGGTTGATCTTCACCGACCCGAATTTACTCACTGCTGTGAGGAATAACCTGATCTGGTTGGTGGTCGCCACCATCCTGACGGTCGGACTGGGCCTGATCGTGGCCGTGCTGGTCGACCGTGTACGGATCGAGGGCATCATCAAGTCCGCCCTGTTTGTGCCGATGGCGATCTCCTTTGTGGCCGCCGGCGTCATCTGGCGCTTCATGTACATCTATGAGCCGGCCAACCAGACTCAGATCGGCCTGCTCGACGCCTTCATCTCGCTTTTCCGCATTCCGCCACAGGCCTGGACGATTAATCAAGCCATTAATAACCTGGCCTTGATCGCGGTGTATGTCTGGATGTGGACCGGCTTTAGCATGGTGATTATCTCTGCCGCGCTGAAAGGCATACCCGACGATGTCATCGAGGCCGCCAAAATCGATGGAGCCAGTCGCCTGACGATGTTCTGGCGCATCACGGTTCCCATGATCGCGCCTACCCTGTCGGTCGTGACCATCACCATGATCATTAATATCCTCAAAATCTTTGATGTGGTATACGTCATGACGGGCGGCAATTATAACACCAGTGTGGTGGCGATGGAGTTTTACAACCAGTTGTTCAACTTCCAACACTTTGGTACGGGTAGCGCCCTGGCAGTGTTGCTGACACTGGTAATTCTACCAGTGATGTATCTTAACATTCGGCGCTTGCGAGCAGAGGGGAGCATACGATGAGCTTATCCGAGATTCCCTTGACCAGCGAACAGAGTGTGCCGCTGGCGTCGCAGGTAGTGCAACCGGTGGCGCGCAGGCGAGCGCGGACCAGTGCTATCAAGCCTGGGTCGGCAGGCCCGGTGGTCACAACTATCGTGGTAGTCCTGGCCCTGCTCTGGTCGGTGCCGACCTTCGGCCTCTTCGTGGCCTCGTTTCGGCCCGCCAATCTGATTACCACCACCGGCTGGTGGACCGGGCTGGTGCCACCCTGGAACTTCACTCTGCAGAACTACGCGAACGTGATCCAGGCGCAGGGTCTGGGTCAGGCCTTTCTCAATAGCGTGATTATTGCTGTACCGGGGACGATCCTGCCGATCCTGTTCGGCGCCTTCGCGGCCTATGCCTTTGCCTGGCTCAACTTCCCAGGACGCACCATCATCTACATAGCGATTGTGGCTTTGCTGGTGGTGCCCTCGCAGATCGCGCTGGGGCCGGTTCTCTCGATTTTTACAGCGCTTAATATAACCGGCCAGTATTGGGCTGTCTGGGCTGCGCACACGGGCTTTGGTCTGCCGTTTGCGATCTTCCTGCTGTGCAACTTTTTCGCGGCGTTGCCTAAAGAGCTGATGGAATCGGCGCATATCGATGGCGCGTCACCCTTCCGTATCTTCTGGAGCATCGTCTTGCCCCTGTCGGTGCCGGCGCTGGCCTCACTGGCCATTTTCCAGTTCATGTGGGTCTGGAATGATCTACTGATCTCCTTGATCTATCTGGGAGGCAATCCCGATCACCAGCCGATGACCCTGACGGTGGCGAACCTGGTGGGCCAGTACGGCGAAAACTATCCCGTGCTGACCGCCGCGGCCTTCCTCTCCATGGCCTTGCCGCTGATAGTGTTCTTCTCGCTGCAACGCTACTTTGTGCGCGGTATCCTGGCTGGCTCGGTCAAAGGCTAATAGAGCAGCACGCTGACCGGGGTAATCCGTAGCGCGTGGCTTGCCTCGCCGTCCTGCAACGACCAGGAC
>JALYTT010000073.1 GCA_030854145.1 Chloroflexota bacterium | reverse complement strand
CGCCATATGCAACGGTGGTATTATCCGCATGGCGACCGCGACGGTCGCCACTACACCCTGGCCCAGCACATGACCTGCGTCAGAACTGTATCACCTTCAGACCTACTTTATTCTATCATAGGACGAAAGGAGCGAGTTGATGGCCACAACACAGTATCATACCCTGATCCCCCTGTTCGAAGAACTGCCAGGCGAGCGCGTGCTGGTACGCCCATATCGTGAGAGCGACGCGCACGACCTCTTCGAGGCCGTCGGGGAGTCGCGTGAGCACATACGGCCCTGGCTACCCTTCGCGGACGCGCACCAGAGTGTGGAAGAGAGCCAGGATTGGATTATTCACCAGATAGCAAACTGGCTGCTGCGCGAGCAGGCGAATCTCGGTATCTGGGAGCAGGCCACCCAGCGCTACCTCGGAGGACTCGGGCTCCATCCCCACAACTGGGAGAGCCGGTACTTTGAAATCGGCTACTGGCTGCGTCCCTCCGCCACCGGGAAGGGCTACATCACAGAGGCTGTGCGCCTGCTAACAGACTTCGCATTTAACGACCTGGCAGCCACGCGCGTCGAGATTCGCTGCGACGAGCGCAACATCCATAGTGCCGCCGTGCCGCGCCGGCTCGGCTTCGTGCAGGAGGCCCGCCTGCGCAACGACACAGTGGCGCCCGACGGCAGCCTGCGCACGACACTCGTCTTTTCCCTGATCCCAGGCGACCGTACGTAACTACTCTACGCCGTTGCATCCCACAGCCATGCCCCCTTTCGTGTACGGGCGCCGCTGGCCTGCGCCCTCCACGCCTGCGCCCTATTCCTCATCTCTTCTACAGATTACCCCAACTGTAGGTTGTATCAGGTTTGGCGTTCGGGCTGTCATAAGCCAGCGTGACCAGGGTATGCGCCTGAAGCACAATCTTATGGAAATCCCCGTTATAGACCTTGCCATTGACATAGATCGTCCAGCCCGAACTATGATTCAATTGACTGGGAAAACCGTTGCCCAGGTAGGGGAATTGTCTCTGCCAGATGTCGAAGAAGTTGCCAAGGGTGTATGGGTGCGTATTGGGCGCCTCGATATGGATCACGCCATCCGTGGCATGCACATGCAGCCAGTAGAAGCAGGAACCATCACCCGCGATACCTGTATTTGCAGGCGCCAGCATTGCTTGACCATCGATATAGATCGTCAGGTGCGCATGATAATGCGCGGCAACCTGCTCGTTCGGATCGCAAGTAATGCCATCTACAGCGGGATATGGAGAATTGCTCGCCTGGCTATGCTGGTTATTCACAAACAAAATAGTGCCGACGACTGCGACGAGTACTACGGCCACAACAATACCAATCAGCGTGATACGCTTTGTGCGGGCGGCCTGGCGCTGCTCTTCTTCACGCCGGAGCTGTTCCTCCCTGCGCTTGTCCTCTCGCGTCTGCTTCAGCGATTTGGTGGACGACTTCGCAGGTTGTTTGGCAGGTTGCCTGGTCCCTTGCTTGCTCATAAAATAATTGCTCCTCCAGTCAAATAGCTCAGGACTTCTTCTTAAAGAAGCCCTCGTTCATACTGCCACTGCGGAATCCCAGCAGATCGAGCGTGATGTACATATAGCCTAGCGCGCGCAGGCCAGCGGTCACCTGACGGCTCATCTCCTCCTCGATCAAACGCGGCATCTCGGAGCGCTCAACCTCGATGCGAGCTACGTTGCCATGGTGACGCACGCGCAATTGGTGAAAGCCCAGGTCACGCAGCAACTTCTCGGCCCGGTAGACCTTCTGCAGCGTCTCCGCATCGACTCGCGTGCCATAAGGAATACGCGAAGAGAAACAGGCCATCGCCGGTTTCTCCCATACTGGCACACCGAGCATGTGCGCCACGGCCCGGATCTCGCGCTTGCCCATCCCAGCCTCTTTCAGGGGACCACGCACCTGGAACTCGCGCGCGGCCCGCTGGCCAGGACGGAAATCTCCGTCATCATCCGTATTAATGCCATAAGCAATAAAGCGCAGGTTATGCTCTTTCGCAAGTGGCTCTAAACGCGTAAACAGTTCGGTCTTACAAAAATAACAACGATTGAAGTCGTTGGTAATGTAGCGCTCATCTTCAAGCTCATGGGTTTGCAGGGAAAGCACAGGAATGCCCATCTGCGCGGCAACCGCCAGGGCCTCGCTGGTCTCCTCTTCGGCATAGGCCGGTGAAGAGGCAATCGCGCCCAGGGCCTGATCGCCCAGCACATCATGGGCCACCTTGAGCAGCAGCGCGCTATCCACTCCACCCGAATAAGCCACCAGTACGGACTCCATCTCGCGCAGAATCGCTTGCAGGCGTTCATACTTCGCCTGTGTCTCGGCATCAAGCACCAGGACACTATCGCTATTGACGTGGAGGGTATCGGGCATAATATGGTATTCTCCTGATAAGTGGCACTGCATGTACCACAAAGGCATATGGCACAGTTGAGATACGTATGATTCAATTTTCAGGGTTTCTCAAACGTTCTCCGTCCTTCGTAGCTGCGTGATTTATCACGTGTGGGCTGACATGAAGTCTGGCTAGCCCGCGCGTGATAAATCACGCAGCTACGAAAGATGAGCAACTTTTGCGATGTCCTGTTCAATATCTGGGTGCTTGTGACACACTCACCTGCCATTATAACACTCTATACAAGCGCTAGCTGATGAGGTAGGATTGAGTATGAACACATCGAACACATCGCGCACCGTCGCGGCTATCATCCTGGCGGCCGGCAGTTCCAGCCGCATGGGGGCCGGGCGCCACAAGTTGCTGCTGCCGCTCGCCGGACAACCCGTGCTGGCGCATGTCATAGAGGCCACACTGGCATCGCAAGCTCGACCGATTGTTGTTGTTCTGGGTCACCAGGCCTCGCAGGTGCGCACACACATTGTCGCCTACACCGAGCACCCGCGCATCACCGTCGTCGAGAATCCTGCTTATTTGCAGGGCATGAGCACATCCATGCGCGCCGGCATCCACACCTTGCTGGTCCGCGCTCAGCAGGGAACGATAGTCGCTCCAGAGGCCGCGCTCATCCTGCTGGGCGACCAGCCATTCATGACCGCGCGCGTACTCGACCTGCTGAGCGCTGCCTGGCGGGAGAGCGGGAAACGCATCATCGCGCCCCTTTACGCGGGCACACGCGGCAATCCTGTGCTCTTCGCGGCCGACCTCTTCCCCGAACTGTTGGAGGTCACCGGCGACGAAGGCGGCCGCAGCATCGTCGAACGTCACCGCCAGGAAATGGCCACCATCGAGGTCAGCGACGCCATGGCCAGCTACGATCTCGATACCTGGGAGGCCTACCAGCAGGCAGCGAAGACATGGGAGAGCAAACAAAATACGTAGGGAGCGCATTATGCAAACGGATTCAGCGAACGAACAGGAACGTCGCAAGCAGCAGGCAACATTCTGGTTGGGATACAGCCAGCAACTCTGGGGCGCGATCCGCTATCACGAGGCCTTAGAGGCGGCGGAACGCGCGCTAGCTCTGGACGAGGCGAACCCGCAGGCGTGGTACGTCAAAGGGGCATGCCTGTGCCTGCTCGCGCAGCATCAATCCGCCCTGGAAGCCTTCGAGCAGGCGCTGCAACTTGACCAGGAATATGCGCCTGCCTGGGACGGCAAAGCCTGGGCGCTGGGCATCATGGGCAAGCGCGCCGAAGCGCTGGCAGCGGTTGACGAGGCGCTGCGCATCGATCCCGACTATTTCGAGGCCCAGAGGCGGAAGAAGCGCTTTCTGGTGCCATAGCATATAATGAGGGGGCTTCAGGAGACGATTTTTATCATAAAGGTGCGGTTCGTATGACAAACATCGGTATCGATTCAGGGGCTACCTTCACACGCGTCTGGGATGGGCAGCAGGCTGTCCACAAAGCGCAGACACAGCGCAGGTACAATGCGTACCTGCACTTCCTGGCAGAGACGCTGAAGGTATACGAGCCGATTCAGACGCTCGCTCTGGCCCTGCCGGCACTTTTTGAGCACGGCCGGGTCACGGTGGCTCCCAACCTTGATGAAGACTGGGTCGGCAAGGATATCGAGGCCGCTATCCGCCAGGTGCTGCATATCACTGGCGAGGTCCTCATCCGGCAGGACACTGAGGTGGCCGGCTATGGCATCCAGGAACACGAGCTTGCTGGCCTGGACCCGACATTGCTGGTGACGCTCTCATCCGGCGTTGGAGGTGCGCTTGTTACACAAAGCAGTGTATCTTCCCTGGAGGTCGGCCACATGGTGCTGAACCTGAGTGGAGAGCACCGGCTCTGTGAGTGCGGGCAATACGGCTGTGTCGAGGCCGACCTTTCGGGCACCGGCATCTACCGGCATCTAGGGACGCGAGCCGAATACCTGGAAGACGCGGACTTCTGGTCCGAGTACGGCAACGAACTGGGCCAGTTCTTTCTGGTGGTGACCGCCCTCTTTAAGCTCAGACAGATCATCCTGATTGGCGGGATCAGCCAGCGCGCGCCGCTTTTCCTGGAGCAGACCAGGCGCCACCTGGCCACAACCCTCAAGTACGTTCCCATGCCCACGATACACCTATCGCGGCTGGGGGACAACGCCGGGGTATACGGCGCCTATAGACTCGCGGCCCAGAGATCATCATAGTCAGCGAAAGGCAGTATCTATGTCATCATTGCTTGAACAGGAAATATATAGTCAGCCCGATGTCATCGCGCGCCTGCTTGATCGCGAGACGCGCCACGTTGAGCAGATCGTCGCGCAGTTGCCGCCCTTCAACTATATCTTGATCGCCGCGCGTGGCTCATCGGACCATACCGCGCTCTACACCAAGTACGCGTGGGCCGCGCTGGCTCATTACCCGATCGCGCTGGCCACACCGGCGCTACATACACTCTACAACACGCCGCCACGCATGGACGGCGCACTGGTGGTGGGTATTTCGCAATCGGGGCAATCTCCCGATATCATCGCCGTGCTGGAGGAGGCCAGGCGCCAGGGCCGTCCTACAATCGCCTTTACCAATGACGGCTCTTCGCCGCTGGCCGCTAGCGCGGACCATGTGGTCGAGATGCATGCCGGGCACGAGAAGAGTATCGCGGCGACCAAAACCTACACGGCACAGCTTGTGGCGCTGGCACTCTTCGCCGCCGCCTGGAGCGGCGAGCGACGACGACTCGACGAGATCCAGCAACTGCCGGAGGCCCTGAGCACAACGCTGCAGGGCGCTTCAGAGATAGCCCAGAAGGCCGAACGCTACCGCTATATGGACCGCTGCGTCGTCATCGGGCGCGGCTACAACTACGCCACCGTCTTCGAGCTGGCCCTCAAGCTCAAAGAACTCACCTACGTGATGGCCAGCGCCTACTCTTCGGCAGACTTCCATCACGGCCCCATCGCCACCGTCGAGCCTGGTCTGCCCGCGATTCTGATTATGCCCGCCGATGCCGCCTTTAACGACATGCTTGAGCTGGCGCAGGAACTGCAAAGACGCGGGGCTGAACTGCTGGTCATCTCTGAGTCCGAACAGGCGCTCGCGCTCGCACAGACGCGGCTCCCCCTGGCTGTATCAATGCCAGACTGGCTCAGCCCGGTGACCGCCATCATCCCCGGCCAATTGCTGGCCCTCCACCTGGCAGTCACCAAGGGCTACGAGCCTGATGCGCCGCGCGGACTGCGTAAGGTCACGCGCACATTCTAAAAAGGGAAGTCTTCTAAGAGAGTACTTCCTTTTGTGTGCCGATGTCGCGACGGCGTATTACTTCGTCACGCCCCCTGGCTGGCCGTTTCCCGCTTCTGGCTGGGAGCGGGAGTATCGGCTGTCAGCGGCGCGTCCCAATCTACCTTGTAGGAGTAGATCCAGTTGACCGATTTTTGATTGCCAAAGAGCCTGAGGAAAAAGGCGGTCATCAGGTCTCGCCACCACGCCTGCATGGAACCAGACACATGCTTCCCCGCATCTCCGCGCAGTCCAAGCTCAAGCATCTTTTCGGCGCGCTCTCGACGCAGACGCTCATAGGTTTCAAGCGCCGGCTCTATCTCCGGGATGTCGCGCAGGCATTTGGCCAGGATCAGCGCATCCTCCAATGCCATTGACGCCCCCTGTCCCGAACTGGACGAGATCGCATGAGCCGCATCGCCGACAAGCGCCACCGATCCCTTGTGCCAGGCTGGCTGTTTGGGGATAATGTAGGTGGGAAAGTCGGGGAAAATCGTCTCTGCCCCTCGAATAATATCCCGAATAAAGGGCTGATCGTCGCGGAACAAATCAAGTAGGCACTGTTTCCGTTCATCGATTGGCATGCCCTCCATCTCTCCTCTGGCAGGCTCCTCTGTGTATGTGTAATTGACAAACCAGTAGACCTCGCCAGATGAGCGCACATGATAACCGAAAAAGGCGCGTTTGCCAAAGATGAAGTGAAGCGTCTCAGGTGTCGGAGGCAGGTTCACGACATGGGTGTAGCCACCGGTATTCATCAGGCTGGTAGAGACGGCACCGGGGAAGGCTGGATCGATGAGCTGGCGAGTGCGAGAGTGGACGCCATCGCAGCCGATGAGGAGATCGCCGAAGGCTGTGGTGCCATCCTGGAAGGTCGCGACAACGCCACCCTGCTTTGTCACCTCAATGCTTTGCAGCTTCTTGCCCAACACGACTTTGATCCCCTGGCGCTCGGCCTCATCTGAGAGCATCAAACCCAGGGGAATGCGCTTGATGAAGACGCTTTTCTCCCCCACGCCCGCTAGAGGCATCGCTGCAAGGCGTCGACCCTTCCCGTTCCACATGATCGAGTGAGAAAGCGGAGAGCCTTCGGCGAAGACGGCCTCGTCAAGCGAAAGCATCTTGAGCACAGCCACACCGTTGCTTGCCAGGCTTAAGATATAGCCTTCGGGCGTCGTGCGCGCCTCGTAAATCTCTGCCTCAATGCCTGCGCGTTTAAGAAAGAGAGCCACAGCGGGACCGGCGATCCCGCATCCAATAATCAGGGCTTTTTTTGTATGGTTCAGCATTATGCAGTCCTTTCTTGCTATCTGCTGCTTGTTTCATCATTCCTGTTACTATAGCTAATCTGTTTTCTGCTGGCCTTTTTCCATGTCGCTCCCCAGAGACGCGAGTTCTGGGCGCGTAATCTTCCATATCCGTTGTTCATCTCTCATCTCTGTAAGTGTTCCATCATTGATCTCCTGGATAAGCTGCTGCACAAAGGTGAGCCTGGCTTCAAGCAAGGCGAGGCTATATCTATCCTCAATGAGAAAGAGGCGATCAACTCCCAGGTGGTCAGCCTTCTCGATAATCGCGCGTATACTGCTTATCTCTTCCTGGACGTAGTGTGCATGCTCTTCGAGAAGCGTCGTCACCTCTGCCGGAGGAAGGTAGCCCAGGAAGGCGAGTCCTGCCGCAAATTGGGTGTATTCTGTGACCGGCTTACGGAGCAGCGAACGGAGCCAGTCGGATAGCTCAGCCCGTCCCGCTTCGGTGGTTGCGTAGATGGTCCGCTCAGGATAGCGCCCCTCGCGCTGTGTTTCCACTGGCACGATCAGTTCTTCACGTTGTAATGCTTCCATCACAGAGTACAGTGAGCTACTATTCAATTTGATGACGGTTGAAAGCTGGCGCGTCTGCATCACGGATGAGATTTCGTATGGATGCATCGGACGCTCAGTCAGCAGGGACAGAACGGCCAGTGCCAACATGTTGGATACTTTGCGTTTCGCCATATACTCTTTCTCATTGAACTATTCTATTTCGACTAGTCGGCATAAGAATAGTAACAGAGAAAAAAGCTGCTGTCAAGGGTTTCTGAAGGGAATGAGTAGGGTGGTCAGAGCAGTAGTACTTCGTCAAGCTTTCACTATCTTATCAGCGACAAGCGCACCGGCTCGCTGGCCCAGAATGATGCCAGGCAACACGCCCAGGGCACCCAGTCCTTCGATAGCCACGCCTGGTGCCACATCCCCTATATCGCGCAGTCGCGGGACCATATCTGCCGCCACCGCGAGGTCCACAGCCCAGGCGTACGCGGGCTGTTTGCCCGCCAACTCTGGCAGCCAGCGGCGCGCGGCAGCGGCGAGGCGTGCATGGTATACGGCATCGCGCCTGGTCACGCCGGCTCTGCCGTAGCGTCCGCCGCTCACCGTGAGGCGACCGTTTCCCGGCCTGAAATCGGCATAGGTGTACGGCGAGGCGTCCCAGAAGAGGGGGAAATCAGCGGGAAGATCAGCGGAGAAGGCCAGCGCGTAGATGCGCGCGTTGGCCTGGACAACCGGCCCGACGGCGCTGATGAGTCCGCGTGCGCATACGACGGCGCCACTGGCGAGAGTAAGCTGCCAGCGATGGCCGGCACGCCCATGGCGCACCTCCTGGCAGCGCTCCATAGGCGCTCGACCACACATAAGCACCCCTTCCGCGCGAGCCTGACGCGCCAGGTGGGCCAGTAACGTCAGCGGCTGAATGCGTCCTTCATCGGGCAGCCAGAGCGCGGCGACAACCCCCTGGGTATTCAGACGCTCACCGGTAGCCTCAGCCACCTGGGCCGCCGTCCATACCTCGGCCCGCAGGCCGGCATTGACGCGCGCACGCGCCTCCTGAGCCAGATTGCGTGCGGCACGCGCGCTCTCCGCCAGGCTGATAGCCCCGGTCAGGCGAGCAGAGAGGAGCGCGCCTGGACGCGCCGCCTCGTCAACGAGGGAGAGCAGCACACGCGTCGTCTCAGGCCAGAAGGCAGCTTCGGGGCCACCGGGAGGCAGATGAGCCAGGCTCATATTGATGCCGGCGCTTAAGATACCGGCATTGCGCCCCGTCGCTCCATAGCCCAGGCAGGCATTGCGCTCCAACAGCAGCACGCGCGCCCCCGCCCTACGCGCACCCAGCGCGGCGCTCAGGCCGGCCACGCCGCCTCCAATCACCACTACATCAACGGGCTGCTCCAGAGCCATACGCCCATCCGGCAGTTCCAGTTCGGCGCGCACACCGGGGTCGAGGTCAGCCCACCAGGGAATGTGATCGCGCAGAGAATCGCCAGTCAACTGAGAAGAGAGGGAAAGAGGGTCGGACGAGGTCTGTGGGTGTGGTTGCATAAGACTCCTACAGGCTGAATGTCGAGGATAGTATATATACAGGATAGGCATAAGACCTGCGCCTGTCAAGTGAACATATTCCAGACAGCCAGGGAGCTACCGGCCCTCCTGCGCCGGTAGCTCCCTTTCCTGGGTCAGAGCATCTGGTCGTCCTCAAGCTTACATGACTACCAGCGGCCGCATCATGTCATGCTCTTCGTGGTCCAGGATATGGCAGTGCCACACATACTCGTGCCCGCCGGTCCGCGGGCTGGGAGGAACACTGAACGGCACCGCCGGCAGGTCGAAACGCATAATCACGGAGGTCACATCGCCTGGATGCATACGCACCGTCTCCTTCCACCCCCGCTCGGTCTTGCCGGGTCCACGCGCAGGGCCGGTATAGCTGGGCGTGCCGTTGTATTTTTCCACGTTGAACGGTTGACGTGCCAGCACCTGCACGTTGACCAGGTGGAAGTGGATCGGGTGAGTGTCCCCTGTCAGGTTCGCGATCTGCCAGACCTCGGTCGCGCCAGCGCGCGGCGTCTCGGTCGCCGGGTCCATGTAGGCGCGCCCGAAATCGTCACCTATTGGCTGGTTTGTCCCCAGCAACTGGAGCAGGCGACCATAGTCATCAAAGGTCTCGTTGAGCGTCAACTGGCGGACCGGCACGCCCGGCGGCAGGTGCAGCACCCCGTTTTGGACCGCCGTCCCCGGAGGCACCAGGAACGGGTTGAGACCCGGCTTCAGATCGGTGTCCTCGGTGATGCATAGGGGTACGTCCTTGCCGGTTGCATGGCTAACCTTGAACCGCAGAATCTGGCGCGTGTTCGGCCCAAAGCCTGGTTGGGGCTGCGTGGGATTGCCGGGAGCGCCGGGGAAGTAGTCATTGAGAGGATCACCCATCGGGAAAGGCGCGGGCGCATCGTTGTAGAGGATGATCTTCTTCCCGGCAAACCCTTTGAAGTCGATGATGAGGTCCCAGCGCTCTGCCGGCGCGGTGACCAGGCTGCCGTCCAGCGAATTGGGATTGAACGGTCTGTTCGCGGGGACATGCACGGGATGAGGCAGGAAGCCGCCCTCCGTCCCAATTACCAGGAAGTCGGGGCCAGGTGCATTGGTGGGCCTCATCGTGCGAGGATCGAGGGTGATGCCGTCTGGACTTCCATCATCCACGTACAGTTGCAGATTCAGGAACCTGGCCTGACAGGCATTGAGGACGCGCAGGCGATAGTGCCGGGCCTCGATAGTCGCCTCGGGATACACGGTGCCATTGGCAAGCATAGTATCGCCAAACATCTCAGGGATAATCGAGGGGTCAGGGGGCAGGCCCAACGGGTGTTCTCCCAACTCCCAGCGGTCCGTCTCGTAGGTGTGCGGGTACCATAAACTGCCCACCCCGGTGAGGCCGGTCCAGGTGGGGTCTTTAGTAAGGATGTCAGGTCCGACAAAGATCTTGTCCTGGATGACGATGGGAATCTCGTGACCGCCGTTCTCTACAAAGTCAGGCAGGCCCTTGTTGCGCAGGTGACCTTCGAAGCTGTCGCGAATGATATAGGCAGAGGCGATCCCCGCATAGGCATTGAGCCTGGTGATATCCTGGGCATGATCGTGGTACCAGGCCAGCCTGGCACTCTGGTCGTTGGGATAGTAATGCTCTGCCTGACCCGGCTTGAGGCCCGGATTGAGTAGTTTGTAGATGTTGCCCTTTGCGCTGTGGACGCTTGGGCCGTAATGGCCCTCCGGCGTATACCAGGTGAGCGGGCCACCGTCACTGATCCAGGGCACGAACCCACCGTGCAGGTGCGTGACGGTCGCGTTCTGGTGCTTCCTGGCGTTGGGGAAGTTAGTGCTGGTGTCAACCGGCAGGATGTGCTTCGGCGGGAGCGTGTTGGTAAATGTGAGCTGAATCGGTACCCCACGCTGTGCCACGATGATGCCGCCAAGGTGCCTCTGGGGCTGTACTCCACCGCCCAGTGCCACGACCGGGTTATAGCCCCACATCGTCGTCGGGCCAAGGTTGGGATGCAACTGATCTGTGAACTGCCCGATAGTGAAGGAGTAATGGGTGACTCCCGTAACAGGAGCCGGGAAGGCGTCAGCCGCTGCGACCGGGATGCCCCCTGGGCCAACACCGCGCAAAGGCTGGGCGAACTTCTGCAGCCCCGCGCTCTGATAGAAGGCCAGCGCGGCCCTGCGATCGAAATACCAGGGTACAGCCAGCCCTGCTCCGACCGCCGCTGTACGTGCCAGAAACTGCCGTCTGTTCAACATGCGAAGGAATCCTTTCTGAACATACCATTTAAATAGCTTCATCCAGGATACAAAAACTGCGAATACCGTTTTTGCTCCTAACAACTTCATTTGCTATATTAGATCGCAGAGAACGAAAATATACGCTAATTCACCTCCTTTGAAAGCGCGAGCAATATTCATGAATCATTACTTATGAATATTACAATGAAGAGATTACAAACACATCACAAACGTAAGCTCAGAAATAACATCTGTCTTACAAAGATCGCTTATAGACAACGGGCCTTGCGGCAAACATCGGTGCCTGCTCCGTGATCTTGCTCATGGACCAGGAACGAATATGCAGGAGCAGACTGTTCAGAAAATGTTGCTTTATGAGGGGGTTTCACACAGTAATCTGGCTATGATTACAATTGCCAGATTACTGTGTGAAGATTCAGCCGGGGTGTTCTAGATATTCTCGATTGGTGGTTCTGGCGTCACAACAGTCTCTGTTTCCGTCACGACCCCCTCTACAACAGGGGTGGGCGCTGGGGTTGCGCTTTGGGGCGGCAGCACCGGATTGGCGGCCTTTGTGGGGTCACCAGGCGGCATCACAGGGTTCCGTGGCGCCGCCTGGCCTTCGGATGGCAGCACAGAGTGTGCTAGCTCGGCCTCCCTGTCAGGCGGCATGATGGGATTACGCACTTTCGTTGGATCTTCGGGCGGCATTACAGGATTCGCTGGCTTCGCCGGGTCTTCCGGCGGCATAATGGGGTCTGTCATGATGTTCCTCCTTCTCTAGATACATTTCTATGCTGCGCATAGTCAAGCTATCCACAATGCTACAGATTACAAATCAAACGACCGCCCGGTATTTCTCGCGCTCTCCCTTCACGCAGGTTGTCGCTTATTTATATCGTAACACGATATTTTTTAGATGTCAATCAAGCGTGCGTCGCTAGATGGCGGAAGCCCATTGCATACAACGAGGCATACGCCCCCTCGCGTTGCAGAAGTTCCTCGTGCGTACCCTGCTCTATGATGCGACCGGCTTGCAGGACGACGATGCTATCGGCGCCCTTGATGGTCGAGAGGCGATGGGCGATCACCAGGGCCGTGCGGTCGCGCAGCAGCCGGCGCAGCCCTTGCTGCACCAGCATCTCGGTAAAGGTATCGATATTGGCGGTAGCCTCATCCAGGATCAGGATACGTGGGTCGGCCAGCAGCGCGCGGGCAAAGGAGATGAGCTGGCGCTGACCCACACTGAGGTTGCGGCCGCGCTCGCGGATGGGCGTCTCGTAGCCGTCAGGCATCTGCACAACCAGGTCATGCAGGCCCACGGCGCTCGCCGCCGCCTCCACCTCCTCATCGCTAGCCTCAAGGCGACCGTAGCGGATGTTATCGCGAATAGTGCCGGTGAACAGAAAGGGGTCCTGGGGAACGACGCCGATCTGGCTTCGCAGCGAGTGCTGCGTTACAGCGCGCACATCGCGATCATCGATCAGGACCGCCCCCTGATCCACATCGTAGAAGCGCGTCAGCAGGCCCGCAATGGTGCTCTTGCCCGCTCCTGTCGGTCCCACGATAGCTACCGTCTGCCCGGCTTCAATACGCAGATTCAGCCCGTGCAGCACCGGCTGTTCGGGAGTGTAGCCGAAGGTCACATCGCGGAATTCGACGCGTCCCGCGATCTGCGGCAGAGCCTGCGCGTCGGGCCGATCCTTGATCTGCACGGGCATGGCCAGAATCTGGAAGATGCGCTCAGCGGCCACACCAGCGCGTTGCAGTTGCGTGTACTGCTGGCTCAACTCGCGGATGGGGTCGAAGAAACGGTTGATGTAGAGGGTGAAGGCCACCAACACGCCGACCTGCAAAGAGCCGCGCGCCACCAGCATGCCGCCGTAGACCACCACCAGCGCGATCGCCAGCGCCGCCACGATCTCCACCAGCGGCAGCACGAACGCCGCCACCCGGCTGGCTTCCAGATTGGTATCGCGGTTATAGGCATTGAGATCATCGAACTCAGCACGATTGCGGTCCTCACGCGCCAGGCTCTGGATCACGCGCATGCCGGTGATGTTCTCCTGGAGCGTGGCATTAACCATCGAGATCGCCGAGCGCGTGCGCCGGAAAGAGCGCTGCGCGTGCCGCTGCCAGAAGGCCGCGATGATGAACATGATCGGCAAGACTGTGAAGGTGAGCAGCGCCAGCCCCACATTCATCACTAACATGGCCGCGATGATGCCCACCAGGGCCACCAGCGAGCCAAGGATAGAGAGCAGGCCCGAACTTAGCATTGACTCCAGCACATCGATATCGCTTTGCAGGCGCGACATCACGCGCCCGATCTGCGTGCGATCGTAGAAGCTCAACGAGAGTTGCTGCAAATGAGTAAACATATCTGCGCTAAGGTGATAGAGGATCTGCTGACCGGTCCAGGACATGCTCCAGATCTGCCAGTACTGCGCCTGCCACATCACGACATTCACCACCAGCAGGATCACGCTGATCACAGCCAGGCCTCCCAGGTCGCCGTGGCTGATAAAGCGGTCGATAGCCACCCCAATCAGGTAGGGATTGGCCAGGTTGGCGGCGGTGTAGAGCAACATCAGCGCGATGCTGGCCAGCGTGGTCAGACGATAGCGCCCAAGATATGGGCCGAAGTCGGCGATCAGGTGCCAGTCGAACTTCTTTGCCTCGCTCTCGTCGGACGAGGCCAGGCTATTCTCGCGCCAGCTATAGCTCCGCCGCCTGCTAGCATATGATTCAGCCTTCATCGCAGCACCTCTCTCTTCTCCTCGTTATCAGAGGCGCGTTCTCCCCCACGCTGGCCCTGCTTATGATGACCGTTGTGGGAGCCATTCTGAGGCTGATCCTGGTAGCTCAGCAGGCGCCTCTCAAACTCCTCCTGCTCGCGCAATTGCAGGTCGTAGAGCCGGGCATAGGAACCGTTGCGCGCCAGCAAGGTCTCGTGAGTCCCGCGCTCCACAATCGCGCCCTTCTCCAACACCAGGATCTGCTGGGCACTCTTGATCGTGCGCAGGCGCGAGGCCACTACAAAGGTGGTGCGACCGCGCATCACCGCCTCCAGGGCCTGCTGGATCAGGTATTCGGTCTCCATATCCACGCTCGAAGTTGAGTCATCGAGCACGAGGATACGCGGGTCAAGCAGCAAGGTACGCGCGATAGCCACGCGCTGCTTCTGACCACCGGAAAGAGTCACGCCGCGCTCGCCCACCCAGGTATCATAGCCAGCGGGCAGACCGGAGACGAAATCGTGCAGGCGCGCAGCCTTCGCGGCCGCAATGATCTGCTCATCGGTGGCGCCGGCAACACCGTAGGCGATATTATCGCGCAGCGTGGCGTTGAACAGGAAGACATCTTGCAGCACCAGGCCTATCGCATGCCGCAGCGACACCTGCGTTACCTCGCGCACATCGCGGCCATCAACGGTGATACGTCCGCTGGTCACATCGTAGAAGCGCGGCAGCAGGTGCAGGATCGTGCTCTTCCCGCTGCCGGTCGGCCCCAACAGCGCAACCACCTGGCCGGGCTGCGCATCGATAGTGATGTCGTGCAGCACCTCTCGTCCATTTCCGTAGGCGAATGAGACGTGCTCAAAACGCACCTGCCCGGCGATCTTGGACAGCGTCTCCGCGTTGGGCGCGTCGGTGATTGCTGGCTGCGTGTCCAGCACATCGAAGATGCGCGTGCCACCGCCGACGCCGCGCATAAACCAGGTCACCATAAACCCAAGCGAGCGCACTGGCATAGCGAGCACCAGCACATACTGCGTCACCGCCGCCAGCGTGCCGAGACTCAATTGATGCTTGATGACCGCGATGCCGCCCACCCACACGACCAGCACCGTGATCACGCTGAGCGAGAGGATCATCAGTGGCTGATTCCAGGCCGAGAGGCGCATGGCTTTCATATTGAGGGCGCGCAGTTCGCGATTTTTGTTCTCGTACTTGCTGATCTCAAACTCCTCGCGCGCGAAGGCCTTGACGACGCGCACACCGCTCAGGCTCTCCTGCATCACCGTGCCCAGCTCCCCGTTGCTGTTCTGCACATCCTGCCAGACCGGGCGCAGCCGCTGTGCAACCTGGATAGCCAGGAAGATCAGGACCGGCACACAGATCATCGTGATGAGGGCCAGGGAGACATCAAGCCGGAACAGGATCACGGTCACGGTCCCGAAGGTGAGCGCCGCCACCACGCCCCGCAGCAAGCCAAAGGGGATAAAGTTGCGCACCGCCTCGATGTCCACGGTCATACGCGACATCAACTGGCCGGTCTCAGACTCGTCGTGAAACGCGAAACTGAGGGTTTGCAGATGATCATAAAGAGTATTGCGCAGGTCATAGGCCACCAGACACGAGACCGCCTGCGAGAGGTAGCCCTGCCCATAGGCGAAGAGGCCGCGCAGGATGCTCACACCCAGGATCGCGCCCGCGACCAGCACGAGGTCCTCCGTATGGCCCTGGCGAATCCCCACATCGATCACCCATGCCAGCAGCCAGGGCACAATCATCGAGGCGGCGATGGAGAGAGCGACGCAGAGCAGCGTGCCTATCGATGGCAGCCAGTGTGGTCGCAAGAGACGCATAATACGTGTGAAGATACGCCAGTTAGACTTGAATGAATCGATATCAATATACGCAAACGTCTTACGCTTCCTTTTTTTGAACCAGGGCATCAAAAGCTTTTCCTTTCCGGCAGACATCCATAAACGGATGGAGAGCATCCTGACACACGGGGATGCTCCAGCATAGGGTACGCAGAGCAGACCCAGAGAGGACACTCACAGAAGCATGCCTCAAACGGGCAGCGTAATCCCCAAAGAGGGCGCCATAGGGGAGGCCCAAAGAGAGCACCATAGAGGTGCCCCTACATGTAGACTCTTTCGATCTGATATTATCAAAAGTCTAGCTGGGGATGATGACTTAAGGATGTCAATTTTTGAGCTTTTTCAATCTACATATATATAGTAACCCACACATGGCAGTCTTGTCGAATGCGCCTCTTACACAGGCAGCCTGGTGTCAATACTTTGCCGGGATGGAAGGGGGCAGAGAAATCGAAAGCCAACATCTCTAGCACCTGGAGTTGCGGTTTTTCTCTTGAAGGCTGTACCATGTTCCCGACTAACATGCTCAGATGAAGATCCAGTTGTTTCGGCTCCCCTATAATCACATTGGCATCAAAAGTCGCTACCAGGGGAAAGTTCAGCGGATTGTCGTCGATACCTCCACTGTCACTCTGCGGGAGGAGAACGTCTGATCCCGGCGAAAAGGCTTATTAACACAGCTCGCGCTTTCTGGCGCGGACCAGAGCCAGGTCGATGATAGTGGCAGCAGTATTCAGGGGTTCGCGCCTGCGCGAAGTTTGCGCGGCACTCTTGAGGATGTGTTCAAGCAGCGCCGGGGGCGGCTGATAGCAAGGCAGTTGGTCCATGAAGAACTGATCAACGTCGTCTTCCGGCAAGATTGTGTTTGTGGATTGTGTGTCGCCAGCCAGGTCTCTGGCAAAGAAGAGATGTTGATTATACTGCATTGCTTATTCCCTCTCACTCCATGTTATGTCTCTGCTGTCTGCACGAATGGGATAAGAGGGAAGTTTCACTTGCTGCCACCCTGTTTCAAAGATGACAGCGCCCGTTTCCCGGCTCAGGCACGAGCATACCTGCAAGATGGGCAGGGACTTGCCTGAGGGAGCCGGCGTGTTAGTTCACACCGGCATCTCGCTGACCTGTAAGCGGTCTTTGAGGGCAGCTCTCAGGAGGGGCTTGGCGCGCTGGAAATAGGTCTTGGCGGTGGCTTCGGGCATACCAAGCACCTGGCCGATCTCCGAGAAGCTCAACTGCGCGGTATAGCGCAGCAACACAACGGAGTGGAACTTGGGCGGCAGACCAGCAATGGCCTCACGCAGGGCATCTTGCACATCCTGGCGCTCAGCAAGATCGTCGGGCAGGGGACCGGGGTCGGGCATGGCGGCCAGTGGGGAGATCTCGTCCTCGTCACTGCTGGTCTCCAACTCTGAGAAGTGGATGGCACGCTTGCGGCGCAACTCATCCAGACAGCGATTGCGCGCGACCTGGAAGAGCCAAGCCTTCAACGGCTCCCCGGTGCGTAGCTTTGGCAGGGAAATATAGAGATGGAGAAACACTTGCTGCAGGATATCGCACGCCTGGTCATAGTCGCCCAGGAAATGGCAGATGAAGTTGAAGAGTCCCGTGTTATAGCGATTGACCAGGCCCTCGAAAGCCTGCTGGTCGTCTGAGAGTATTTGTTGAGCCAGAAATCCATCGGTGTACTCAGAAAGGGCTTTCTGGGTATCCGGGGTGCGTTCTTGCAACTGCATGAGTTATGTCCTCGCTTTCTTCTACTGAAGGTAGAATAGCGTGTTCTCAAAGAGAATACAAGACATTTTGTGCCCTATAAGCTCTTCCTTGGATAGCTCTAAGCAGAAACTAAACAACGCCCATGCATACTGATTTCTCTCTCATCTTTTGTAATGATAAGCTCAAGAGTTTCTTATCTTTTTTTAATGGAAGAGGTCACGTAGGGACCGGGCGCAGGCCTTGTCGGCGCCTGCGCAGGGGGAGGTTTTTTGCGGAGCGCTTTCCACGGCATTCATCTGTCCCGAGAAGAAGGTGCATGAGACGTAGGGGCGCCGTTTACAAGCCCGCAATAAGCGTCAAGTTAAGGGCAAGAATCGATGGGCCGTCTCCGCGCATCCGTAGGGC
>JALYTT010000072.1 GCA_030854145.1 Chloroflexota bacterium | reverse complement strand
GTTTACAAGCCCGCGTCTCACCACGCGCACATCGGCTTGCCAGGCGGGCTTGTAAACGGCGCCCCTACGGTTGAGGACCCTACAAAGAGAAAGGTTATCCTACGCCCTCATTAGGCACAACAGGCTCAGTTCCTTCGAGGGGGATCGTATCCAGCGCGCGTGGTCGCGCTACAAGCATATATATGAAGTACAGAACCCCGATACCGACCATGACCAGCGTGTACACCCACGGCGCGGCAAATTGCGCATCGCGGAAGATGGCCAGTTCCCAGAGCAGCCAGGCGAGCGCCAGGATAACGATTGGCCACTCGAAGACCCCCAGATTGAAGCCGGCTACCTGTGGCAGACGTTTGCGCACAATGATGTAGAAGATCACCGTAGCCAGGTAGATGATGGCCGGCAGCAGGGTAGCCGCGCCGAACAGGTTGGTCAGCGTATTGATCTGAGGGGCGATGATGCCCATAATAGCAAACACAGCCAGCACCAGCTCGCAGATCACCCCTTGCAGGATGGTGGTAGCCATCGGCGTGCCTGTGCGGCGGTTGACCTCGCGCAACACCTGGTAGCCAGGGAAGCGCTCGTCACGCGACATGGCCCAGGTAAGGCGCGTTGCCGTCATAAAGATCACCAGACCGCAGGCAAAGATCGAGAAGGTCACCAGCACCAGGAAGATGTCGCCAACGACGGTGCCCAGCACCCGCGTGACAATATCCGCCACGGGTGTAGCGGAGCCTGCCAGAGCCTTGAGGTCGCCGGAAGCCAGGTTGAGCGCGATGAGAAAGGCGAAGCCCACAATGCCGCTCAGGACAACGGAGGACCACATGGCAAAGGGTACCACGCGGTGCGCGTCCTGCGTCTCCTCCGCCAGATTGGCCGCTGACTCAAAACCTACGATGGTGTAGGCCCCCAGCAAGAAGGAGAGCATGAACGGGCCAGTGGCAAAAAGCGCACCAGGATTGAAATACCCATTCGAGGCAATGGCGCCCATAGTGAACAGGTGATCAGGATGCAGTAGCCCGCGCACGGCTCCCACGACGATCAGCAGCACCGCCAGACCAACGATGCCCACGACCTCGGTACCCACCGCCGCGTTATTGATGCGCGTGGACCAGTAGGTAGAGAACATGACCAGCAGCATCTGGAGGAGGATGATAATCGCGGTGGCTAGCCAGGCGTTCTGAGGCGTTTCCATATAATGAAAGAGGCTGGGCAGCACAACCTGGGCAATAGAATAGTCCACTGAGACGATGACCACCGTAAGAAACGTGAAGGAGACCCAGCCGATGAGCCAGCCAACCTTGGCATTGAGAAGGCGCGAGGCCCATTGATAGGAGTAACCAGCCAGCGGGATGCGCGAGGCCAGGGCGGCAAAGACCAGCGAGACGAACAACTGGCCCAGGACGACGAAGGGCCAGGTCCAGATGCCCAGAGGTCCGCCCCAGTTCAGGACCGCGCCATAGGTAGAGAAGATGCCAGTAGTAATTGAAATGAATGAGAACCCGACCGCGAAAGATGCAAAGCGCTTAAGCTCGCGCCGGAATTCCTGCTGGTAGCCGTATTTCTGCAGGATGTGCTCTTCAGCTCCGCCTTGCACCTGGGTGTTTTCGGTGAGCGACATAGATCAGCTCCTTTCGATGGATGCTGGATGACGTTTACGGTTTGTCGGAATCGTTGAAAAGCGTGGCCACATTGGCGGCAAACTGCGCCGTCAGGCGCCGCGAGGTCGAACGCACGATGGCTTCGCCCAGGCTTGCCAGCCGCCCAAACATCGTGAGATCCATGCTATACTGGACATCGGTTCCTTCCGTCACCGGCACAAGATCGATGACCAGCCGCGCCCGGAAGGCTCCGGCCATGGCCAGCGGCTCCCCGACCATCTCGGCGACGAGATGACGCGGCCCCTCGGTCTCCAGCAATGTGCCCTGCGCTTTCGAGCGGATGGTCATGAACTGGACTTTGACCGCAAGCACGGCCTCGTAGTGGGTTGCGTCCTGCTGCCGGGCCTCTTCGCAGCCCGGTATGACCCGGCACAGTTGTGTCGGGTCCATGAAAAGATGCCAGACCTCTTCCTGAGGCGCATTGACGATGACTGAGCCGTTCAGCTTCATGATAATCCTCCCGCGATAAGAGAAGCTACCTCCTTCCCCATAGTAATCGAGTCACTGTGGTCGAGCGAAGGCGCGACGACAGTGCCGACCGCGTAGATGCCCGCGATGTTTGTCTGGTAGCCGGCATCAACCTGGATGGCTCCGTGCTCTCCGGTGAGGACGCCGCTGCCCTTGAGCCAGTGGGTGTTTGCCAGCATACCGGCGGCGTAGACCAGCATATCCGCCGCCTGCTCGACAATCTGGCCACCACGGCGCAGCCTGACTCCCTCCAGGCGCGGAAAGCCCACGATCTCCACGATCTCGCCCGCCACTCCGCCATGTCCGCCAGCATTTGCCGCGGATGCGATATGCGTGACCTGTAGCCCGGCCTCGCTCAGGCGCCGCGCCGTGGCCTCGGCGTAGCGATCGCTGCCGTACACGAGCGCCTGCCTGCCCGGCAGATAGCCGCGCGCGAGCAATTGCAGCGCCAGGATCGGCGTCATCACGCCTGCGGGCCGCGTGCCGGGGATCTGCGCGTGCTCGCGCGTGGCCTCCAGCCCACCGCAAGCGATGAGCACACGCCGCGCATGTATCTGCCTCGTTCCCTGACGCTGGCGCACCATGACGATGTGCGGCTCGCCAGGGTCCAGTGCCGGCAGCAGGCCCACCGCCGTTGTCCCAAGATAGATTGTGACGCCCGCCGGCATACGAAATGTGCGCGTCAGTTCCCAAACGTCCTCAAAGCCAGTGGCGGGCAGCAGCGGCTGTAAAAAACCGCCCGCCGCTTCCTGGTAATCCAGCACAACTGTCCGTACGTTGCTGGCTCCGGCGCTCAGCATACTCAATGTGCTCAGGCCCGCACCTACAATTGCCAGGTCATAGCGTTCTTCCATCTACATCTGCCTCCCCGGTGCGGGCGCTTCGGGCTTGTAAACGGCGCCCCTACGTTCTCCGGCGCCCCTACGTTCTCCGGCGCCCCTACGTTCTCCGGCGCCCCTACGATTAACGGCGTCCCTCCGTTTGATGGTGTCTACGATAGGGCATGAGTGGGCGGCGTTCTTTTCTAGAGTCAAGGGGTCGCGCCCAAGCTGCTGCTGGAAGAGGTCGATGAGCTGCGGCATGCAGATATTGCCCTGGCAATCGCCCAGCATCGCCCCCGTGCGCCGCTTGAGGCTATCCAGCGTTCGAGGCGGCAACGGACTACGCAGGGCCGCCAGTACCTCTCCCCGCGTGATCGAGCGACACAGGCAGACGACATCGCCCTCATCGGCCCGCGTATCGGCCAGGTATGCAGGCAGTTCCGCCTGGAAAGTGCTGCGCGTCGCGAGGCCCAGCTCATCACGCACCAGCCTGGCAACGTAACGCCCGATAGCCGGCGAGGCCGAGAGGCCAGTGGAACGAATGCCCGCGACATGCAGCAGGCGCGAACTGACCGTCGAAGGCCGAATGATGTAGTCGCCGGTGCTGCTGACGGCGCGCAGACCCGCGAATTGCCGCACGCTTGAGACCCCCGCCATGGCCGGCACAAGCTTCGCGACACCCTCGCGAATGCGTGCCAGCCCTTCAGCCGTGGTCGCCAGGTCGGTTTTGGTCGTGACCTCTTCCGCCGTTGGCCCCAGCAGGACGCCGCCAAAGACAATCGGCGTCACCAGGATGCCCTTGGAGATCTTGCTCGGCACCGGCAGGATGATCTGCGCGACGCCCTGATCCTCTTCGGTGATCATAAACTGGCCCCTGCGCGGGGTTATCTGAAAGGAGCTATCTCCGGCCAGGCGCGCCACCTCGTCGGCCCACAATCCAGCGGCGTTGACCACCATGGCCGCGACAAACGTTCTCCCGGCGCTCGTCTGCACGCGTACACGCCTGTCCTCTATGGTGATACCGGTCACCGCCTCGCCGAGAAAGACCTCGGCCCCGTTGAGGGCGGCGCTCTCACAATACGCGCGCGTCGTCCAGAAAGGATCGATGATGGCTTCACCTTCGACAAGCACCCCGTCTCTGACCTGTTCGCTGATGTAGGGCGCTGCATCCAGGATCTCTTCGCGCGCCAGGCGCGGCAGGGAGACGCCGTTGCGTTCGGCTTTGGGGATAATCTCGCTCTCGATGGTGGCGCTCTCTTCCGCGCTGGTGGCTACCATGAGCGCGCCAGTCTGTAAATACGGGATGTGCAGGTTATCAACGACTTCGGGCCACAGCTCGCGCGCCTCCGTCAACAGGGCAGCTTCAAGCGAGCCTGGAGAAGCATCAAAGCCCGTATGCACAATCGCGCTGTTCGACTTGCTGGTGGCATCGCAGATATCGGGGAGGCGTTCCAGCAGGGCGGTGTGTACGTCATACCGTGACAACTCACGCAGGATAGCGGAGCCGACAACCCCACCTCCAATCACCAGCACATCAACAAGTATGGATGTATTCTCCATAGCGGCTCCATAGTGTAGAGGGACGATATTGTGAAGGAATATGTTACAAGTATACGGATCAGATGATAGTTTGTCAACATTTATGAGCGGATTTTTAGAATTGCCTGGATATGGTGAATTTGTATAAAAAATGCCTTGCTTTTTCAGCGAAAATATGGTATACTTATTTATGTTGTTGAGGAATGTACGTCATTCCTCATTTTTTTTATGCTCTCTTCAGGCTGTCCCAATAGCCATCATGGCAAGCCATCATGGCGACCGCAAGGGTCGCCACTACACATAGTTCCCGCCAATGGGATCAGGTTATTGTAATTTGACTGATAAATTCGCAGAAACGGGGAGATATGTGTCAAAGGCAGAACTGGGCAACGATATGAGTCAGTATTCTTTGTCAGGAAATGAGAACTACTTTGCCTCACTATTCCCAAGCGGGAACTGCCCGCCTCAGTTCGCCTCGAATCAACTTCCAGGCATCGACCAGGACCGCAATACCAATGCCAATCAGCGTGATCCACAGAGCGTAGGACACGTAGGTATTGATAGTTCCCAGTGAGCTCCCGCCAGGGCCGTTGGGGTGGACAAGTACGACCCAGTTGCCAGCTCGGAGCAGAAAAACGACGATGAGCAACGCCGCGCTGTCTGTCACCAGGCGCATTGCCTGGCGAAAGCGCGTCCAGGCGGGACGAAAGAGGTTGATCACCGCCTGGGTGATGCTCACCACAATGACCAGGAGGCTCGGCACGACAATCTGGTACCACATTGGTCCGAGCTGGTAGTTGCCAACGGTGAGGCCAACGAGCAGGGAAGGTGTTTGGAACACTCCCCAGAACCAGGAGAGCACTACCAGGTTCACAATGATTTGGGCGATTGACTCCCCGCGTGGAATCGCCTGCCCTGCGCGACCCGCTGCAGGCCGCTCTGGCTGGCGCTCCTTGTTCCAGCGGAACAGAGGGAGGCTGTTTTGTACCGCCGCGAAGAGGCTCGTAATAATGGCAAACTGCACGATAATCTGGATTACGAGCCTCGTGAGTATTCCGTCCAAGGTGATCTGCACGCCGTTCTGGGCAAGCACAATCTGTACCAGCAGCGAGAGGGGCACTGAGATCCCCATCGTGAAGCTGAGTACCTTGACATACCACGGAAACAGGGCCGGGCCGATCAGTTGCCGGCCAAAGACCAGGCGTCCCTGGTTGGTCTGATAGCGCTCTGCGACGAGCAGCGGATGGCCATGTTGCTTCAAGAGTTCCTCATCTTCGGCCTCGGTGAGGTGGCGACCGAGTTCTGCTTCGCGGTCCTCCATCTGCGCGTACAGGTTGGCGGAGAGTTCTTTGACAATGTCATCTTGCTGTGCCCGGGGCAGGTACGTTTTGACGGCACGCACATAGCGATCAAGCAAATCCATGAGAGTTCCTCCACAAAAGTCGTTGGTTACAGTCGCGTCACATCGGAGAGAAAATCACCGCCGATGATACGGTTCAGCGAGGCGTCAAAGGCGTTCCACTCCTGCAGCAGTTGGGAAAGAATGCCCTCGCCCGCAGATGAGAGATGATAGAAACGCTTGTTGCGCTTGTTTTCTTCACGCCAGATGCTCTCGAGCAACCCCTGGTTCTCCAGCCGCCGTAACAGCGGATAGAGTGTGTTCGCATCGATATCGATGCCCTGCTCAGCCAGGGCTTTGCGCAGCGCGTAGCCATAGTGTTCGACCCGCAACTGGGCCAGCACCGCCAGAATCAGGCAGCCACGCCGCAGCTCCAAACGGAGCGTGTCTAAGATGTCATGTGTCATGTGTCATCTTTCTACTGTGTGATAAACAGTATCTGATACATAGTATATGCCGAACAGGATAGTTTGTCAAGGGAGGGGTTGCCCCTTTGCCATGCCTGAGCGGCATCTCTGGCCTTCCGCAGGCGGTCAGAAGAAACGGACGGGATATCTCTCGTGGTTGAAAAGGAGTCCGCCAGGATCATAACCTCGCCACCTTGACGCAATTATTCGCCTAAAAAAGAGAGGGAACGACATTATCTAGAGAGGATTTCGTGAGTTCGTGTGTACAATCTTTTCAGGCAGGTTTATGAGTCAATCTGGAGTTTGGGCGATGATATGCGTCAGAAAAAGGAGAAACAAGTTTTCTAATTAAGCTCAATCAATTGGCGACTTTATGAGTCGGAATTGGCGACTTTATGGTATTTATGACAGTTATCTTGTTGGCGACCGCAAGGGGCGCCACTACACATAGTTCCCGCCAATGGGATCAGGTTATCTTGTAGCATTGCTTTGATTATTACGGTAGGGAATGTGTAGTGGCGCCCCTTGCGGTCGCCATGATGCTTGTGGTCGCTATGATGCTTGCCATCATGGCTGCCTACCAGGCGTGCCTATATTATACAGCTAGAAGCGTGAAAAGATATTCACAAAAACGATCACGCCACATACAAGCACGCTACCTATCATCGCCAGGGTATCGGCGCACGTGAAGCGCATCTCGCGCCGCCTGGTGCGCCGCCAACCACGATAGCCACCACGATAGCCACGCGCCTCCATGGCAATGGTCAGGGCATCGACGCGGCGGAAGCCGCTGAGGAAGAGCGGGACCAGCAGCGAACCGAACTGGTAGACGCGCTGGATAGGGTTGCCCTTATCAAAGCGCACTCCACGGGTGGCCTGCGCCTTCGTCAGACGTTCAACCTCCCCGACGAGGATGGGCACGAACTTCAAGGCAATCACAAATACCATCACCAGGTCGTTCACGGGGACGCGCAATCTTTGCAGCGGCGAAAACAGGGCCTCTGAGCCATCGGTGAGGTCCACTACCGAGGTTGTGAACATCAGCATCGAGACAAGATAGAACAGCAGGAGCACACGGATGCATATCTGCGCATTGTGGATGAGACCCTCGCGCGAGAGGACCAGGAGCCACCAGTGCCAGATCAGCGTTGTATGCTGGGTAGGAGAGACATAAAAGAGGACTTGAAAGACATAAAGGAACAGCACAAAGAGCAAGGGAAACTTGAAGCCCCGCAGCACATACGCTATCGGCAAACCTGAAAGCGCCTGCACTAAGACGCAGCACAGCAGGCAGAGGGCCAGCGCGGCAAAGGTGCCAACATACGAGAACAGCCCGATAAGCAGGATAGCGCAGAGCATCTTGGCCCGTGGGTCCATACGCGCAAGCGCAGAATGGTTATCGATAAAACGCCCAAAGGTAATCGTCCTCGAAAGCTCAATCATTCATCCCACCTCCCCAGTACCAATCTGCTGTGCAGAGGCATCCCGGAACACATCTTCCAACTTGATAATTTCGGCCTCCAACTCATCAAGGCTCAGGAGATCAGTGCGGAAGCCGGGTACTAGCGCGTGCAGCGCCAGGGCTATCTGCGTCGCTTCCGGCAGCGTGATATCCAGCGCGGCCAGTTCGTCCGCACGTGCGAGCAGCTCGCGCGCCGTGCCGCTCATGGCCAGCCGGCCCTGGTTCAGGATATAAATGCTGTCTGCCAGCCCGATGATATCTTCCAGGCCGCTGGAGGTATAGATGATGGTCAGGTTATGCTGCTGCTTCAAGCGCTGGATCAGGTCCAGCAGTTCGCGCCGCCCACGTGGGTCCAGGCCGCTTGTGGGTTCATCGAAGATAATCACCTCCGGTTGCAGCGCCAGCACGCCAGCGATGGCCACGCGGCGCTTCTGGCCACCGCTGAGGGCATATGTGTAGCGCGAACGGAAGTCCTCGTACGGCAACCCCACCGCCTCCAGGGCCTCCTGCACCCGCCGCCGCGACTCCGCCAGCGGCACCTTCTTGCGACGCAGACCAAAGGAGACATCTTTGCCGACCACATCCTCGAAGATCTGCGCATCAGGAGATTGAAAGACGACGCCAACCGTGGAGCGGATGCGCTCAATATCGAAGGATGGCGCGCTCATATCATCACCATTGAAGAGCAACGCCCCACGCGCCGGTTTCATCAGGCCGACCAGCAGATTGACTACCGTTGATTTCCCGGCCTGCGTCGGCCCCACCAGCGCGACCGTCTGCCCCGCCGCTATCGAGAGCGAGAGGCCCTTGAGCGCCTCCAAAGCAAACGGCGTATCGCGCATATAGGTATAATGGACATCCCTCAGTTCGAAGAGCATAGGCCTGCCTTCAATTCGTCGCTGGCGAGCACTACTTCTGGCATTCCGGGCCAGCCGCGCGCGCGTAAACGCTGGCCGAGCGCGGTGACCAGCGGCACATCCAACCCAACGGCGCGCAGTTCGTCAACGCGCGCGAAGACGGCCGCCGGCGTGTCATCCATGAGGATACGCCCCGCGTCCATCACGATCACGCGCTGGAAGTCGGCCACCTCGTGCATAAAATGCGTGATATGGATCACCGCGATCCCGCGCTCGCTGGCCAGCCGGCGCACCACGCTCAGCAACTGGCGCGCGACACGGCCTGAGATCATAGTCGTCGGCTCATCAAGCAGCAGATAGCGCGGACGCATGGCCAGCACGCCGGCGACCGCCAGGCGCTGCTTCTGGCCCAGGGCCAGGTCGCTGACGGCCATATGCGCGTATGGCTGCAATTCGAGCAGCTCCATGGCCTCCTGCACGCGCTCGACAATTTCAAAGCGGGGCAGCCCCAGGTTCTCCGGGCCAAAGGCGATCTCATCAATGACGGTGTTGGCCACCAACTGATCGTCGGGGTTCTGGAAGACGATGCCCACGCGCTGGCGAATGGTCCAGAGGGCCTCTCCCCCGGCATCGGTGCGCAGACCATCCACCGTGACCGTGCCACCAGCCGGCGTCAGGATGGCGGCGAGCACCTTCATGAGCGTACTCTTCCCCGATCCATTGTGGCCGATGATGGCAACGGTCTCACCCGCGTCGATGCGCAGGTGGACATCGCGCAATGCAGATTCTCCCTGCTCGCTGTAGCTAAATGTAGCGCCATTGACTTCGATCATAACCGTTAATAAGGAAGCTGGTCGCGGGATTTCTTGTCGGGCGCGCGCACAACTCGTCCCTGCACAATATAGAATGCGCGCGCAATGAGCACGGTCAGGATAGCAGCAACCACCATCTCTATAAGCGCCTGCGGGATGACCAGGGGGATGAGCGCAGCCGGGAAGAGGCCGCGCACGATGCCGAAGCCGATGACGAAAACAGAGTTCGTTAGCGCGCCTATAATACCTGCGGCGGCGGCGGCCACATCGATGTTGAAGCGCTTCAAACCGGCGAAGGCCAGCCAGGATGTCAGGCCAATGAGGATACGCGGCACAAAGGCAATCAGCGGGTCTTTAAATAAGGGAACGCCAGCATTGAGGAAGCTCATGAGTCCGAAGAAAAAACCGGTGATCATGCCGATAACCGGGCCTTCCAGCACGCCCGCGATGATCGTTGGCAGGTGCTCAATAGTCGCATGCCCGGTGGAATTGGGTACAGGGATGAAACCGACGTTGAGACCTGGCAGCCCCAAAATAATCGTGATACCAACCAGCACGCCGGCCATCACTATCCGTCTCGTGTTCAGTGCCCAGATGCTCTGCCGGGGAGGCGTAAATTTGGCCTGTGGCTCCTGTGGCTCGTCCAGGGTGTCCTTGCTCAAGTGAGAACTCCTTTATCAGGTGAACATGCGGATGACGTGCGAAGAGGTTCTACATGTACGCTGGCACAATGCCTGGAAAAAAACCTCCCGCATTTCTTCTCAGTAGAGAATACGAAGGAGGTTGCGACATTGCTTCAGAGTATACCCGGCAGCCTGCTGCTTGTCAAGAAATGCAGGTCGCCTGCTCGCGCCCTTCAAGCCAGCCGCGTCACGCCCTGCGGGCCTCCGATGATGGCCTGCGCCGCCATGTGCAGGAACAGGCCGCTCTCGACCACCCCGACAATGCGGCGGATACGCGCCTCCATATCTACCGGGTCGGAGATGCCTCCGGTGAAGGTGCAGTCCAGGATGACGTTCCCGTTATCGGTAAGGACCGCCCGGTTGTCGCGCTGGCGTACCTGCACAGCGGCCCCCAGCGCCTCCAGGTGGCGCCTGACCGGAGTGACTGCGAAGGGGATGGTCTCGATGGGCAGAGGGAAGCGATAGCCTAAGGACTGCACCTGCTTGCTGACATCGGCGATCACTACAAAACGGCGCGCCGCCGAGGCCACCACCTTCTCGCGCAACAGCGCGCCTCCACCGCCTTTGATGAGGTACAACTGTGGATCGATCTCGTCGGCCCCATCAAGGTCCAGATCAAGCTCAGGATGGCGATCCAGGTCTGTCAGCGGAATGCCAAGGTCGCGCGCGAGTTGCTCGGTGCGCAGCGACGTAGGCACCGCGCCCACAATGCGCAGGCCCGCCTGGATGCGCCTGGCCAGCGCCTGCACCATGTACTCGGCGGTCGAACCTGAGCCAAGCCCGATGACCATACCCGTCTCGACTAGCTCGGCCGCGGCCTCCCCCGCCGCGCGTTTCCACGTGTCTTGCTCAGTTTCATGCTGCATAGTCCCACTCTCCATTACGTTTCTTTGATAGTACCACATCAAACATACGCGCGAGGGCCTACCCCGCCATTTCACGTGGGCAATGGCCTGTTTTTCTATTTTTGCTGCATGAATATTTCATATTCATGGGCATTATGCTATACTAATCGCAATGCTCAGTGAGGAAGAATAGCAAGGGAGCGCCGCGCCAGGTAACGGGCCACGGTTTCTTTGTTTGGGTGTAAATGGTCAAGCACCGGCAAGCAAAACCGGTTTCAAGGTGGGTAGCAAACGATGTCTGATCAATGGCGCATTCTCGTGGTTGAGGATGAGGAAGACCTCAACCGCAGTATTGTCAACTCGCTCCGCAAAGATGGCTATCTTGTGCAGGGTGTCGCGAGCGGCGCCGAGGCTATCCGTGCGCTGCTGGCTGACGACTATGGTGTGGTGATCGGCGATCTGAAAATCGCCGGCGCCGATGACTTCGAGTTGATCCAGTGGCTGCGCCTGTACCGCCCGAATGCCTATCTAATGATGATCGCCGACCCCGGTCCCCCCGAAGTGCGCACCCAGGCACTTGAAAGCGGTGTGATCAGCTATTTAGAGAAACCCATCAATCTGCATGTGCTCAAAGAAGAGATCCGCCGCCTCTTCCAGCAGACCGGCTTTTCCGCTAATCTGGATTCGTTCGATCTGCTGGATGTGATCCAGATCATTACGCTGAGTCGCAAGAATATCGCGCTTGTCGTTACTATAGGCCTGGAGGAGCGCGGCCTGCTGCGGTTCCAGAACGGCGAATTGGTGTGGGCCGAGTATGGCATCCTGCAAGGCGAGGAGGCTTTTTTCGCGCTGGCCGCGCATAAAAATGGCACCGTGAGCCACGAGCCTTACAATGAGCAGATCGCTCCCAACGTCACACAACCGCTCTCGCGCCTCATTCTTAAAGCCTTGCAGTATCGCAGCAAGTACGCCGCCGCCATTCAGCCCAGCAGCGAGCTTGAGGCGCTCACGTCAACCCCTCCCGTAGCGGAAGCGGTAGACGACAGTCCTTTTGTGTTTTTTGTTGACCCGCTGTCTCCCCAGGCGCCGCCGCAGACTGACACCTTGAGTGGGGCACCCGACCTGGAAGAGGCGCTGCAGGAGCAAGAGTGGTGGCGGCCCACTGGCCATATCCCAGGCGCCCCTCCCGGCACTGGCACAGGGGATATGCGGGTCATCCGCGCGGTAAGCGAGAATACAGACAATGGAGTGCCCGCAGAGAAACGCAACGGATCGCATAGCTCCGGCAACACAGGCACGATCACGCCGTCCATTGTGCATAAGACAGCAGCCGGACAGCGCAACGACCTGCCTTCGTGGCTGACAGATCAACCGACCCAGGCCGATATGGTGCCGCTGTCTTCCCCGGCGCGTCCCATCAGTGAGCCACTAACGGCGATACCCACTCCCCAACAGCCTCTGGCCGAGTGGCAGCCGCAGCAGACCCCACCCTCTCTATCTCAGCAGGCGCGGCCCATCCCAAAATCAACAGAGCCGCCGCTGAACAACGCAGCGATCACGCCGCACAAGCCGCTTTCTAGCGATACTGGCGGGAGCATGCGCCGCGTTAGCTCGCCCGAATGGCAGCCGCCGCAACATCCCGCCCCGCCGCCGAGCGGGCCATTGCAGAGTCTTACCTCGATAACGCGCAAAAGTGGAGATATCCCGCCTGTTGAAAAGCGCCATGAGAGTGGTGTGCTGCCCCCGCTGAGACCGCCGGAGACACGCCAGGCGAGCCGTCCCCTGCCCTCGCTGGAGGAGGCCAACAGCGTCTATGCATCCCGCGCTCCCCGGCGCAATAACAGCGCCATCGTCACGGCCCTGCAAACGCTGGGCTACTCTATCCCCGGCTTTATCGCGACCGCGATTGTGGGTCTGGATGGACAGCCCATCGCGCAGGTATCTGTGGAAGATCTCGATCTCTCAGTGATAGGCAGCTCCCTGGGCAGAGTGCTGCACGGCGCGCTCCTCTCGCTGACGCAGGCAGGCTGGGGCACCTACGAGGACACCGTCATTACCAGCGCCAGCCATCACATCCTGCTGCGCCTGATCGGTGACGACCGCAACGCGTTCCAGGTCCTGATCACGACGCGCGAAGCCGACCCTGTGGAAAGCCTCGAAGTCATGGCAAACGTGGAAGGGTCCATTGCCGCCGCGCTATAATCTGTAACAAGTGATAATAAGGGCGTCCCCAACCCGCGTAGGGATTCGGCTTGCCGCATCCGTGTCTGGCCTCGCTTGCGCGGCCAGGGAGGAGGCCACCCAGGCCCAAGAGCCTGCCACACGATGCGGCAAGCCGAATCCCTACGCGGGTTGGGAGCATTCTCCACTTGTCAAATAGATTGGGTCAGTCCAGCTATACTTAAGGAATAATATCATGCATGATAGAACACCCCGGACCGCAGAACAGAAGCGCAACGACCGCTTCTCATTTATTGTGGGAATGATCATCGCACTGGCGATCCTTGTGGCTTTCGCAGTGTTTTTCAGATAGAATAGCGCGTCCGCTACGATTCCAACAACTTCTTAAGTTGCTCAGCATTCAGATCTTTCGCCAGCGCCTGGGGGAGAGTTTGCCGCTGACCATCCTCGGCGGGTACTGGTTCTGGAAGCGGCTCCCGTGCGGGGCCTGCATCTTGTGGAGGTGGCACGATCAGTGGAGCCGGCTGGGCGTGGCCTTCGTGCAACAGAGGCCGGCGGGCGGGCGGAGTATGCATCTGGGACTTGAGTTCGTTGAGTTGCTGCTCGACCAACTGCTCTTCGGAGATCTGCGCCAGCTCTACATCGAGGCCGCGACTGTGCAGCTCAGCCTGCGCCCGCGCCCGCGCCTCAGCCTCCATCAGGGCATCCAGCGCGTGGGCCACACGTTCCTTGCCCTGCGGACTGCCAGCTTTGCTGAGCGCATCATAGGTGCGCTGCTGGACCAGGGCATTGCGCCTGCGCGTGGTCAACAGATCGACGGTGGCCTCAACCTCTCCAATCTTGGTCTCAAGCTGGCTCAACACACCACGCATCGTCAGCACAAACTGGTCCTGCTCCTTCTGTTGCTGGCGATAGCGCTCCGCGAGCCGCATACTATCGTTCTTTTTCGTCAACGCCGCGCGCGCGGCAGTGTCATTCTTCTGGTGAATCGCCTGCTCGACCTTCCTCTGCCATACCTCGGCCTCCGCCAGCTTCTCCTTGTAACGGCTCTGTAGCTTATGGCTTTCGGCGATGGCCGTGGCGACCTGGGTCTTGACCTGCATCAACTGATTACGCATGTCCTGCTGCAATTGCCGCAAGACATGTTCCGGGTCATCGGCCTTCTCTACCATGGTATTGACATTGGCGCGTAATAAGGTGAGCACACGTTCCAACAGATTCATCCAGAATCTCCCCTCCAGATACTGCCCTCTAAGACAAGAGTGTATAGGCTCTGCGCGCAGAGCCTATACACTCTATACGTTGAACTACTTCTCGTGGGATGCAGCATCAACCATGCCGGTACTATTCGCGCTGGCATTGCCCTTGCCATTACCGTTGGCGGTACCCTTCTGGTCCTCCTGAACGCGCAGAGCCGGCACCTGCGACATCAGATCATGGATATGGGTGCCACTGAGCAGTTCGAAGAGGGCCGGCACCTGCGCCACCATGTTCATGACATCGCCGGTCAGCCGGCTGGCGCCGATGCCCCCACTGCCGTCGCCACCACCGGTGGAGACGATAGTGACCTTGTCGATCTTGCTGAGCGGCTCAGAGATGGCTCGCACGATCTCCGGCATACCCGTGAGCAGTTTATCGAGCACGGCAGCCTGGTTGTATTCATGGTACGCGGCGGCTTTGACCTGCATGGCGTCGGCCTCGGCCTCACCTTTCGCGCGAATGACTTCGGCTTCGGCCAGACCTTTGGCGCGGATCACCTCGGCATCCGCCAGACCACGCGCGCGGTTCGCCTCGGCCTCTGCCAGGCCACGGGCCTTGTTGGCTTCGGCATCACCGATACCACGCGCTTTGGTGGCGTCCGCCTGACCCTGGGCTTCAAAGATCAAGCGCTGGCGCTCGGCCTCGGCCACCGTTTCGACGCGCCGGCGCTCGGCCTCGGCGGCCTTCTGAATCGTGGCTTGCAGTTCAAGCTCGCGACGCTGAATTTCAGCCTGCTGCACCTTGATCTGCGCGGTCTTCTCAACCTCGGTGACCTTGATGGCCTCCGCCACCACCTGCTGCTGCGAGATGTTGGTCTGGATGTCGTAGGCTTTGTCCGCGCTGGCCTGCTGCTTCTTGACCTCGGCATCGAAGGAGGCCTTTTTGAGTGCCAGGTTACGCTGCGACTCGGCCTGCAACGCCAGCGACTCGGTCTCGGCCTTCACTCGCCCCTGGTCGGCAAGCGACCTGGCAACGGAGGCCTCGCGCGAGGCGTTGGCCTGCTGAATCTGCGTATCCCGCTGGGCGAGGGCCGCCGCGATATCGGCCGCCTTACGGATCTCGGCGATCTGCGGGCGTCCCATGTTGGTGATGTAGTCGTTTTTGTCGCGCACATCTTTGATCGTGAAGGAGATGACCTCCAGACCCATCTTCTCCATGTCGGGCGTGACGGTCTTGAGCATCTTGGAGCCGACGTTCTCCGGGTCCTTCACCAGTTCCTCAACGGTGAGCTGGCCCACGATCCCACGCAGGTGACCCTCCATGACCAGACGGATGAGGTTCTCGCGCTCCGGCTGGGACTTGCTCAGGAACTGCTCGGCGGAGGTCTTGACGCTCTGCTCGTCGGAGCGCGCCTTGATCTGCGTGACAGCCTCGACGTTGACGGCCACACCCTGCGTGGTGTACAGGTCCTGGGTCGGTGCTACATCAAAGGACATCAATTCGAGTGAGAACGGCTGCGCCTTCTCGAAGAGAGGATTGACGAACGCTGAGCGCCCTGTTATGACCTTCGTGCCTCGCGGGCCATAGACGATTAAGGCCTGGTTCGGTCCGACTTTCCGCAACAAGCTGGCGTAGGTTCGTATCATAATGAGGCCGACTACCACAATGACCAACGCTATGATCGCCACGATAACTACAATACTCATACAACATTACTCCTTTTGTGGATCTGTTCGCATTACTAATTCTGTGTGCATACTATCCGATTCTTGCAGGAGAGAACGTAATTTTTCCAGTTCATCAGCCGCGACGGGCGCATCATGACCGGCTGCCTGCTCCTCGTTGAGAAAATGGTCCCATGTCTCAACTTCCGCGATGCCGCGCTGGTAGTTGACAACGACTACCTCTTGATCTCGCTCCAGGCGACGACCATCTACGCTGCGCGCCGGGACACTCTTGCGCTGCCCCCCTGGCGATACGTAGATCACTTCGCCCAGCCCGTTCTCAGGGATAGCCATGTTGACCTTCCCTAACATGCCACTGCGGTCTGAGACATCAGAGATAACTCCTTCGTCGCTCTCGCCAAAGATGCGTGCAAGCAACACTACCAGCCCCATTGTCAGTGCAAGGCCGCCTACAATCGCTAGCAGCAAAGCGAGCTGAGTAACAATATGGGCTGTATTATGAAAGACATACCCGAAAAGCCCGAAGCCGATCAAAAAGAAAACGATAGTTGAGATATTGACGTACGAGAATACCATCGATAGCGGGTTCACACCGGCCTGCGCATTCTGTGTACCCTGCGCATTCTGGCCATGACTCCCTGTTCCATGAGCACCTGGAGCATGGCCAGGCGCGTGTGCGGGGGCATGGCCAGCGGTATGCGCGCCCCCGGCATGTCCTATGGTATGGGGAACGGCCGTGTGAGCATGCCCGCCGACATGCAAGTGAAAGTGCCCGTGTCCATGCCCCAGGTTCCCCAGCAAGCCTGTAATCAACAGGAAGAACATCCCTATCAGGAAACAGGTGATGAACACAAGCGATAGCGGATCAGTTGCGATGTTTAACATAGCTCTGCTCCTTCGGTTCCGGAAACACAGTCGTATGTTGACGACCCTGGTTCAAAGCGCTCGATCAGGCTGATAATACCCGTCAATATACCCACTATCCCCAGGACCAGGGCAAGCGAGAGGCATACCAGCGCGGGTGCAACACCAAAAAATGCCAGCACGGGAAAAAGCGTGTCCGCAAAGAAACTACTTATACATAAGCCGGTAGCGCTGCCTATGAGCACTACGGGCAGAAGTATGGGGTGCTGCCGCAGAAGACGGCTCCCGTGCGGCCTTAAAATATATGCTTGCTTCCCTTGCCCAGGCGCTGCATAGTGACCCTGGATCATGGATCTCTCCTCGCTCTACAATCGTTTTCGCTGTTAAAACTACCTTGTATATACGCGCGATGATGTCGATAATAAAATGTCAATGGGTAGGCGCCTGGCGAATAGCCTTCACAATGGCTTCAAGTTCATCTGTCGATAGGTCCATAAGGTGTGTGAAGAGCGCAAGGTAATAGCGCGGCTCAGGAATACTGGCCAGCCGCGTGAAAAACTGCTGGATCTCCGGCTCAGCATGCCATTCCTCTACACTGGCAGCCAACCAGGTATCCAGGCGATCACCCTCCTGATCCATATCCGTTAGCAGGTCGGTGCTGAAATCAGGGGGATCGCTCACCAGGTAGCCAGGGTGGACCTTGAAAAAACGCGCCAGGAGATCGCGGCTCGAAGCCGTCAGATGGACACGCTTGCGGCTCTCAAGCTGCGATAGATAGGCCTGGCTGATCTTCTCGGCCAGTTCCTCTTCCATAGCTGCGACAACTTCCGTCTGCGTCATTGGACGATTCAAACCGCGTAACTCTCCCTCTACTGTGCGTAAGTGCTTAATCTTCTCAGCCAGATCCATGACACCCTCTCACATAACTAATTGCTATATCTAATATAGCTGTTTGTTATCGCTTTGTCAAGTAGGTAAAAATATTGTGCAGGATGAGCGTGGTTGGAACAGGGCGCAGGCCAGCGGCGCCTTCGCAGGAGGAGGTTTTTGCAGGCTCCTGGAAAAGATGATGGAAGGACAAGGCATAATCTGAAGGAAGATGTACGAGGGGTAGGGGCGCCGTTGACAAGCCGTCTGTTCTTCGGCGGCATCATCATCTCGTTGGCGAACAGGCGGGCTTGTCAACGG
>JALYTT010000498.1 GCA_030854145.1 Chloroflexota bacterium | reverse complement strand
CTCTCAGGCTCAGCCCACACGGATCCGGCTTGCCGGATCCCTACGCGGACGGGGGAAGCGCCTGCTCCCTTGTCACATGAAGACGGTCAGACCACTAGTTCTTCGGAACGTCGTAGCCGCTCTTTGGAACTCCCAGGTAGGGGAAATCTGCTATATAGCGGTTGTTTCCTGGCACTGGACCGCCCAGGGTCTCCTTATTGGTCTGTTCTGCCGTAAAAGGCGAGATCGCCCCCGCCGCCGCGTCAGGAGTATAGCTCTTGTTGACCAGAGGATAGGTCAGGCCAGCAATCGCCCGCAGCTCAATCGTGGTGACGTCGTCGATGACCCGCCGACCGTTGGGGTACCCGGCGAGATCGCCACCCAGCAGACCAAGCAGGCTTGGACTTGCCGTTGGTGGGATAGCCATATTCAGGCGCAACAGATCGGCTGGTGTAGGACCTGTGTAATTCTGGAATCCCCCAATGATCCCAGGTGGCAGACCAGTGAGCAGGATGGCCTCCAGGTCCGCTCGGGGAGCCTTCGAGGCATCCAGAGCCGCCAGGTGGGGGAACACCCCCGGATAAAGAACCGGCAACAAGTTTGCCAGTTCCGGATTTGCCACATGCGCGAGGAACTGCTTATCGTTCCTGGGCTTCTGCGAATTCCAGTAGTTCTTCTGCCCCAGCGGGATGATGACTTCATTGAACAGTGGGGCCGCCTGGCGAGAGACCTGAACCCAGGGTCCAACGCCCTTGCTATCACCACCTCCATCCAGAACGCGCATCTTCTGGCGACTCGCAGAGGCATAGACCCCGATGACCGAGGTAGCACTGCTTGGATCAGTGGGATGGGAGCCATCACGCGTCAACAGGGTCTTAGGGATCTGGATGGCGATACTATGCACATTGAGTTCATCAGTTGCATCCACACCCAGGGCAGCAGCACTGGGTATCAGATGCAAGTTCTGGAACGGCCGGAGCGCCCCCAGGTCGAAGATCGCCCCCAGATCGACATAGAACCCCTCACGTCGCTGTCCGGCGAATACGGTCTCGCCATCAGGAAGCTTGTGAACGGCCATCTTTGCCAGATCTTCATAGTGGGGCGTGGAGCGGAAACCGACGTTGCAGGGCGGACACGTTAGCCCTGTTCCTAGAACAGTCGATTTGCCCTTGACGACTTTGGTGACCGTATAAAACTGCGGCCGGTTCCAGTTAGGACTCTCGATGGAGGTAATCGGGCCGGTGTTGTAGAGAAAGGTATTGGGATTGCGCGTTTGCGTCTGGAAGCGGAACTGGTAGACGATATCGTCTTTCGCATCCCCATCATTGTCGATGTGGATCTCATAGAGGACATCATCGCCAAACACATAGAAATTTGGGCCACCGTCTGGTCCCTGCCGGGGAACATAATTAGCAATCAGAGTAACTGTGTCGGGCTTGTCTGGACTGACAAACGCATAGACATCGGTATTATCGGCCACTGGATCTTTAGCGATCTCGGGGGCCTCAGCATGGGATGACATACATTCACCTCACAATAGAATGCCTCTTGTTGGACGCAGTTCACTTTGCGGCTTTCATAAGGCTCTTCACCAGATTGGTATCACGGTAGACAATCTCCCGCTCGCCAACCATCAGACCAACTTCACCCGTAGCGAAATCGCGTACATACAACGCCATAGGTTCAGAGGACGAGACAGCAGGGAGATCTGTGGTCGAAGTATCCGGCGAAGCAGCGTGTACCGCCAGATGAGGCGCGCCCATCAACACGCCACCAACGACACCAACCGTGGCTACCCCGATAGAGGTTTTGCCAATGAATCCACGCCGTGTCAGTTTTGTCATCTTGCTCTCCTTTCATGAGAATCTATTTGAACGTTATGACATGGTGTGACTACCGCTTTAGAGCCGCCTTCAAATAAACCCGTGAGGTTTTCGATAAGGACGGCCTGCATAAAAGCTCACACCTGCTTCGCCGCAGTCCCCATAGAGATCATGCCCATCGTTACATTCACTGCGAATCACACCTGGATCATTGACGGCTACGGGGGTCACTGACGTATACGCGCACATTTTAGATATGGATCATCTTATTCGTGTATTCAAATGTATTGCGCATATCGCACTCATGGCCATTTAAAAATCGCAGGTGTGTCCGGTCCGCGTAGGGACTATGGCTTGCCTCGCCCGCGTCGGGCTACGCAGGCGGAGACTGGACAGTAACATGCTTTACGCGGATGGAGCCATCAAAGTGACTCACCCTCTTGCCAGCGGCTAGGCCAATGCTTACACTGTTCTTGAGAAGCGCGAGCTAGCGAGGGCCGCACTGGTTTTCAAGAATTGGTGTAGGAGAATGCCCTATGCTCATCGTGAACGACGAACACCGTCTCCGGGCAGGGATTAAGCAACGAGATAACCATATTTCAGGCGAACAGAGAGAAGAATGAATGGGAAAGGAGAACGAACATGAGAAAGCTCTGGGTGAAGGCGTGGATGACCCTGGATGGGGTCTTTGACGCGGACACGATGGATCACTGGTGGCCTCCTGCCGAGGAGGCTGCTGTGGATGAAGCGAGGAGGCTAGAGTACATAGTGGAGGAGTACTCGAAAGGCGATGTGTACCTGCTCGGACGGACCACCTATGAAATGCTTTGGCCGGGCTGGTCCACACAGACGACCGGCGATGGTCCCGGACCGATCCTCAACCGCATGAAAAAATATGTGGTCTCGACGACGCTCGAAACCGCTCCCTGGAAAGAATCCACCATCATCAGAGGAAATGTGGTGGAAGAAATCACCAAACTGAAACAGCAGCCGGGCAAAGACATTATTATCGATGGCAGTGCCACGCTTGTCCAATCGCTGATGGGAACTGATCTTATCGATGAGTATCGGTTCTTAGTCCTGCCCTACATCATGGGAAGGGGAAGGCGGTTCTTCCCAGACGGGACGCCTCAGACGAAGCTGCGGCTTGTCGAAAGCAAGATGCCCAGTTTCGGGACCCTTGCTCTGATCTACCAGCCGGACAAAAAATAACCACCTGGTTTTGCGGAACATGCTCTGGTATTCTCGTGTCCATTTGGGAATGATCTGGATAGATTGCGTCCAGATCATTCCCAAATGGACATTCATGCACAGGAGCAGCGCTTCCGCAATGGGAACTTCGGGCTCCGCTCAACTCCTCTCGGCTCAGCCAGTCGTACTAAACAAAGGCAGCAGGAACAAGCGGAAATCGGGTGAGTCCGTAGGGCAGGGCTTGCCCTACGGACTCACATCCCTTTCAGCGTGCCGCGAGCACGCCAGCGATGCGCTCGATCTCCTCTTCGGTGAGTTCAGGGTAGCAGGGGATCGGCACAAGCAGATCGGCCAGATCTCTGGAGACCTCCAACGTCTCTACGCGGCAGGGCAGCGCACCAGTTTGGTAGAGTTCCTGGTCCGCGACGACGGTATAGGAGTCGGCAACCTGCACGCCAGCCTCTTTCAGGCGACGCGCCAGGTCCATCTTTGCCTCTATGGTGGGCGCTTTAACCATATAGGCAAAGAAGGCGTGCTGGCGACCGGGGGCGACATAGGGCGGGCATAGCCACGAACCTGCCAGGGCGGCATCGTAGCAAGCAGCGATGGCGCGGCGGCGCGCGTTCCACTCCGGCAGGAATTCGAGTTCCGCCAGGCACTCGGCGGCCGAGTACTCGTCCATGCGCGCGCGCAATCCCCAGACCTGGTGGCGATAGCGGTGCGCCGTCATACGACCGGTATTGCGCCAGCCACGCGCCAGCTCCACGATATCGGGATAGCGGTCGAGGAGCCTCTGCGTGAGCGTTAAGATACCGGCGTCAGAGCCAAACGAGCCGATATTCTTCACATCGCTCAATGAGTAACAGCCGAAATGCCCGGCGGCGCCCGCGTGCCAGCTCTCCCCGGTCAGCGCGTCGCGATACGTGGCCCCGTGGGACTGGGCGGCATCTTCGATCACAAAGAGGCCATACTCCTGCGCCAGGTCCAGGAGCGGGCGCATATCGCCCATCTGCCCCAGCATATGCACGACGATCATGGCCGCCGTCCTCTCGCCGATGGCCGCGCGCGCTTTGTTGGGATCGAGGGTGTATGTGCGTGGATCAACGTCCACAAAGACCGGGATCAGGCCCAGTTTGCTGAACGTCTGCTCCACCGGATCAACGGTAAAGGCATCGCTGACCGCGTAGGCCGTCATCACAAAGGTATAGCCCGGCATCAGCACCTCGCTCCCAGGTGGCAGGCGCAGCAACTCGCAGGCCGCGCGCAACGCCGAACTGCCACAATCGACTCCCAGCACAGCGGCCACATCCAGCACCTCCGCGAAACGCCGCTCCAGTTCGGCCACCAGGGAACCATTGGTATGGCTCCCCGAATCGGCACCGGCCTTGATCACCTCCGCTACCTCCCTCTGGATCTGCGGCAGGCGACGTAATAAGCGGCGTCCATTGCCTTGAGCGGGGATGCTCCTCTTTGCTGTCACGCTTAGCTGCTCATGGGCAACCTGAATAGTTTTGAGCATATACGCCCCTTTCCTCTGCTGGCACTATGCCCGGAAGGACACTGTGCATATATTCGACGATCTTATCGTGTGGGCGAGGAAAGTGCGCTTATATCGATGCACAAATCCCCTTAACGACACTCCACAGCATCCTCCATCACCGTAACAGAAGCGTAGCATATCGGCGCGGGAAGTGAGACATTTATTTATGCAGTAAATAATAGGGCAAACTCAAGTTACGTGGACGGAGTTTTTTAGAAGCAGGCTTAACCGCAGTCAGTGCGTCGCATACAACCGGGACGTACCCCCAGCAAAAAGCATACGGATACGTAATCCAAACGCAGCCCGAGTGCGTATTAGATATGTGGATGGATATGTGGGAAGTGCTGAGTAACAAGCGGCCTGCTGCTATGCGCCCACCGTGGCCTAACCACGAAGCTAGCCAGGCCGCGCCTCCTTATAATGCCAGGCATAACACAACAGGTATAAAGACGTTGTCTAGACGTAGGGGCGCCGTTGACAAGCCCGCGTGGCATCACATATCGCG
>JALYTT010000497.1 GCA_030854145.1 Chloroflexota bacterium | reverse complement strand
CCTTTGGCTCCCCTTGCCCGCCGACAATGCGGTCGCCCTGTTCCAACACGACACATGATTGTGTATCAACGCATGGGCAAGCCAGGTCCCTAAGCGAGAGGGGGCGTTTCACCCGTCTATGGCAGCTTGATAGTCCACTACTCCCTACTCGCCAGCGCGGCATCCATCTCCTCGCGAGAGCATTCCTGGCTTTGTCTGACCACGGTTTCAAGTGTCGCCAATCTCCAGAACCTCGTGCCATTCCCGTGTAGTTCCGACGCTGGACCCCGGTAGTCCGGCTGAATAGCAGAAGCAGGGGATGCGAAATCAGCCTTGCTTTTCCCTAATAACCATGCTGCCTGGCTTACCGTCAAGTCCTGATCCGGGTGGCTTTGCCGCCAGTGTTCGATATACTGGGTGGCATCTGGCTCTATAATGCTTCCACAGAGAGGACAAGCCCCAGGGGCTCGTGCTCCTTTATGCCTGTGACTTTCGGGTCTGGAGGGTATCACCCAGTCTTCCTCATCTTCCTCTTCCTCGTCGTTATCCCAGTAGGGATATGTGCTTGCCAGTTGGGACACATAGGCTCTCTTATCTGTGAGTTTATAGGAGCAAACGGCAGCCACATCGACTCCCAGCTCGCGCAGGATGTCTTCAATCGGGTGTTGCTGGCTCTCTGCCTCGGTGATGGTGTGCCCAAAGAATACTCCACACTCTCGGCTGTTTTCCAGCAGATTTTTCAAGATATGCATGTGTTGCTCCGGCAAGAATCTCTCCGCCACGCGAAAGGGCAGGTGGAAGACGTAGTGCGCGGTCGTGCTGGCGTACTCAAACGAGATCAGGCTCAGTCCCTCTGGATCGAGTTGGAGCGCCTCGCCCTCGTCCAATTCGTTCCACCGTGGTGAGGGGCGGTTCCGGCTCCAATGGATATTTATCAGGTCGATAGGCTCGATGCAGAGCGCAGCAAGTTCGCTACCTGGAATGGGCTGCCGGGTAGAGCGTGCCTGTGCCACGAGCGCTGCGAGCTGCTCATGGAGAAACGTTTTGACCCGCTCCTCATCGAGCGTTTCAATATCGGCGCGTGTCGTTGCCTCGTGGCCCACGATGCGCGCAAAGAGACGGAGGACGGTAGTGTCAAATTCTTTCCCATCCGTTGGGCGATATTCGTTGTTCTCGAACAGCATCGCCAGCCTACTGAGAAACACCTCGGCCGCCGTGTCTGTCGTGAAATCGAAGGCGTACTCGCGGGCAAAGCCTGCCGATCCATCGATATAGGTCACCGGGCTAAGCATGCCAGCCAGGAAGGCTTGCTGTATGAGTGCTGCTTTCACGCGATACAGCCCCTGACGGTCGGCGTACAGCAACTGATCCCTGGCCTTGGTCCAGTGATTGAGATAGAAGAGCAGGTGCAGCGTCCGCTCGATCCGTTCCGACTGGCAAAGCCATGCGAGTCTGGACAGAGGCATGCCGCCGGGTGCCGGTCCCTCCTCTGACTCTCTGGCTGCTGTCTCGTTCGTCATAGTTTGTGTCTCGCTTGTCTCGGATGTGGGGCCACTCCTGCCCTGCTGAGTACTCCAGGTACCTACGCTTGCAAGCGCGCGCTCTGCCAGCTCGACCAGCTCTTCACGAAAGCGGAGATTGTCGCCTGTCGCGCGGAGCACAGAACTCAACGCGAAGGGGTAGGGAATGGGGGCGTTCGTGATGCCTGGAAACGCGGGGAGCAGCCTGATAATCACATCGTGTGCCGGCTGTTCCAGTTTGGAAAACGAGACGTAGGCGTACTCCTCGTGCGGCGAAACGACCAGCAGGTCGCGCCCCTGGAAGTGGACCTTTCCCGAAACGCCCTGGCACGAAAATTGGGTCGTCACGCCTGGGATGCGGTTGAGCGCTTCGACCGCCGGCCGGATGAGTGGATCAAGCTCACTCCAGCCTGGCTGAAAGGCGCTGTCGATCTCCTTGATACATTGATATTCGGGGAGGGCCAGGATCTCCTCGCAGTGTGTATCGATCCAGCGAAAAAAGTCGTGCGCCTTACGATCATAGTCTCGCTTATTCAAGAAAAGTGCGTCTTCACCAGCCACCGTGAACAGGTTCCTCACGAAGAGTGCATTGCGCCTCGCCCAGGGAGTTTCTCCCGCGAGCACCTGCTGCCGGTAGGCTTCATCCTGAGCAAATGTCTGGCAGAAGGGGTAAATGTATGGATCGTTTGCTTCATCGAAGTAGCAATTGCGCAGGGAAAACGCTGTATTATAAACATGGCTGTGGGTCAGGAGCGTATCACGGTCGTACCATTGTCTGTCCAGGGACCACAATTCTTGCCGCGCAAACTCCACCTCCAGCCGTTGTAGCGCTACGTTCATCTGCTGGCGCAGCTTGCGCACGTCCCGCTTGAGCTTTCCTGGGATCTTTTGCCCCTGTTTCTCCCCGGTAGCTTTAAAAGAGTGTTGGAGGTTGGCTAGTTCCAACTCGAATGGTTGCCGGCAGACACGCCTCTCTTCTTCTAGCTTTGCGTGCAAGCGCGACCGCTCCGGCTCGATCAGCGCCTCCAGCAAGTGGGTTGTGCCAATCTGTTTTAGCGGGACAGCATCGATGTCAGTCTTTTCGGCAGCCCAGACGGTGAGCTGGTTGGACCCGGTCTCCGAGCCTGAATCGAACTCTACTACGAATTTATAGTTGCCGCAATACATCTTGTCCATAATCATGTGCATAGAAGAATACCGCCTCTCAAATTGTTCTCTCTGCTGTTGATGTGAACGCACTGCGATTGCATGCGCTTTACTCAAACTAGCATAACAGGCGGACCTCTTCTGGATCTCACGAAATTTCACGATATCCTCACGAACATGCTGTATGCATTTTGCGCTGAACTCGTCTTCGTGCTCTTGCCTCTGGCCGGGCTGCATAGAGCGCCATGCCAGGACCAGGTTCTGCGTGTCCTCTGTGGTATAGTTCTCACCCTGCTCTCGTAAGATGCGTCCTTGCTGAATACGGCTCACAAGCTCTCGCGTATAGATGGCAGGCTCACCCTGCTCTTCCTGAAGTATCTCTTTGCTATACTGGTAGAGCTGAAGCGCCTCCTGCCGTCTGCCTTGCTCCACCAGCAGGATCAGCAGGCGGCACAGAACATCCTCGTCGGTCGGGTCCTCCTCCAGCCTGGCGAAGAGCAGTTCCTCGGCCAGGCCCACCTGCTCGTCTTTGAGATAGAGATCTACCAGCTTGAAGAGGACGCGCTGCCGTGCTCCGTTGATCGTGTGCCTACGACGTTGTGCCCATGCGCAATACAGGTCATCTTCGAGAAACTCGCCCCTGGCGAGGGCATAGGCCTCCTCTAGCAAAGGCATCGGGTTCTGTCCCTGATACTCCGCCCGCATGGCTTGCGATACCAATGCGAGAAAGGCATCAGCGTCTACCCACAGGAGGGGTTGCCCAGGCAACTTAAAGATCGTGTCGCCGCTGCCGCGTAGCGTGAGCAGCAGCTTTCCTGCCGTGCCCGTGCGCAGAATATGTCGCCTGAGGATGGATGCCGCCGAGTCCAGGGCGTGCGCGGCGTTGATCGTCTCGTGGTCTGGCCAGATGGCCTCAATGAGTTCATCTCTGGACGCCTGGCGGTTCGCCCGGCACAGCAGTACCTTCAGCAGGGCCATCGCCGGTCCGCGATTGCTCCACTCGTGTCTCTCGACCGGCGCGTAATGGGGTGGCGCATCCTGGACTTGTGAGGGAGGAGGAACGAGTCGTTCGAGGGCAAATTCTCCCAACGTGATGATCCGCATCAGCGGATGCTCAACTGTGCTGTGCATCGCCTGCGCATCTCCTCTCTACCACTTTCCCAACCTGGCCAGCACAGTAGATACACGGCTTGCCAATGAATCCAGGGTTGCCCTGTACGACCTTTCTCTATCCATCGATTATAGCAGATGCGCCTATTGGCTGGATGAGAAAGTCGTGATTTTGGTAGATCCTCATATGAAGAGGGAAGATGAACGTGATATGCTATATGTGAGCAATCTAAGCAAGATCCATGATCGAAAAGGAGCCTCTAATGAGCAAACCACGACCATTTCGTTTCGGCGTTTCTGTCCATGGGAGCAAATCCAGGGCGGAGTGGATAGGCATTGCCCGCCAGGTCGAAGCGTTGGGGTACTCGACGCTGCTGATCCCCGATCACCTGGGGGATCAGCTCTCTCCGATACCGGCGTTGCTCGCGGCCGCCGAGGCGACCAGTACGTTGCGGGTGGGGAGCCTGGTGTTTGACAACGATTTTCGCCATCCGGTCATGCTTGCCAAGGAGGCGGCGACGCTGGATGTGCTCTCTGGTGGGCGTCTCGAACTGGGGCTGGGGGCGGGCTGGATGAAGCCAGAATATGAGCAGGCTGGTATCCCCTTTGAGCGGGCGAGCGTGCGCATCGCGAAGCTGGAGGAGGCTATCCACATTGTCAAAGGCTTGTTCGCCGGTGGACCAGTCGATTTCGCAGGCCAGTACTACACGGTGACGGGTCTGGAGGGTTTTCCGAAGCCTGTGCAGCGTCCGCACCCGCCTCTTCACATTGGCGGCGGAGGACAGCGCTTGCTCTCAATTGCCGCCAGAGAGGCTGATATTATCGGGTTTATCCCCAGAGCGCGCGCCGATGGCCGGGGCCAGGATCTGACGGAGGCTACGCCCGAAGCTCTTGAGCAGAAAATTGCCTGGGTGCGTGAGGCGGCGGGAGAGCGCTTCGCTGATCTCGAACTGGGCATCCTGGTGGCCCAGGTGCTCACGACCGAGGACCGCGAGCAGGCGGCGCAATTTATTGCGACCACCCTGGCGGCGGGACTCGATGTGAGCACCGACGTGATCCTGCGCGCGCCATACCTGCTGCTTGGCACGGTCGATCAGATCTGCGAAGATCTCCTGGCTCGCCGCGAGCGCTATGGCATCTCGTATATCAATATCTTCGAGCAGAGTATGGAGGCGCTGGCCCCCGTGGTCGCCCGCCTCGCCGGTCAGTAAATTGAAGTTCTTTTCTTGCCTATGGTAAGGGTATGGTAACGAACAGAAATCGGGCGTCTCCGTAGGGCGTGGCT
>JALYTT010000071.1 GCA_030854145.1 Chloroflexota bacterium | reverse complement strand
ATGTAGGCCTACGCGGACCGGAGCGCCTCCTCCCTTTCCAGGCATGCACGAGACAATAGTAACTTAGTACTATGTGCCATCTCCTCAATGGAGCGTCTTACGAGCACCTTCGCTGGTCGCCTGGTTAAGGGACGTATGGGCTTATCGCATAGATCAACTGCCTCAGTAAGAGGCGTGCGTCCTATTTTTATGAGGTTGAGTGGACCAATGTATGGGAGGGAAGATCTGAAATGGCGTGGTCTGCCTCCCCAGATATGCGCAGGGAGGACCGAGGGAGCGTATTTGGAGGGATCAGTACAGTGTATCATAGACAGGTAGATAGAGGATGTAATGCGGCACCCTGCCTGCGCATATAGATGGAGAGCTATGGCGCACCTGCAATGGCGTCGTACTTTATTTGCTTTTTGTAAAGTATTGTCGGCTTGCTCATTTTTTAGAAGTATGTTACACTGTAAAACGTTGGAGAATTCCTAAAAGAGGAAAGACGGACAAGGCTCTACTTGAGGTGCATAATTCTGTGAATCACTATACTGATGAGTACATGGAACTGCTAACGGGTCTGTTGCAGCCGGGGCCATCAGAGAACGAGAACAAACAGGAGGGGGAAAGGAGCGTAGAGGAGGAGGGTATGCAAGCGCGGGTGCAGCCATCGCAAGGTGGTGTGCAGGGCGATGCAAGCCCGGTAGTCGAGATGCGTCCAGACCTGGGGCGAGAGCAGCGCAAAGGGGCACCTGAAATCATTTTTGGGGAAACCAAAGAGGTAGCCCAGATTGAAGCAATAGCGCGACACCTGCTAGCAGGGTCAGGGCGAGCGATTATCAGCAGACTGCGTCCCGAGGCTATAGGTGTACTTCAAGAGGCGTTTCGCGGATATCGTGTAAGTGTGCGTGAAGCGGCGAGAGCGATGGTCATCTCCAGTCCCGAGTATGTGCGTCGTAGTACGGGCGGCCATGTAGGCGTTATAAGTGCTGGCACGTCTGATATCCCGGTGGCGGAGGAAGCGGCGCTCATTGCCGAGGAAATGGGTTGTCGTGTGACATGTATCTATGATGTAGGGGTAGCGGGGTTACATCGCCTGCTGGGTCCATTGCGTGAGCTTCTCTCTACAGAGGTAGATGCAATCATAGTGGCTGCTGGTATGGACGGGGCGTTGCCTTCGGTAGTGGCAGGATTGGCTCCTGTCCCGGTTATTGGCTTACCAACGTCGGTTGGTTATGGGTTGGGTGGCAAGGGGCTTGCCGCTCTGCTCTCGATGTTGCAGACGTGTGCGCCAGGGCTTTCAGTCGTGAACATCGATAACGGTGTTGGCGCGGGGGTGACGGCGGCATTGATTGCTAATCGTGTGGCGCAGGCGCGAGGACATCATATGCAGTAAGGAAACAGCGAGATGTTCTGAATTTAGGATGTCTCACCGCGAAGTTCGTTGGGTAAAAGTGGTAGTTTGAGTACATAAGAGAGGCGGGACTTCTATGGCAAATAACAAGCGCGGACCGGAACCTGGGTCGCAAAAGGCAAAACATGGTGGTCAGGCTGTACGAGAGAAGTACGGCCCTGAGTTCTATTCCAAGATTGGTAAGAAGGGCGGGGAGACCGTTAAAGAGAAGCGCGGCCCTCAGTTCTATGCCGAGATTGGCAAGAAGGGCGGTGAGTCCACCAAGCGCCAGCAAGGCTCGGAATTCTACTCACGCATAGGGAAGAAGGGCGGCGAGCGTGGGCGTGTGAGCGCGGCCCCTGATCTGGAGTGATGGCTTAGCGGTAGCGTGAAGGATAGCAAAAAGCAGTAGGGTCATAGACTCTCGCTGCTATTTACAGACATGGCGCCACTCGCGGGCGCCATGTCTGTATAATTCAGAGTTACCTCATTCTCATCGGTGAGAGCATGGTGGCATAGATCATTTCTGCCCCATCAGTTTCACGTCTCCCCGTTGCCAGAAATTGGGTTGCAGGCAGCCCACCAGCGCTGGGAGAGCCAGCAGGAGACCGCCGGCCAGAAAGACGGGGACGCTTCCGAAGCGCGGAACAAGCACGCCCGCGATACCAACGGAGATGGGATACAGGCCGAAATTGGCAACAGCGAGCAGACCCATCACGCTCCCTAAGAGATGCGTGGGAATCTGGCCCTGAAGGATTGCCATGGCGGTCACCACGATCAGACCATTGAGCACACCAGCGACCAGCATAATCAGCACTCCGATGGTCACATTTCCCATCAATGGCAGCAGGATGAGGAGTGCGGCTTCAATGAGAAAACAGACCATGCTCAGCCCCAGGCGGTACGGGATTTTGCCCAGTCCCCCGGCGGCCAGCGAGCCAATAATGGCACCCACGGAGAAGCCAGCCAGGATAAAACCGTAGCTACTGGCGCTCGCGTGCAACTGATCATGCAGCAGGACTGGCAGCGCAACCTCAAACATGGCTCCCGTCCCCAGGGAGACGCACACGAATAACAGCAGGATTGTCTGAAGTATATGCGAGCGGCGCAACAATTGCCCAAATGTGAGTGGTGGCACCATAGTCTCGCTCTTCGTACCCGCGTTGCCCTCGCTTGTGGCGGCGTTGGCTGATTTCGCGCTGAGCATGTCCCGCATGAAAAACAGCGCGCCTGCCGAGATCAGGAAGGTTGCTGCATCCAGGCCCAGAGTACCCGCTGGTTTCAGCCACGCCACCACTACTCCTGCAATGCCTAACCCCGCCGCTGAGGCCAACTGCGCCGAACTGCTCGTCAGCGAGTTACCTGCCTGCAACTCGTCTTCATGCAGAATCGAAGGGGCTACCGACATGGACGCCGGTAGAAACATGCCGCCGAAGAGACCCAGCAGCGCGGAGAGGAGGCAGAGCACCCACAGAGCGGGATGCCCCGCCAGTACGAGCAAGGTGAGGGCTGCCATCAGTACCACGCGCACGCTGTCGGCCATCAACATAACGCGACGTGGGCGCAACATGTTGGTCAAGGGGCCGCCCAGCAACGCGCCGACCACGCGGGCGACGCCAAAGGCCCCCAGTACGATGCCCAGGGCCTGTACTCCACCTCCACCACTCAACATAAACCAGGGGAGCGCGACGTAATACAGCCCGTCGCCGATATTTGAGACCAACTGCCCGCTGAATAATAACGAAAAGTTGCGATTGCGTAGTGGCAGAAAAATGCTCCCGAATGAGAACAGTTTCGCGGCTCTTTGCTCGTTGGCCGCAGATGCAGACGTTTCCACGGAAGAATCGTTTTCTGTCCTGGGTGGTAATGGATGGATACTCATCAAGGTTTCTCCTCGTATGCTATACAATAATTCGTTTATCTTCCTACGTTCTGTATCGAAGCATGCTCTGACTCCTCACTTTTCACATGGTCTCTAAGAATCCCCTGATCGTGCTCACCGCTTCGCTCACGCCATCCTCCATTGTGATTTTCGCTCCTAGTTCCGCAGCTTTCTCCTGCATCGTATGGTTGGTCGTTGCTTCGGTAATCGCCGCTGCTAGATTATCGGCTGTCAGTCTTGCGTGGGGAATCGGCCTGGCGCCGGCCCCTAACTCATACACACGCCGCCCCCAGAAGGGTTGATCGGACAGCATGGGCACAATCACGGATGGCACGCCTGCCCGTAGCCCGGCTGCCGTTGTTCCTGCCCCACCGTGATGCACCACTGCCGCCATGCGCGGGAAAAGCCAGCTATGCGGAGCATATTTGAGCAAGAAAACGTCTTCTGGCAGGTCAGGTGTCCCGATCCCAGCCCACCCGCTGAGCAAGATGGCTCGCTTTCCCGTTCGCTTCACGGCATCAAGGAGGAGGCGGGTGGTTTCTTCCGGCTTGCGTTCGCGCATACTGCCAAAGCCGATATAAACAGGCTTGCTCCCGGCTGCCAGGAAATCGCGCAAATCTTGTGGCGCCTCCCATGCGCTCTCATCATCAAAGATGTAGCCGGTAATGCGATGCTGCGGCTGCCAGTCGGCAGGGGGTGGGAGAACAGAAGGACTGACCAACAGCAATGAGGGCGTGGCGTCGAGCATAGCACGATGTTTGGCCCAACTCTGTTTCGGCAGTCCCAGATACCTGCTGCGAACTTGATTACCATACTTGCTCATCGCCCACCACTGCGACCGTCGCACCATCCCCCCTGCCCAGCGGTTGTAGGTAGCTTCCCGTATGGGAAGCCAGGCAGGCGGCGGGGGGAGCATTCCCAAAAACTCGGAGGTCGGGACCCAGGGCTGCATGTTCACGTGGATGAGGCGAGCGTCCTGTTTTTCCAGGGCCCCATTCACCAATCCCAGGAGGCCTTCATTCACCAGCACCGTATCACCGGCCTGAATAACCGCAGCGATTTCCCTGCCCATTTGTACCATTGTGTGCGTCATTTTGCGCATCCAATGCATCGTCTGGAGCAGATTGCGGTTGTTGGTCTGCTCATCGAGCATCGCCTGAATATTGACGTTGAGTCCTGCGAAGGCCACACCCCTGCCTTCGACCCATGTTCGGAATTCCTCAGCGGCCACCAGTACGACCTCATGCCCAGCTTTTTGGAGGGCGTGACCCAACCCTGCATTCGGGCGTACATCACCCCATGATCCCGTAGCAATCATTACGATACGCATAATATCTCCTCTTTTTGTCTTCACCTAAGAAAAGTGCGGCTCCTCGTCCTGGGATGTTTCATTTGCTTCCAGGGAAAGAAGACTCAGATTCAACCGGCGCAGCGTTCCCAGCACTCCATGCAGCGCCGCCTGATCGGGAAGCGTGCCAGTGAGCAGGGTCACCCCTGTGGCATCGTGGAGAATGGTTAATCCTCCCAGCCATTCTTGCCATAACGGGTCCAGGTGCCCTTTCACATAAATGTGGCAATGCATCTCGCGTGTGTCCTCCACTGCATTTATTTCACCTGATAAGAAGAGTATAGAGAGGATCCGGGTGAGCTAGCCTCATCCAGATGGGTGATTCTGGGTGGGTGGTTCAGAGGACGTTGAGGAAGGCGAGAGGGGTGAGAACAGGAGTGATTAGAGCAGATGCAGGTTACGCGCGGCTGCGCTCGCTTCTACGCGGTTGGTGACACCCAGTTTGCGATACATGCTCTGCAGATGCGTCTTCACCGTATTGACCGAGACCACCAGGGCGCTGGCGATCTCGGGATTGGAGCGTCCGGCGACAAGCAAACGCAGCACCCGGAGCTCCTGAGGACTCAGCGGCTCGTTGAGCGCTGCCTGGGCGAGAGCAGAGGTGTTTTGTGGCAAGAGCGGCAGCATTTCTTGAGGGTGAGCAAGGGGTGCATCTGCCGTCTTCGTTTGCCTTTGTTCCTCTTGCTCGAAAGCGGCTAACAGGACTGAGACATAGGAGTGCGAGAAAGTGCTGTCCTCTACCGGGGCGTTGAGTAGTGCCTGGAGCACACGGCGCATAGGTTCTCCCTCGTCTAGATACACACGCAAGAAGCCCTCTGGCTCGGTCAGCGCAAACAGACGAGCCGCGATAGAGCGAGCCTGTGCGTGCTTGCCAACATGATGCAGGGCAACGAGGGAGAGCGCGAGAAAACCGATCGTATCGAAGATATCTCCTGGCAGATCAAGATAGGCACTAAAACGTTCGAGCATCTCGATCGCCCAGGTATAGCGCTGTTGTGCGCAATACACGTGGATCAGCGTCAGAAACGCGACCTTGCGCCTCGGGTCCCAGTTCTCCGTGTGAAAGACGACGTGTGCAGCCCAATCGCTTGCCGCTACCAGGTTGCCTGTGGCAAGCCAGTACCGTACCTGAACCGTAGTGATCCAGGGAGCCCAGAACGCCTTCCAGCGCTCCTGTTGAAGCAGGCGTTCCATTCCCTGGAGCGCCTGATGCGCCATCTCCAGATCCATCACAGCGAGCGCATACTTAGCAGAAAACACATATCCCCCGCACTGTAACTCGATCTGCTGCCAGACTGCACCATCATGGATCATCTCCTGTGCCAGAGTGCGCACCTGTTCCAGCCGATTCCATTGATAGAGAACGTCCGCAAGGCCCCAATCACCATATCCTGCCAGGATGACATGCCCCTCGATTTGTTGCAGCAGGACCTGGGACGCCAGACATTCCTGGTATGCCAGGTGCAGTTGTCCAGCACGAACATAGGTCAGAGCCAACCATTGGGTGACCTTGAGGGTTGCATAGCGGTTCTTCTCCCGGCTGACGCGCTGCTTCATCTCCTGGAGTTCTGGCACGAGCACGCCTCCTTCGCGCAAAAAGGTGTAGTAGAGAACGAAGCGGCTGAAATAGGGGATCATCTGCCAGATAATCTCGTCCTCCTTCTCCACATTCGGCATAGCCTGAGCACTCAAATGCAGAAATTTCACATCGCCTGTCGTTGTCGCCTCAAACAACAGCATCCACGCGCTCAGCAAGCGAAGCCGTTGCTGGAGTAATGCCATCTCCTCGGAGAGTTGAGTCTCATTGCCTTGTGGCCTGAGAACACCTTCCACGCGCGCCATCATCTGCTCTACCTGCACGCGTACTCTAGTTTGCTGTGCAGCCGCTGTCGAAGCAAAGGAAGTGACTAGATAGTAGGCGACAGTGAGCACGAGACGAGCATGGTCGCGCACCACCGCATCTGGCAGCGCTATGATCCAGTGGTACAGGGTCTGGGTCTCACCATACAGCCAGATGTCTTCGGCAGCACGTTCCAGAAGCGAAGTCGCGTAAGAGAAATCTGCCGCCGCTAATGCGTGAGCGACGGCCTCGCGCATCTCACCTTGCGCCTCATACCAATGTGCTGCCCGTAGCCACACAAGCGATACATGCTCCGCGTGTGTGGCCGACAAACGCGCGAGGAGCACCTCGCGAAAGAGATCATGGAAGCGATACCACTGCCGTTGTTCATCGAGAGGGATCAGAAAAAGGTTGTTTCGCTCCAGGCTCTCCAGCAGTTTCTGGCTGTCTGGCTCGCCGGTCACCGCCTGACACAGATCCGCGTTCAGACGTGGGAGCACGGCGATCTGGAGTAAGAACTGCTGCAGAGGCAGGGGCTGTTGTTTCAGAATCTCCTGCTGGACGTAATCCATCAGATAGCGATGGCTTCCTGTAAAGGTCTGGAGAAAGGTTGCACGGTCCTCTCGCCTGCGTAAGGCCAGCGTGGCCAGTTGCAAGCCTGCAATCCAGCCTTTGGTGCGATCCTGCAACAGGTTCACCTCTTCCATTGAGAAAGGGGAACCCAGCGCCTGAATGAGAAAGCTGTTCGTCTCTTCCTGGGTAAAAGACAGGTCAGGATCGCGGATTTCGAGCATCTGGCCCCGCATGCGCCAGCGAGAGAGCGGCAAGTCAGGATCGACGCGACTGGCAAGCAGCAGGTGCAGGTTAACAGGCAGATGGTCGAGCAGGAAAGTGAGGGCTTCGTGAATCGCTTGATCCTCAATCATCTGATAGTCGTCCAGCACCAGGATGACCTCGCTGCCCTGCTCCAGGATCTCATTGATCAATATGGCCAGGGTAGTCTGGATCGGCGTCGGCTGCGGGGTGTGCAGCATGGGGAGCGCAGTCTCTCCGATAGCAGGCAGGTATGTGCGCAGAGCCGCGATGACCGAGGCCCAGAAGCGAGTGGGGTCATTGTCAGATGCATCGAGCGAGAGCCAGGCAACCTTGCGCGCAGAAGCGCGCGCGTGGGTCACCCATGTGGAGAGCAGCGTGGTCTTTCCGCTACCAGCAGAGGCGGAGAGCAGGAGCAGCCGGTGAGCAGACACCGCGTCCAGGTCTCCCAGCAAGCGCTCCCTTGGTACCAGTGCCAGAGGAAGTTGCGGATGAACGAGTTTGGTCTGTAACAGAAGCATGCTGCTCTTGCTTGAAACCTGTGACATAGATTCCTTTCCCGTTGTTTCTCATGCCCGCTCACCTCATTCCCCAGCACAGATGAGGTGAGTATAGCACACGGTAGAGGCGACAAGCAAACAGCCTGTTCATGTAAAGAAGAGAAGGACAACGGCCTCAAGAAACCAACGGCCTCAAGAAACCAACGGTTTTGAGAAACTCATCAGGTTTCAGAGAGACTCGTCAGCGGTAACGATGCATTTGCAGCCATAGGACACCATACCCCAACTATGTTAGCGTCTGAAACGTTTAAAGAAGGGCGGGGGTTCTATCTCGTCGTCTGCGCCCGGCTGGCTGTTCTGTTCGTGGCGGCGGCCCAGACTGCGGAGTCCACGCAGGTCCTCCAGGCTGCGCTGCGGGCGTTCTGGCGTGCCCTGGCCGGCGCGCCCTGGGGTGTTGCCAGCCGGCGGAGGTGCGGCCGGCTGCTCCTTTGGTGTGCTGGAGCGGATGGCTGGCGGCACAGGGGTGATAGGGGTCACCGGAGGACTGGTCGGCCTGGGTCTGACGCTCGCTGATGCGGGAGCGGTGCTGGCCGGGGTCGAGCGCGCTGGACCGGAGTGCATGGCCGTATGGATGCCTGGTGACTGGGCCGAGGCCACATCCTCCATGCCAGCGGCGATCAAGGTCACGCGTATCGAGTCGCCGAGAGACGGATCGATGACCGCGCCGAACGTGATATCGGCGGAATCGTCAACGGCGGCACCGATGCACTCGGCGACCTCGTTGACCTCGAAGAGCGTCATGTCTTCGCAGCCGCTGATATTGAAGAGCACACGCTTGGCCCCGCGAATCGTCACATTAAGGAACCCACCGGCGATGGCCTCCTGCGCCGCGAGTTGGGCGCGATTGCGGCCTTTCCCCTGGCCGATGCTCATCAGGGCCGAGCCTGCGCCGCGCAACACGCTGCGCACATCCGCGAAATCCACGTTCACCAGCCCGGGGACGTTAATCACCTCGGCAATGCCCTGCACCCCCTGTCGCAGCACATCATCGGCGACCTTAAAGGCCTCGGCCAGGCTGCGATCGCGTACCTGTGCGAGGAGCAGGCGGTCATTGGGGACGGTAATCAGCGCGTCGACTTCGGCGCTCAGTTCTCTCAGGCCATCCTGAGCGATGCGACGGCGGCGTGTGCCCTCGAAGGTGAAGGGGATCGTCACAATGCCGACGGTCAGGGCGCCGAGCTTTTTCGCAATAGAAGCCACCACGGGTGCGGCTCCCGTGCCGGTGCCGCCGCCCATGCCAGCGGCGATGAAAACCAGGTTGGCATCGCCCAGGGCGGCGCGTATCTCTGCCGCGCTCTCTGTGGCAGCGCGCATGCCAACAGCGGCATTGCCGCCGGCGCCCAGGCCCTTCGTGTAGTGTTGTCCCAGGCAGATACGTTGTTGCGCTTCTGAGAGGTCGAGCACCTGGGCGTCGGTATTCATCACGACGAAGCGCACGCCGCGCACCCTGGCGCTCATCATGCGATTGATGGCGTTCATCCCGCCGCCGCCGACGCCGACAACCACGATATCGACGTGCTGCTCCTCCTCATCTTCAGGTGACTCAAAGGGTGCCTGGGGGGAAATGGCGTCTTCTTCAGTGTCCCGTGGCTCCCAGCCAGAGTGCTCACGCTCATCCTGCTGCTTCATATCCTCTACCTCCACCTCATGCCGGAGTATGGCCCACTGGTGCGCTTGTTCTTCGTATTCCTCGGGAGTCTCGTGCGCCATCCCCGCCCATTGCCCCTGGGTTCTCTCGTGTTTGTGCGCCTCATCATGAGACATTGGCTGCATGTGAACCCCCATTTCTCTCGTGCGTCTCACCGGGCAGCTTTCGCCATACCGTAATGAGCAGATACCTGGATGGCTTGCTAAGCGCATTGTAACAAGTGTGTCAAGGAGTGCAGGTAAAATAGGTAAATTGACAATAGTGGAACGTCTCCGGTGGAGGATGGTGAAAGCAGAGGAAGCTCCTGCTCCACCGGAGTACAACGATCTAGGGGATTACTCTTTGTTCAGAGAGAGGCCAGTTCCTGTCTTAGCAGCCTTTTTCTCCTTCTGCATCTCTTTTTTCTGTTTATTTGACTTGGGTTTGGCATGTTGTTGTTTCTTTTGTTCTTTGTTTGCCATGGTATGTCCCTGCCTTTCAAATGTAGATATGGTTGGCGAACGCCTGCACAGGAGAGCAGACCCATGGAGGGAAGCATCTGCGCACAGCCAGAGAGGCTCCACCTATTATACACCATAGGCCGGCGAAACTTTTGCTGACGATCGCTACTATGTCGGGTTTTCGCGCAGTCGCTGTTCCTCGTATAGTGCCAGCGCGTGAGTAATCATGCGAATGACGTTGCCGATGTCCATAGGTTTGCGCAGGGGATACATGCCCCGCCGCTGTAGTTCCTCGGTTGGCAGGGTGGCGCTCATCATGATGGCAGGGAGGCCGCGCGTCTCCTCCATCTGTTGCAGGCGGTCGTAGACATCGAGGCCATTGATGTCTGGCAGCCGGTAATCCAGGAGGAAGAGGCAAGGATACAGTTGCCTGGCCTGTTCCAGAGCATGAAAGCCATTCGCTACCACGACTGACTGGTAGGGTGTCTCTTCAGCGATCACCTCCTGGAGAAACGCTCCGATATCTGCGTCATCTTCAACGATCAAGATAGTCGCGCCGGGTGGGCGTTGGGCGGCCGGCGGAATGACCTGCGCCATTGTGTACTCCTTCTAGAGATAGAGAGATAAGAAAGATGGATCTGATCATAATACCATATTGTAGTGTAACGCATAGCCCCTCGTTTTGGTGACATGGCTATGCCTATGCGTAAGGAACAGTATATGTGAGTTTAACATAACTTTCAAGGAGTTTGAAAGATGCAGGTATCACAAAAGTCTCTCATGTCTCGTGGTTGTATGCTGATGAACTTGAACAAGCAGTATCAGGAATGATGCCGAAGTACTGTGGCCGGGCGAGGGAGAGATAATGCAGGCATCAGGGGCACCGCCCGTATCCCCTTCCCAATCTTACTGTACCATGCAGGTCAAGGCCTCTACATCGTCCAAAGAGACGTTTTTCTGGAGCGATGTCACCGCTATACTTGCCACTGAGCAGTTTTTTTGTGCTGCTCGTGACAAGTATAGCTGCTTCTCAGTTCTCCCAAGGAGGGGGCATGCCTCTCTCGCTCAGACGCTCCTTCAGTTTGCTCGCGGTCTACCTCAAGCCGCAATGGCGCCGCAGCCTGCTCCTGGCGCTGTTGTTGCTTGTAAATACTGGCCTGCAATTGCTCAATCCGCAATTGCTGAAAGCCTTTATCGATACCGTTCTGGCGCATGGTCTCTCGCTTACCCTACTCACTATTGCGTTGCTTTTCGTGGGTACATCTCTTCTCAAGCAGCTCGCGGCCATCGCGGATACCTACCTTGGCGAGTATGTGGCCTGGACGGCCACCAACCAGTTACGCAGCGACCTGGTAGAGCACTGTCTGTCGCTGGATCTCTCCTTTCACAAAGCGCGCACACCAGGAGAACTGATCGAGCGTATCGATGGCGATATCGATACGCTCTCCAATTTCTTCTCGCGCCTGATTGTCGATCTTGGTGGCAACGCCCTGCTGCTGGTTGGCATTCTCGTGATCTTCTTTCGCATCGACTGGAGCATCGGATGGGGAGCCAGCCTGTATGTCCTCATTTTCCTGGGTGTGCTGGTGGTGATGCGCCGGAGACTGGTCCCGCTCTGGGTTGCGCAGCGGCAGGCCAGCGCGGATTTCTATGGCTTCCTGGGCGAGCAGTTGGAGGGTACGGCAGAGGTTCGCGCCAACGGTGCCACCAGTGCTATGATGCGCCGCTTCATCCTGCTGCTACGCGCCTGGTTCCCCATCACGTTTAAGGCGCGGATGATGACGACCGGGCTGACTATCGTCAATTTTGCCTTGATTTCTGGAGGTCTCTTGCTCACCCTGATCCTGGGCGTCTACCTGCGCGGCCTGCATCCGGCAACCATAACCGTTGGTACGATCTTTGCCATGTACCGCTATGCCTTTCTGCTGATCGGGCCGATCTGGTCGATTCAGAACCATCTCCAGGATCTGCAACAGGTTGAGGCATGTATCCAGCGCCTCGATGAATTGCTACGTACCACGTCGGTTCTGCGCGATGGCCCTGGAGCGCACCTCGCGGAAGGCCCGCTCGCGCTAGAGTTCGAGCATGTTACCTTTGGCTACGAGCCTGACGTACCGGTGCTGCATGATCTGAACTTCTCCATGCAGCCGGGCAAGGTGTTGGGTGTTCTGGGCCGCACCGGGAGTGGCAAAACTACCCTGGCACGCTTGATCTTCAGACTCTATGATACGCAGCAGGGGTGTATACGCCTGGGCGGCGTGCCAGTTAGGGAGGCGTGCCTGCCTGAGTTGCGCCGGCACATTGGTTTCGTGACACAGGACGTACAACTCTTCCAGGCCAGCATGCGCGATAACCTGACCTTTTTCAACCGCGCGCTATCCGATGAGCGTATTCTGACGACCATCGCGGACCTGGGCCTGTCGACATGGTATCAGTCGTTACCCGCTGGCCTGGATACCATGTTGGGTGCAGGCGGTGTGGGACTCTCCGCCGGGGAGGCGCAATTGCTGGCGTTCACGCGCGTCTTCCTGCAAGATCCAGGCGTGATCGTTCTCGATGAGGCCTCCTCCCGTCTCGATCCGGCCACGGCGGCCTTGCTGGAGCAAACGCTGGACAGGTTGATTGCTGGTCGTACGACGATCATTGTGGCGCACCGGCTCGCGACGATCCAGCGGGTTGATGACATCCTGATCCTGGATGAGGGCGCTTTGCGCGAATATGGACCGCGTGAGTTGCTGGCAAGCGATCCTGCCTCGTATTTCTTCCACTTATTGCACGTCGATCTGGAGGGTATACAGGCATGAAGATAGCTCATCTCTTGTGGAGCCTGGTGCGGTATCGCGCGCTCAGCGCTGCATGTAAGCCGCTGATCATGCTCGCCTGCTATAGCGAGCGCATCGTTTTTGGCCTGGTAATGCAGGCGTTTTTCAATATGCTGCCAGCGCAGGCGCGCTTGACGCCTGGCCTGCTCGCGGTGTTCCTGCCCTGGCTCATCGCTATTGTCGCGCGCCTGCTGATCGTCTATGCTGGCACGCGCGGCATGGTGCGCTTCGAGTTCACCACGGGTGCTCTGTTGCAGCGCAACCTCTTCCAGCGCATCCTGGAGCGGCCCGGCGCGCGCTGTGTGCCTGCTTCGATCGGCGAGGCCATCAGCCATTTTCGCGACGACACCAGCGCGGTGGTTGAGCTGTTTGACAGTCTCGGCGATGTGGTCGCCCTCTTCATCTATTCGGTGGTGGTCTTTGCCATCCTGCTGCGCGTCAATGCAGTCATCACGCTGCTCGTATTCCTGCCACTCTGCGCTATCCTGCTGCTGGTGCGCCGGGCGCACAGGGGCCTGGAGAAATATCGTGCCGCCAGCCGTATCGCGACCAGCAATGTCACCGGAGCCATCGGCGAGATCTTCGGCGCGGTTCAGGCCATCCAGATTGCGCGTGCCGAGCGGCACGTGGTAGCCCATTTCAATGCGCTCAACAGCCAGCGCCGTAGCACTATGCTGCGAGATCGCGTGCTGTCCCGCGCGCTCGATGCGCTCTTTGGTAACGTCATCGATATCGGCACCGCCTTGATCCTGCTGCTGGCCGCGCTCTCGCTCTCCAGCGGCCAGTTGCGACCAGGCGACCTGGTGCTCTTCATCACCTATCTGGGCCTGATCACCGATTTCTTCAACGAAATCGGCAGGCTGCTTGTCCAGCACACGCAGACGCGTATCTCGTTCGAGCGCCTGGTGAATCTGTTGCAGGGGGCACCGGCTCACACACTCGTGGCCCATCACGATCTCTCCTTCCATGGGCCTATACCAGAAATTGTTCCCGCGCTTCAAGTGGAAGCGCAGCCGTTAGAGACGTTAGAAGTGCGCAATCTGAGTTATTGCTACCCGGAGACGGGACGTGGCATCACCGCTATCGACCTGCGCATTGTGCGTGGTAAGCTGACTGTGATTACCGGGCGCATCGGCGCGGGCAAAACCACCCTTCTGCAGACCTTGCTTGGTCTCCTGCCAAAAGACGAGGGAGATGTTGTCTGGAACGGCCGGCCAGTTGCGGACCCGGCAGCGTTTTTCGTGCCGCCGCGTAGTGCTTATACGGCTCAGGTGCCACACCTGTTTAGCGATACGCTCAGAGAGAATATCCTGCTAGGTCTATCCGAGCCGGCCGTCGATCTGCCAGGGGTGATCCATGCAGCCGTCCTTGAACACGATATTGTCGCATTGCCGCAGGGACTGGATACGCAGATCGGTGTGCGGGGTGTCAGGCTTTCCGGCGGACAGATCCAGCGCACGGCAGCGGCGCGCATGCTCGCGCGCACGCCTGAACTGCTCGTCTGCGATGATCTTTCCAGTGCGCTCGACGTGGAGACAGAGCAGGTGCTGTGGGATCGCCTGCTCGCCACGGACGCGTACACCTGCATTGCAGTATCACACCGGCACGCGGTCCTGCAGCGCGCTGACCTGGTGATCGTCCTGAAAGACGGCCATGTTGAAGCTGCCGGCCCGCTGGCAACAGTATTGGCAAGTTGTGAAGAGATGCGTTCTATCTGGTATGGCCAGGATGAAGAGTAACTTCTCAGCAGGGTGTGCAGGGGGACGGCTGTCCCCCTGCCGGAGCGCGAGGGGTCCCGCACCCTTCCCCCTTTTTCCAAGGCCGCCGCAGGCGGCACGAGAAGGGCACCTGAGCAGTTACGCTGGTTCTACACTCTCTCGGTGAAGCCAGATTGCTGAGTTGTCCATGAATGGCTCAGCATGGTATAGTGGTAGGAAAGAATGGGTCGAAAACACATCTTGACTGACAAGAAGGACATTGCTGCACCTCAAAATTGAAAGCGAAAAAGAGATGACGACCAATGAGATGGAGTAAGCTGAAAAGGTCTCTTGAGGACCTTCTGGCTGAGGCGGTGAAAGAGCATCTGCAAATGCATTTTACCCGCTATGGCAGAAGTCCGAGCAGCGTGATGGATCGAGCCTGGATTACCTGGGATAAAGAAGAGATCCACACCTTCTCCACTGTTGGTTGGCTCAGAGGAACCCACAGCGTTGCCACTCAGATGTATGAAGCGGGCGAGCGGAAAGAGTTGTCTGCTTGGTATGATTTCTCTGAAGAGGTAGTGAAACGGCTGGAGCAGTCCGAGGTCTTCTCACGTCAGCAGTGGTATGAGGCTCTGCAGACCTATCTCACCCTCTCGATTGAGCAAGCCTTGCACTCTTCCGATGTCCTCATCAGAGCCTGGGCCATGTTCGATAGACGTCTGGGGAAAAGGCGCCTGCGCTCCATGGAGTTCCAGCCAACAGATCCCCCCTTCGTCAAACGCTGGTATCAGCTCAGGTGTCAAGCTGAAGGCGTTCCTGTTGGGAGCGCAGGGCACGATCAGGAGGGAACATAACTCTCTGTTTCGCATCGCATAAAAATCTTCTTTAGAGGTATCATGATACGAGCGCTCATCTTCGATTTTGACGGCTTGATCTTAGACACAGAAATTCCATCTTTTCAAACCTGGCAGGAGATCTACCAGGCGCACGGCCGCTCTCTGGATTTCACGACGTGGTCGGCGTGCATCGGTGGTTCCATAGAGCTTTTCAACCCGTATGACCACCTGGAAGAGCAGCTTGGGCGTCCAGTTGACCGGGAGGCGCTGCGGGAGCAATACCGGCGGCGGCATGTGGCGCTGGTGGAGGCACAGAGCATTCTGCCAGGGGTTGAGCAGTATATTGCCGACGCGCGGAGGCTGGGCTTGAAGATCGGACTGGCCTCAAGTTCCTCCCGTGGCTGGGCCGCGGGACACCTGGAACGGCTGGGGCTGCACGCGCATTTCGATTGTATACGCTGCGCCGACCATGTGACGCACACCAAACCCGACCCTGAATTGTACCTCGCCGTCCTGGAAGCGCTGCATGTGCGCGCCGACGAGGCCTTCGCGCTGGAAGACTCGCCCAATGGTGTGCGCGCGGCGCAGCGCGCTGGCCTGTTCTGTGTGGCGGTCCCTAACACCTTAACAGGCCAGCTCTCCCTGGACCATGCCGACCTGCGCCTGGCTTCTCTGGCCGATATGCCGCTGGAAGAGCTAATAGAAGTGATACAAGGAGCAAGAAGATCTCTCTAGTTGATCCACGATAGAATAGGAGAAGATGATGCTCAAAAACCCGCTATTCGAGGCTACAGCTCCCTGGAAACTGCGCTTTCGTGCGCCCCAGGTATTCACAACCCGTATGGCAACGGCGAACCCAACATACGGCATCGCGGTGAGCAATGTTGCCAGCGATGTCTTTCAGGTGTATGGCTGGGATGTACCCGGCGGTACGCTCACGCAAGTGACGCACAGACCAGCAGGGCTGTTTGCTGTGGTGCTTGCACCGGATGGACGCTCTCTGTATTACCTGGATGACCGGCAGGGAGATGAAACGGGGCATATTGTGCGCATCCCATATGCAGGAGGCAAGCCTCTCGACCTCACGCCGCATCTCCCGTCCTATGTGGTCTCGCAGGAGTCAGTGCTGTACGGACTGACAGTGAGCGGATCGAGCCAGCGGCTCGGCGCCGTGGTGGCGCACTCGAACGCTTTTTATCTCTACTGTCTTGATGTTGGATCACACGATGCCGTCCAGGAACCACGGCTGTTGTATTGCAGTCCACACCTGGCGATAAGCCCGGTGCTTTCATATGATGGAGATGTGGCCGTGATCGCCACAACAGAGCGAACAGGGACGCTTCAATATACGCTCCTGGCCTTTGAGGTGAGTAGCGGCGAGCGCCTGGGGGAACTGGAAGATGGTGCGGGGGCGAGCCTGGAGCCGATTGTCTGTTCGCCACGCCCTGCTGATCCGCGTGTGCTGGCGACGAGCGACCGGAGTGGCAGGACGCGCCCGCTGCTCTGGAATCCGCGCACGGGTGAACGGAGCGATCTGCCTCTTGATGGGCTGGAAGGAGATATTCTGCCGCTTGACTGGTCAGCGGACGGCGAACGGATCTTGCTCTGCGAGTTTGTACAAGCGGTGCAGCATCTCTTTGTCTATGACCTGGAAAGCAGGCAGTTGCACACGTTAGCGCATCCAGGCGGTACCTATGGATCGAGAGGGACATACTTTGAGCCTGGTGGCGCCATTGTGGCGCAGTGGCAGGATGCGAGTCATCCCCCCTGTGTCATTGAGCTGGATGGTGAAACGGGGCAGCAGAGGCGTGTGCTGCTCTCAGCAGGCGCTGTTCCAGCCGGGCAGCCCTGGCGATCTTTCACGTTCCCGTCTACAGATGGTGAACTGGTCCAGGGGTGGCTCTGTGTTCCCGAAGGTGAGGGGCCATTTCCAACGATTCTGGAAACACATGGTGGACCGTCCTCTGTCACAGTCGAGGCCTTTGATCCTGCCTGCCAGGCGTGGGTGGATCATGGCTTCGCATTTGCATCGATCAATTATCGCGGCTCAACCACCTTTGGCAAGCAGTTTCTGGAGCAGATCTGGGGGAATCCGGGCGAGCTGGAAGTTGAGGATCTGGTCGGCGCACGCAAATGGCTTGTTGAGCAAGGCATCGCCAGGCCCGATCGGATCCTGCTCACGGGCTGGTCGTATGGTGGCTATCTGACGCTTCAGGCGCTGGGGAAGTATCCGGGACTCTGGGCGGGTGGAATGGGGGGCATCGCGGTGGCCGACCGGACATTACAATATGAGTACTCGTCGGATAAGCACAGGGGATACATTGCTGGACTCCTGGGTGGGACACCGCAAGAGAAACCGGAGCAGTACTGGAAAAGCTCGCCGATAACCTATGCCGAGCAGGTCGATGCGCCGATCCTGCTCATTCAAGGTCGCAACGATACACGCTGCCCTGCACGCCAGGTAGAGGCGTATGAGGAAAAGATGCGTACCCTGGGCAAACCTATCGAAATCCTCTGGTTCGATGCGGGTCATGGCTCGCTCTCGATGGAACAGGAGATAGCCTTCCAGGAACGTATGCTGCGCTTCGCGTACCAGGTTCTGGGCACTCTATGATGCTAATATATGCAAGATAGGGAAAGGAAACCTTAATGGCTCAAAGTAAACATGTAGTTGAGACCTCGCGCCTGCACCTCATTCCATTCTCATTAGATCTCATGAAGGCAACGGGGTGTAGGAAAAAGCTGTAGGCAAGCAACCAAAAAGAGAGTATCCTAAGCTCAAGCAAAAAAGAGCAAAGAAAGGATACTCTCAAATGGAAACGAACGAAGCACTGAAAAGTCGCCTGTTGAAGCA
>JALYTT010000496.1 GCA_030854145.1 Chloroflexota bacterium | reverse complement strand
GTTCGCCGAAGAACAGGCGGGCTTGTAAACCGCGCCCCTACGGATTCTATATATTCAAATCTATGGATGCCAGACGAAAGATACGCCGGGACCGGGCTGGAATGTGACGTAGGACAATCTGTTCCAGCCGCCGTTCGAGTACCAGTTGTAGTTACTGGTGTAGACACTGCCATCGGAGTTGATGCGCTCGACGACTGCAACATGCCCGTAGCCTCCCGCACCCTGGACGCCTGGCTGCAAGACCATGATCGAAGGTACTCTGGGGGTGGCCGAAACAACCCAGCCGGAGGCGCGGGCGCCATAGGACCACTGATAGGCGTTCCCTCGCCACGACACCCACTGGCCGCTCAACTGGTGGTAGCGCATGTTAGCCCAGTAGGTGCATTGTCCATAAGCGAAGCGATTGAGAGAGCTGCCACCAGGAGGAGGTGCTGGCAGGCCCGCGTAGTTCTGATTTCCGTGGTCGTATCCGTCCTGGGTGACCGCCGTCACCGTTGCTGCCTGCATCGCGATCTTGCTTGCGTTACTGCCATTGCCGTTCACCAGGCCCCAGGCCGATTTGAACGGGTTAAAGCCGTTTGCCCCAGTCGCGCCTTCAGGTAGGACCGTCAGCAGAGTTCCCAGCAGGATCAACACGATGAAAGCCATAACCGACGTATGGATAAGCGCGCGACGTTTCCGCGAACGCGGGATCGCTTCTTGCCGCTTCTTGCCACCTCCCCGAATCACAATCGGCGCGCGCGCCACCGGGCCGTTTGTGGCAGGCAGGAGCGCCCCTGTTTGCGCCTCGGAGAGGTTGCGCGTCACCCCCGGTGAGGAGTGAAATCCTTGCAGTTGGCGTGTTATCCCAGATTCAGAAACAGGTCCGGGTAGTTGACGTGTGATACCAGGCTCAGAAACAGGTCCAGATTGCAGATCACTGATCCCTGGCGTCGAAATAGGGTCAGGTGAGAGCGCACGAGTAACAGCAGGAGCCGCAGTATATTCTGGCGGATAGGATGTGCCGTTTCCAGGTGCTGAAAGCTGGCCGGAGAATGGCAATTGATCCGCGGGGGAATGTTGGCTGACAAGTCCTGGGAGCTGTACCGGGCCGCCAATGGGGCTTTGCCTGGCACCAGCACTATCTCGACGATCATCAAATGACGACATACTCTGTCTCCGATTCGGTTAGAGTAGCATCAGCACGCATGTACACTGATGCGCAGTATCTCCGCGTTCCGTTCAGTTTGAATGTACCTCTTGTGAAATAGAGAGTCAAGCACGCCAGGCAGGCTGTAGGACTATGGTACTGAACATGTAATCCATGTCACAAGGGAGCACCCTCGCTGAAAAAAAACGCGAAAAAGGATCATATTCGTTATATAATAGCAATGTTTCTGTTTCTACCTGGCTTGCCGTTCTCATCACGCACAGAGTGAATGCGTGGAATCCTGCAAAAAATATACAAGGAGCATGCTGACATGCGTTTTAGATCCTGGGTCCCGGCGTTGCTGGCGTTGTGCCTCCTGCTGGCGGCGTGTGGCGCTGCTGGCAGCGCCCCTGCCAGCAGCAGTCCAACCAGTACGCCGACAGTGGCGCCTCTCCCCAGGCCATCGCCAACGAGCGCGACGGCAGACATCTGCCCTGTTCCGCTCAAGACTCTCTCTACGTGCTACACTCCGCATGCGCTACGCGTAGCGTATGGCCTGGAAGCGCTGACGGAGCGCGGTTTCACAGGCAAGGGGCAGACGGTGATCGACATTGTGTCGTACGGCAGCCCCACATTGCAGCAAGACATGGACGTGTTCAGCAAGCAATTTGGCCTCCCGCCGGTCACCATTCAGGTTGTTTCACCGTTGGGGACAGTACCGTTTAACCCGGCCAATAATGATATGGCTGGCTGGGCGGGCGAAACAGAGCTGGATGTGCAGATCATTCATGCCATTGCCCCGCAGGCCAGCATCGTTGTCATGACCAGCCCGGTCGATGAGACCGAGGGGACCGTTGGCCTGCCCGAATTCCTGAAATTAGAGCAGTATGCCGTCGCGCATCACCTGGGTCAGATCTTCTCTCAGAGCTATGTGGCATCCGAGGCCACGCTTGCCGATGCCCCTGGGCGGCAGCTTGTCAATACCTACACCAACTTTTATAAACAGATCACTACCCAGCAGGGATTTACCATCGTCAATGGCTCAGGCGATAACGGCGCCACCGATTGGGCCAATATTGCCGCCACAAAGCTGGCGCCGACCGCTACCGTCAATTTCCCGGCCGATGTGCCCTGGGTGACAGGCGTTGGTGGCACAGCGCTCAGGCATACCCCTGGCGGCGGTTTTGTTGAAAGCGCCTGGACCGGTAGCGGCGGCGGTATGAGCAAGTTTTTCCCGCAGCCCGACTTCCAGAAGAACCTGCCAGCTTCGGTGCAATCTATGCTCAATGGACGGCGTGGCATCCCGGATATCGCCGCCGATGCCGATCCGGCGACCGGTATGGCCTTCTACTTCAGCGGGCAATGGGAGCAGGTGGGTGGTACCAGTGCCAGCACGCCTTTGTGGGCCGGGCTGATCGCTGTCGCGAACCAGATGGCGGGCCACCCCCTGGGCTTCATCAATCCGGGTCTGTACAAGCTAGCTGCGTCGACACATGCGCAGCAAGATTTCCGCGATGTCACCAGTGGTGATAACAGTGTCAACCGCAATGGTGTCAGTATCCAGGGTTACCAGGCGGTCGCGGGCTGGGATGCCGTCACCGGCTGTGGTACGCCCCAGGCCAGTCAACTGCTGCCCGACCTGATCGCGGCGCTTAAAACAGGAGTATAGAGGAGTTTTTATGTCCATACATACCTGGAAGCGGATGCTTCCTATAGTCGTATTAGGCCTTCTACTGGTTGCCTGTAGTTCTCCGGGAGGCGGTGGGGCCACAACAACCGCTCCGACCTCCACTACGGTACGTACAGCGGTGCCCACGGACGCGCCGCCAACTCAGATTGATACCTGTCCCACTCTGCCTTTCAGTTCCCCAGACGTGTACTGCTACACTCCGCACCAGTTGCGTGTGGCCTATGGCGTGGAGTCGCTGATCGAGCACGGCTTTACCGGCAAGGGGCAGACGATAGTAGATATTGTCTCCTTCGGCAGTCCGACGCTGCAGCAGGACATGGATATGTTTGATAAACAATTTGGCCTCCCGCCGATCACCATCCAGGTCATTGCGCCGCTGAAGAACGTTCAGCCATCCGATCCGAATGGCGATAGAAGTGGCTGGGCCGGCGAGACCGAGCTGGATGTGCAGATTATGCATGCCATCGCGCCGGACGCGCATATCGTCGTGCTGGTCAGCCCGGTGGCGGAAACCGAGGGTATCATTGGCCTGCCCGAATTTCGGGCATTGGTGAAGTACTCTCTCGATAACCATCTGGGCAACATCATTTCGCAAAGCTGGGGTGCCTCTGAAGTCACACTGCAGGACCAGGTTGGCCAACAGGAGATCCAGAAGTGGGACACCCTGTTCCACCAGGCCACTACGCAGCAGGGGATCACCTTCTTCGGCTCCTCGGGTGATAATGGGGCCAGCGACTTTACAGATCTGAAGGGTACCAGGCTCTCGTCCACGCCGACCACCAGTTTCCCGGCCGACGATCCCTGGATTACGAGCGTTGGCGGCACCTCGCTGGTCCATAGTGGGAGTACGCTCACGGAGACTGCCTGGCCCGATAGCGGTGGCGGCTTTAGCAAGTTTTTCCCGCAACCTGTCTACCAGAAGCTGCTTCCGGCCGCCGTGCAGGACCAGCTTAATCAGCGCCGTGGCGTGCCCGATGTCTCGGCCGCCGCGAACCCGCAGACCGGGCTGGCCTTTTACTTTAATGGTGGTTGGAGCCTGGTAGGGGGCACCAGCGCCAGCGCGCCATTGTGGTCTGGTATTGCGGCTATCGCCGACCAGGTGGCTGGCCATCCCCTGGGTTTCATCAATCTTGGCCTCTATAAGCTCGCGACATCGAGTACCTATGCGCAGGATTTCCGCGATATCACCGCCGGCAACAACACCGTGCATAAAAGCGTGACTGTGCCGGGCTATGCCGCTGTTGCAGGCTGGGACCCCGTGACCGGGCTGGGAACGCCCAACGCGGAGAAGTTGATACCAGATTTGATCGCGGCTTTGAAGTCATAGGTGAACCACCGGTGTTCAATGCACCAGCCAGGGACGGTCCCGGCGTGAGCGGGGACCGTCCCTGGCGTGATATATGGAGGTCGAAAGCAAAACCATGAGAGTGATTGGAGAGATCGCTAGCCAGGAGCTTGTATGGATGCAGCCCGACGCCCTCAAGAGCGTCTATGAGCTGCGGGCGGGTAATGAGATAGCCGCCACCCTCCTCTGGGAGACGAAGTATGGCGTGCTCGCTGAATCCGCCGATGGGCGTTGGCGCTTCACACGCGAGGGCATCATCAATCAGCGCAATACTATTCGCGAGGCCGCTTCCAACGCGGATATCGCGCTGTATAAGCCCAAATTTACCAGCAGCGGCGGCAGGCTGCTATTGTCAGGAGGCGACAGCTTTACATGGCAGAACTTGCGCTTCTGGGGCAGCGAGAAGGCCTGGCTGGATGCCGCCGGTACCCCGCTTGTGCGCTTCGACTCAACGAGCCTGAAAAGGATCCCTGTTACCATTGAACCCGGCGCCGTCAGTTTGCTCCAACTTTCCCTGCTCCTGGCCTTTGGCTGCTACCTGCTGGTGCTCGCGTACCGCGATACCACGAAGCTGGCCGCTCCCCCTACGTAGGGACCCGATGGATGACTCTGTTGGGAAATTTGGTCTAGACAACTAGACAGAGTCATCCATCGGGTCCATCGGCCAGTGGCGCCTGTTGATTGCCAATTGACCTCTTCCATTTTTGCTGATTGTACCATATAATTAAGAGTTATATGGTACAAAGAATGGGCATATTGCCAGACCGCCAAACAAATGCTCTTTGACAAAAACACAAGCAGTATGCTATCTTTTACAGGCATCTTTTTCTCTCCACAAAATATCCAGAAGGAGGAACGCCTTGGGTCGTATGACACGAACCACAGACCATTCAACCCTGTGGGGATATGGC
>JALYTT010000070.1 GCA_030854145.1 Chloroflexota bacterium | reverse complement strand
CATTTCGTGTAGGGGCGCCGCTGGCCTGCGCCCGGTCCCTACGCGAACCCACATGCGTCCATGCTTCACACGAACGCATGCGGGCTCAGGGTATTTGCAGCGCGGGCGGAGCTACGGGGCCTCGCAGCGTAAAGGGTGTATCGGCGTTCAGGTTACCATTGTACTTGTATATCTTCGGGAAGCCAGCCAGGTGAAGAGCACTGGTGTCGATGGACAGTTGCAGCGTAGGCACATAACCACCCTGCTTCTGTACCAGGAGCGTGTACGGGTTGGGATCGCCCTTCTTTACCTCGTGCGGAACATACCACGAAACGCTGAAGGTGGAAGTGCAGTTCTTGGGCGTCTCCGTCATGCCACCCCACATGGAACGGCCGGGCAGGTCGCTATGGAGCTGGGTGGGCGCGCCAAGGCTATCGATGGGCCACGGTACACCCTTGTACCGATCACCCAACGAATAGTTCCCACTGGGGCAATAACGGGTACTACCGGGCGGGTTGCTATTGTACTGGCCACACCCCACTGTTCCCGTCCCGCCGTTCGCCGGATTTGCTGTGTTGCCTGGTTTCTTCGTGGAACTGGGCTGGCAGAGCGCATGGCCAGTATCAAAACCATCGCCACTCAGGAAGCGCGCGCCGGGGGGTCCATAGACACGGATATAGTCCGCGTAGGTATCGAAGCCATAGACCGGCCCCGTTTGCTGGTAATCGAGGGTGATGGTCAGATCGTGCCTCGCGCCGCCCTGGGTATCCAACGTGACGTTGTCGTGCAGGGTGGTATGCACATACTGGCTGGCCTTGCTGATGCTGATATTGGCCTGTACCACCATGAAGCCATCCTGCTGCGCGTAGGTACTGGTAGCGCCGCTCAGACCATGCTTCACCAGCCAATCCTCGGCAACGGGATTCGCGAAGTAGATCTCCAGGTCGCGTGACTGGATATCCTTGACCGCTCCCTTCGCCAGGCTGATAAGCTGCTTCACCGAAAGGTGACGCACACGCTCTAGCAGCAATTTGCCAACCAGGAAGGTGAACGCCTTACGCACATCTTTCTTAGTACTGTGCGTATGCTGTGTCTGGATAGCAATAGCGGTGGCATTCTGCTGATAGTAGTGGAGCTTGTCCTCCAGGTTCTTCGACGTGATCGTATCGTTGTATTCGGCCACGCGGATCGGCCCGGTGGTATTCAGGATATGGCTGATAAAGGTAGGCGTGAAGGCAATATCGCCATCAACTGGTCCGCCGCCCTCGTCCTGGAAGATCTGCATAGCCGTCTGCGCATTGGTGGGGAAGTCCGCGGACAGGTTGGAGTCGCGCAGGCCCCAGTTGCCAAAGTTCATCCAGCTTTTGTAGAGGGCCGGAGTTGGTCGTCCATACCCATACAGATTCCCGGCGTAATCAAGCTCGACAACGTCATGCAGACCAAAGGGCGCCATGCGGCCATTGGACAATTGTAGGACACCATACTGGCCGGTAAAGCCACCACCGGGCCGTATTTCACCTCTGTCCATGGTCTGCACGAGGAAACGGCGCTGCTGCCCGACACCCAGCAGCCAGGAGACAAGACCAGTCATGCCCTGCACCTGCTCAATCACGCTCTGCGCCGTGGGCAAGAGCGTCATCACGGAGGCAAGTTCCCCCCTCTGCTTAGCGCTGACCGGCAGATCCTTCAGGGAGACACGGCTCATCTGGAAACGGATATCACTGATATAGTAAAGGGCATGGACCATTGAGCCTTCAACGGCGGCAATGTCGGCGGGCGTGATCAGAGGCTTATCGGTATTCCCAGTAGCCAGCGGCGACCCATGCACCAGGGTGGTTCCCAGCAGCGCGATGCCAATCATTTCATCGCCCATGCGCGAGACATCCATTCCAACCTGCACCAGGCTCCGCGCCATGTCTAGCTTGCTGCTGTACTCCGGGGCGAACTGCTGGATTGCGCCCGCGATATCAGGCCGATTGACCAGTTGCTCCAGTTGCGTAAAGTCGTCCTGGGCCAGGCGGAACTCAGTCTGCGATTGCTGCAACTTGGGTGCATCCAGCGCCGCCAGCGGGTCACTTTTGGAGATGGAGAGCAGCGACTTCACTTTGAGCAGGTGGTTGACCCCATCCGTTGCCAGCCCACGCACATTGGTATAGGCATTGTACGTGGCAAGCCCGGCTCCTAAGGGCATGAGCAGCCCGATCAGGAGTGCGGCCAGCACGGCCAGACCCATAATAGCACTCACACGCCGGCGCCGGGAGCGGTCTTCCTCACGGCCTTTGCGCTTGCGCACGACGCGGTGCAGTTGCGCCGTCTTCTTATCGACTATCTTGTAGCGACCACTATTGTAGAGTGGCAGAACCGCCGTCGACCACGTGGCGGCATCGACTACTTCGGCGCCCATATCGGGAAGAATGGCGATGCGGGCCTCATCATTGGCGATCTCAGAACCTACCGGCGACATTTCATCAACGACTACCGGCAACCTCTCATCGCTATCGGCATAGAACTCCTGCGCTGTCTCTTCGTCATCAATGTCCGAATAGAACTCCTGCGCTGTCTCCTCTAGCGGAGGCGCGCTGGCCTCAGCTACAGCCTCTCCAGGTTGTGCAGGTATGCCCTCCTCGCTGGAAGCCGCCGGCTTCTCAACGGAGGTTACACCGGGTTGAGCCAGTACTGGTTCCTCCCCTGTTCCTGGCTCCGTGGGAACCTCTTCCTCCTCGCCAGGTAGGGTAGCTTCCTCGCTTTCGGGAACGGACAACGCATCTTCCGGGGCAAGCTCTCCTTCCGCGACCGCTGCTGGCGACTCATCCGTGGTTAGCTCAGCGCCCTCGGTCCAGGCCGGGGTCTCTTCTACGGCTGTCTCGCGCTCTTCACTCTGCGAGAAATCGGGAACCGGCGTTTCTGGCACCGCCTCATTGGCAGGCAGCGAAGAGCGCTCACGTGTAATCGCTTCACGCTTCCCCGTATCCTCGTCCTCGTCGTCATGAGAAGAAAGCTGTGCCGGGCCTTCTGTAGTAGAAGCGTCCAGCAACGTCTCTTCCTCCGTTGCCGGCAACGCTTCCTCCGCCGCAGGCGTCAGAGGTGTATGATCGACAACTTCCACTCCGGGAAGCAGGGCCCGAAACCCCCAGGGAGTCCCATCCTCATGGAGCATAAAACACTTTTCAAGAAGATTCCACAGCGTCTCCGACGAGATATGATGCCGGAGCGCTATCTCATCAAGAGAGGCATCTGTTGTCAGGTAATCTTTAATAGCAGATTTACGTTGATTATAGCGTTCGTTCTCTCCCGCACCCAGTGAACTGGTATCGCCTTCTTTCCAGGAAGCGATATCACAGTTTTTTCTCGCCACCGCCGGAGAATTATCCACTCGCACCCCAGGCAAGGTTCACCTCCGTCTCTTGCATATAGATGATAAGCTTGATGCCCACACTCATTAAAAATCAGTAGCCAGGCGTCACCGCTAACGGCTATAACCTGCTTATATTTAATATGTTAAGTGAACAAATCACGCGTTCCAGTTTTCTCCCATACAGTCAAAACCTCTGGAAGAATAGCTACCGTCCTCTCTATAATAAACGACGCGTGAAATGCCCAAAGTGTTGCGGTCCCTAATACATATATCGAAATATCATGATGAAAGTGCCCACGAGTAGTATTTTTGGGCCGTCATAGTAGTAATTATAGCGGACAAAAAGGCCGGGCGCCACTATGCTATGTGAGTGGCAATAATGATCCATCGCCCGGCCTCAGGTTTACGGCAGGCGCTGTTCCAGGGCGCCCATTTGCTCTTTCAGCTTGCGATTCTCTTCGCGCACCTGGTCAAGATCCGCGCGCAATTGCCGGAACTGCTCATCGCTCTTGCCGTCGGAGCGCAGGCTGTGGATGGCTTCGCGCATAGTGCGCTGAGCGCGCGAATCGAGTTCACGGCCGGCGGTCAGTTCCAGGGCCGCGATGGCACGCTTCTCGCCCAGCGCTAGCAATGCCGTGGCCGCGGTGGCACGCACAGGCACCCAGGGATCATGTTCCAGGGCTTGAGACAGGGCAGTCACGGCCCTCTGCCGCGCATCCTCGCTATAGAGATGGCGCTGGTGGCCCAGCGCTACCATGCCACCCGCCGCGGCCAGGCGCAGCAAGGGGGGACGCGGCGGGCCGCTGAGGTAGCCGGCGATGATATCGATGACGCGCTCATCGCCCGTGGCCGCCAGGCCGCTGAAGACGCCGCGCTGCACAAAAGCATTCCAGGAAGCAGGCTCGATCAGTTTCACCAGTTGCTCGACGGCGCCCGTGGTCCGTGTTTTGCCCAGGGCCTCCGCCGCCGCCGATTCCACAACGTAACTGACATCGCCCTGCTCCACCAGGGCACCGAGGGTCTGGGCCGAGCGTTGCGCAAGCTCCGCCTGTTGCGGGACCTGGAAACGTCCCATGGCTCTGGCAATGGCGGCGCGCACACGCGAGAACTGCGCCGGGTCAAGCTCGCGCAGCCCACGCAGGAGCGCATCCTGGGCCTGCTCGCTCCCAATCTTGCCCAGGGCCTCGGCCACCGCCGCGCGCACGCCCCAGAAGTCATCGCTAAACAGAGCTGTGATCAGCGCCTGTATGCTCTCCGCGTCTCCGGCCTCTCCCAGAGCCTCCGCGGCCTCGATACGCCCCAGCACATCGGGGTCATGCGCAAGCTGGTAGCGCATCAAGGCGTTCGAGCGCTTGAAGGTGAGCGTTTTCAGCAGCCAGCCGTCGGGATCGAAGCGCACCATCACCGGCTCGCGCTCCAGCGGGAGATAGAAGGTCTGCTCTACCTGGCCATCCTCACCGGCGATCACACGCAGCGGCACGGTTTTGTGCGCGGGCTGGCCATCAGCAGCCTGTGTCGGCTCAGCAGAGGCGGGAATGGTGAAGGCCAGGTCGACCGGCGTCACAAAGCAGGGGGTCAGGTCATCAATATGCTGGGTCTGCTTGATCTTGACCTTCGCCATATGATGCTCGCTATCCCAATCGTAGCTGACTTCGAAGGCGGGATAGCCGCCCTGGTAGAGCCACTGGCGAAAGAACTGCGCCAGGCTGCGGCCGGTCACATCTTCGAGGGTACGCTCCAGGTCAGCCGTGATCACCTCACGCCCGCGATTGCGCTCAATGTAGGCGTGTAGCCCGCGCCTGAAGGCCGCCTCGCCGAGCTGATGGCGCAACATATGCAGCACCCAGCCACCCTTGCAGTACAGGTGGCTATCAAACAGCTCAAAACCATCATCGCGATAGACATTGTAGACGACGGGGCGGCGATATTCGCGATCCTCGTGCAGGTAGGCGCGCTTGAGATCGAGCATCGAGTGCTTGAAATAGTCGTTGCCAAGATCATGCTCGCTCCACAGTTCCTCCATATAGGTAGCAAAGCCTTCGTTCAGCCAGCCGTTGGCCCAGTCGCGGCAGGTCAGCAGGTCGCCGAACCACTGGTGCGCCAGTTCATGCGCAACGACCGAGACCATATCGATATCGAGGGAGGCGCGCTCATCCAGCAGCAGCATAAAGCTGTGGCTGGTGGCCGTGGTATGCTCCATGGCGCCGGTGTAGACCTCGATGACCGTCTGGTCATATGTATCGTAGGGATACTCAACAGCCAGGTATTCCGAAAAGAAACGCATCATCTCCGGCGTCTTGCCAAAGAGGAATGGGGCGTCGTCCTGGCGATCAGGGCGCACATAATAGGTGACCGGCTTCCCGTTGTAGCGGTCCTTGATCACCGCGAAGTCTCCCACCACGAGCGACATCAAGTAGGCGGGGTGCGGGACATCGTGGCGCCAGTGATGCGTTTTAGTGGCGCCGTTACCGGTCACGCTCAGCAAGTTGCCGTTGGAGATGGTGATGAACTGGGCGGGGACCGTCGCGATGATTTCGCTGGTGGCGCGGTCATTGGGCACCCAGTGGCAGGGAAACCAGTAGCTATGATAGTTGGTCTGCCCGAACGTCCAGGCCTGCAGCGGGCGCGCCGGGTCCTCGGGCGCGGGCTTGACGAAAGTCAGGCCGATGCGCGGCTTCGCATGGTAGCGCACTGCGACCGTGAAAACTTCGCCATAGCGATACGCGCGGTCCAGCGTCACCACGAGCCTTCCAGGCTCAACACTGTATGCCAGCTCCTGACCATGCTCCAGCGTCACACGCTCGATATGCAGTTCGACGGCATCGAACCAGACCGTCTGCACCTCGTCATAGAGCGCGGAAAAGGTGGTATACGCGGTCCCGCTGATCGTCTCCTGGTCGAAATCAAGCGCGATATCGAGCTTCACATGCTGAATATCCGCCGGCCTATCTGGCGCGTACTGCACGCGATCACCCGGCAACTCAAATGCTCGCGCTCTGGGTGGAGGAGCCGCATCGCTCTGTCTATAAAAGTTGTAGCTAGCTGCCAGGGTCTGTGCGTACCCATGATCACAACCTTTCACAATAAACCTCCTCGTTTATAGTGGGCTGACAAACCACATATGAATAGGTTTCATAGTTAGATTTCTCCATCCCTCCTGCCACTTAGACTGCTACTATACCATATCCCAGACGTGATTTGCATTAGACCCTGAGAGAAAATTTTTTCGTATCTTAATTCTATCTTAATGTTTTTTTCCTGTCGCATACTTGACAGTCTAGCATAAATACAGATAAAATCCACTTATATGACGAGATTTAAAATATATTAGCAAACAGTATATGTTTCATAATTATATAAACTTTTTAATATAATTCATTTAAGAAGGCGAGGCAGGCTTATTATAATCTTTAACACACGGGAGGGAAGAGTAGAATAGGGAATACTACTTCCCTTGTGCTACAGGCGGTAAAGGTATTGGGAGTAGTATCGATGGGGAAGACATATTATCTTGACCTGGCTACGCTGATGAGCGTGCTGGATGATGGGTTGTATACCCTCTCCACCTCGTTAGTGGTTTCAGGAACACAGGGAGGGGGGTATATCACGCTCTCGAATGGCCACATTACAGAGTGCGCGGTCAAACTGGCGGATGGCAGGCATATCGAAGGAGAGCAGGCGTTTCGTTTGCTCCAGTCACAAAGCCAATGGCAGGTTCAGATTGTGTCGGTGCCGATTATACCACCTATGCCACCAGCCCCTCCTCCTATGCCCCCTGCCTACCGAGATATGCCGCCATCGTATGGTACCGGCTTCTCACCTTCCCAGCCGGGAATTCCCCGGCAGAAAAGGATACTCGATCCAGCCTTACTGGAGAGCTTCACCATGAAGCAACGGCTTGTGCTTCGCACAGTATTGACGATGGTCAATGGGCAGCGGGACGCTGAGCAGATCAAAGAGCAAATCAATCTACCGGCCCGCACAGTTGAGGAGGCACTCGAAGCCCTGCGCGTTCTTGGCATCATTGAATAATATTTTTCAGAAAGGCATCACAAACTTATGAAGCGTTTGCTGAACTGGTGGTTCCGGTTTTCACTTCCCCGCCGGGAACCTGATACCACGCCCGCTGAACGAGAACGCACACGTTACGCGCGCTTAACGAGTGGTTTTTCAGTGTTGGTACTGATCACAAGTACCCTGTTGTTGCCGCTCAGCCTCATCAGAGTAACCAGCCCAGCACCCCCGATCCTGGCCTTTGTGAGCGTGGGTGTTGTCCTTATCTCACTGGGATGTGGCAAAGCTGGACTGAACATCGTTGCCGCCTCACTCATCGTTCTGAATACGGTTACCCAGGTTGCCGGGACCATGCTCACCAATAAGATTGATCCCTCATTGCTCACCGTTTTTGATATCCTGGTGATCCCGGTCATCCTGTCAGGTGCATTGATGCCAGCGAGAGCCGCGCTGGTAACCGGCGTAGTCAATAGCGCTATTATCGTGCTGACCAGCCTATTTCAGCAACACACGGCCTACTATGATCAGATGGCGCACACCGGTGCGTATGCGGTCACGTTCATCGCGCTTCCAGTGACTATTCAGCTTGTTGTGGCCATAATTACGTATGTCATCATGCGCAACTTGCAAACGGCCCTGCGGCGCGCGAATCGGGCTGAGGAGATCGCCGCACTTCAAAAAGAGTTAGTACAGCATGAACGGGCGCGCGCCAAAGATCAGCAATCGTTAGCCGATGGTATTGCCGTCATCGCGCAAGTCCACACGGCCGTTGCCAATGGTAACCTTGACGCGCGTGTGCCGCTACAAGCGGAGCATGTGCTCTGGCAAATAGCCGTCCCTCTCAATAATCTGTTAAACCGCTTGCAGCAGTGGAAATGGAACACCGACCAGTTTGAACGCACGCGGCTCGCTATCAATTATGCTGTGAAGGAACTGCAACGCGCACGCATGCAACATACTCCGGTTCTATTTCAACAACAGACGGGGACGCCTATCGATCCTCTGCTAGCGGAAATGAATTATTTAGCTGAGGATAGCAGGCCGACGCATTCTTCGCAATTGTAATCCGGGCCACGGGGTCCATCTGTCAGTGACAATTGTTGCCTGATGGACAATCAGTGGATACAAGAACTTTGCTGTTACAACCATCCCTTTTGTTCCGCCAGGCGCGCTGCCTCCATCCGGTTGTGTGCCCCCAATTTTTGCATGGCTGCGGACAGATGATTGCGCACTGTTCCCTCAGATAAAGAAAGACGTGCGGCGATCTCCACATGGCTAATCCCAGGAAGAGCGGCGGCGAGCACTTCTCGTTCCCGATTGGTGAGCGGGTTGTTGCCCTCGGAGAGGGCCAACAAGGCCAGTTCGGGATCAACCACTCGCTCGCCTGCCATCACACGCCGAACCGCAATGGCTAATTCGGAGGCTGGCGTCTCTTTGAGCAGAAAGCCCACCGCTCCACTCTCCATCGCCCGGCGCAAATAGCCGCTGCGTCCAAAGGTGGTCAGGATCACACTCCGGCATCCGGGCAGGGCCTTGTGCAAGGCCCGCGCCGCGGCGAGTCCATCGCCACCTGGCATTTCAATATCCAGAAGCGCGACATCCGGCTGAGTTGCCAACGCCGTTTTCACAACTTCATCGCCTCGTGCCACTTCGGCGACGACTTCGATATCCTTTTCTCGGCCGAGCAGTGCCGAGAGCGCTCCACGCACCATCGCCTGGTCTTCCGCCACCAACACTCGGATCATGATCCTTCCTCCGGAAAAACTGGTGCTTCTCCCTGGCGCTTTCGGGGCAGTTCCACGGATAAGCGGAAGTATTCTTTGCCCTGGAGCAAAAGTGGGCCGGCCTCCAGATATCCCCCCAGCGGAGACACCCGCTCCTGGAGTCCCGCAAGCCCCAAACCCCTCCGAGACGGTTTTTCTTCCGGCCTCCGCTCGCCTCCATCGTTGAGCACCTCAGCCCCGACAGTCCCGTTCCTGTGGGTCAGGTAAATGCGACAACGCCGCGCGCGACTGTGGCGGATCACGTTGGTCACCCCTTCGCGCACCGTCCAGGCGAGTGCAGCATCGAAAGCCGGTGGGAGGGCCTCTTTGAGAGGATTAATCTGAACGGTAATCCCTGCCGCTTCCAGTAGTTGCCGGGCTCCCTCCAGTTCGCTTGAGAGGGTCGGCTGCCGATACCCGGCCACTGCCTCGCGCACCTCGCGCAGCGTCTTTCGCGACACGCGTTCGATCTCGGCGAGTTCCTGGGCGCAGTGTTCGGGTTCTTCCGTGATCAAGCACCTGGCGAGTTCGCTTTTGAGGGTAATCATGGAGAGGGTTTGCCCCAACAGGTCATGCAAATCGCGTGAGAGGCGCTCGCGCTCCTCGATTACCGCCAGGCGGGCCAGTTCTCGACGAGCGGTCTGCAGTTCCCCAATGGCTTTGCCCATGCGAGCGACACCGATCATGTCCAGTCCCAGTCCTCGCACCAGCAGCAAGAACGCGATGAGCCACCACAGATCCACACCAGCCAGCCCCCCATGGACCTTCAGGGTCAGAAACAGGGGCAGAAGCGTCAAGAGCACGATGGCCGCAAAGGCGCTACGCAGAGGCAAAAGCATTCCAGCGATGGCGCTCACCCCGATGAAGAGCCAGAACCAGGCGGGACCATACACCAGACTGAAGATCAGGACCAGTACCCCTAGCACGCTCAAGAGCAGGAATGCGAGCCGAGGGTGTACACGTACCCGCGTCTGCTGGCTAGCTGGATGCGGCCACATTAGCCAGGTGTAGCCAGCCGCAAACCCGAGAAGGGCCAGACCCCGCAGGGCCACCTGCCATGGAGAGATCGGGCGCGTCACCACCTGGGCGAGAGGGAAGAGGAGGCAGACGAGCCAGGCATGTTGGTACAGTCGCCAGAGTTGGAATGTCACCCCGCTGGAAGCAATTCCCTCCGCCGAGCGCCCAGTGCCCTCTAAGAGGACTCTTTTCACCACGTGCCCAGGTGTGTGCTGATGGTTGATCCACATACCATTGCTCCTGTGTGTCTGCTCCAACGGGCATGATTCTCATGCCCCCATTCTACCACCGCCTCGTTCCTCCCTCTCCGTTTCCGTCTTCAGGAGACATAGCTGACCAGCGCCCACAGAGTCGTCCCAAAGATCAACACGTCCAGGGCGGCACGAACCGTTTGCAGACGCTCAAAGCGGTTGAAAAGCATGGCAAGTTGGTGTTCATCATTGGCGACCTGCCGTTGACGAGGAAGCGTTGGCAAGGCCCAGATGAGTGTGATGAGCAGATGTACCACCCACAAGATTGTGGCCACATAGATCGGCAGCGCATGGGGAAGTGCCACCTGTTGGAAAAAGGCCGTCACTGCCGTGGCAAGAGCAAGCAGCAGGGTGCCAATGCCAAGAGGAGGATACCAGATCCTGGCCGTTCCCAGGTCGGTTGCTTGACTGTACACTGAATAGGCAATGACTCCAATCCGGTGTCGCGCTGGCAGTTGGCGAATGGAGACATCCAGACTGGCTCCAGCAGCAATACCAGAAAGGGCCGTTGTTGCCACGACGAGGATCACGAGAGCGTCCACCATTCCAAGAAACTCCTTTCTAGTCGACATTCGATGGTACATGGTGGGATACCCCACTTACCGAGACACGACCAATGCCCAGAGCAGAACGAAAAATGCCAGCATCTGAAACGTGGCTCGAACCGCATGCCAGCGTGCAAAGCGGTCCAGTTTCGCCGAAAGGAGCGCTTCGTCATCCGGCGCCTCTTTGAGACTAAGCATCACTGGCGCCGCTCTGGTCGTAGCGAAAGTATGCAGGAGCGAGAGTACTAAGGCCAGGGAAAGGAGCACCAACACCTCCATTGAGGAGTGCTCCACATAGGCCAGCACCGTAGTAAGCACAGTAAGCAGGACTGCGCCTATCCCCAGAAGCGGGTAGACGAAGAGCCCATTCCCCAGATCATTGCCACGTGCAAAGGCAGCATACGCTACGGCGCCAATCCGCCGACGCGCAGGTAATTTCACCAGCGCAGTATCCACATTGAGGCCCGAAAGCAGCCCATTGACCGCTGCGGCGAAAGTAATCAAGGATGTGACCAGGTTCATCGTTTTTTTCTCTCCTCCGAACGCCTTCGTTTCTTGAAGCATTTACTCCTACCCCAGAAGTGTAGCCGCAACTGGAAAGGATGAGAAGTGTATTTCCTCCAGATGTGACCATGACAAATCTCATGGGTGGGAAGAGTCCGCGGGAAAAGATGAGCACGAGTTCATGAGGTACGCCTTTCAAATGGCGGTAGAAAGAGACAGGAAGCGCTTCCTGGTGAGGGTGCCAGACAGGTGGGAGGAGAAGACATCGAGAAGCACAAACTCGCAAAGCCCCGCACGAAGAGGATCGACGCCAACCCTCTTCGTACAGGATCGAGAGAGCACTCAGATACGCGGCTTACGCGCGCGCACAAAGGCGCTGATAAAGCGTCCATCGACCTCGCTGCGTTCCTCTAGTGAGAGAGCTGCAACGGAAGCACTCGCTCCGCTTTGATCAACTTCCTCGGAGGAATAGCGCCTGGTCACCTCAATCTCAATCTCGGCGAAGCCAGCCTCATGTAAGAGCGAGCGATAAGTCTCCTCTTCGAGCGCACCAGCCACGCACCCGGCCCAGGCTTCCATATCACGCCGCAGCGCTGATGGCAGTGTGCCCTGGACCACAATGTCTGAGACGGCAAAACGCCCTCCAGGCGTCAACACGCGATAGGCCTCGCGCAACACCTGGCCTTTGTCTGCCGAGAGATTGATCACACAGTTGGAGATCACCACATCCACGCTGTTCTCAGGCAGCGGGATCGCCTCAATGATGCCTTTCAAAAACTGCACATTTTCGATCCCTGCTTCCTGCCGATTGCGCTCTGCAAGCTCCAGCATAGGATCGGTCATATCCAGTCCATAGGCAAAGCCCGTTGGTCCAACCCGTTTGGCCGAGAGCAGCACATCAATGCCTCCGCCGCTGCCCAGGTCAAGCACTTTTTCGCCAGGCAACAACTCGGCCAGGGCGGTCGGATTGCCACAGCCAAGCGAGGCCAGGGCCGCCGCCACGGGAATCTCGCCCAATTCCATCTGGGTGTACAAATCAGACGTAATGGGGTTGCTCTGCCCTGCATCGGAAGTACAACAACTCGACTCACAACATGAGGATGACGCTTGCGAAACGGTAGCTGGCTGTGTCTCTGCCGTCTCAGATGGTCCACAACAGCTTGGTCCACAACAAGATACCGTGCTTTCTGAAGGCGCTCCAAGCACTTGCAAGGCGGTTCGCGCATACCTGGCGCTCACTTCTTGTCGCAACTGTTCATCGCTCTGGGGAACGGTTTGCATTCTTTTGTCCCTTTTCATTCAGAACTACGAGAAGAGCACTGCGCTCCTCTCGATTGCCTTTGCTGGAAGAGACGGAGCCAGGCCAAAAAGGACGCACCTGCTGACTCGTTGCCGGATTCGCATCGTCACAACAGGCTGGCTGCTCACAGCACTCACAGCGCGGTTGATAGTCCAGAATGTGCCCCCGGCGGTCCAGTTCAAAATGACAGCAGGCCAGCAGCTCTTGTTTGAGTTTTTCCCTGGCTCGTTGGACGCGCGACTTTGCCCCGGAAAACGAGAGACCAAGACGCTCTCCAAGCTCTTTCTGGGTCAGTCCCTGATACTCGGTAAGAATGAGTGCCTGCCGATCTTGCTCGGGAAGCGCCAGGACCATCGCCTGAACGCAGGGGAGTAACTCGCTCACGATATCATCGTCGGGGAGTTCCTCTGGCAAATCAAGAGTCTCCATAGTCTCCAGTGAGGTCGTGGTCTGGTGGCGACTGCGGTAGTAATCAATGATGAGATTGCGGGTGATCTGATAGATCCAACTTTCCAGGCGCCTGACATCCTTCAGACTACTCCCGTGCTGATGGATTTTGAGAAAGACATCTTGTAACAGATCCTCCGCGGTAGCTTCATCTGCCACACGGCGGCGAATAAACTGCTGCAGAGGCGCGTGAAACGCTTCCCACGCCTGCTCAGTGGTTGTGGCCATCGCTCTTTCCTCTCGTTTTCATCGTTCTGAAAGGTAGACGGAGATGCCGCCAAAAGGACGCACCGCAGCCTCTTGTGCCTGGTGATTGAGCAGCAGAGAAATGCCTGCCTCGCTCAGTTTGGCATAGGTACGATGAGCCAGTTGTTGATATGTTGGAACTTCCCCACTCAGATAGAATGGGGGGCCACAGATGCTGTAGTTCGGGAAGGCATCTTCCACGACGACCGTGACCTCCCAGGTGGTATCCAGCTCTCTGGTGCGCAGTGCAGCACTGATGCCAGCATCACTTCCCCCGAGAATGAGAAGCTTGCTCATGCCGGCTCCTCCTGGGCTGATCCTGCTGCATACAACTGTGCAAGCGAGGTGGCAGGATGCAGTCCCAGAAACCGGTTGATGCGCGCCGCGATGAGATCACGGATATGGCGAAACGCGGCCAGTCGCTCCTCTTCGCTACCCTCGACTCGGCTCGGATCAGGAAAGCCCCAATGGACCTGATGGCGTGCATTGGGGAAGTACGGGCAAGCTTCTGCGGCCTCAGAGCAGACCGTGATCACCAGGTCCATTGGCGGTTGCTCTCGATACTCTTCCAGACTTTTGGCTCGATGGTCGCTGATGTCGATGCCAATCTCTTGCATCGCTTTGATGGCCAGCGGATGCACCACGCGCGGCTGGGTGCCTGCACTGAACACGTCGTAGGCAGCCCCACCCCGTGTTCGGAGCAGGCCCTCAGCCATTTGCGAGCGAGAGGAGTTGTGGGTACACAAAAAAAGCACACGCATCTGCTGCAGGCCAGGCTGAACAGGTTCAGTCATGATGATCCTCCTGAGAAGGAGCGGATGGCGGAAGCTGTCCCGCTTCACGCATCCAGCGGTAGAGAAGCGCACCGGCAATAGCTCCCAAAAAGGGTGCGCTGACGTAGACCCATTGGGCGGTCCAGGTAAAACTGACCAGTGCCGGGCCAAGGGAGCGAGCGGGATTCATCGAGGCCCCGGTGATCGGTCCGGCGAAAAGCGCTTCGAGGGCGACCGTGGCACCAATGGCGAGAGCCGCAGCCTGGCCGACTGCGCGGGTATCGGTGGCCATCGCCATGATGACCACCATCAGAAAAAACGTGAGCAGTGCTTCCAGGGCGAACGATTGCCAGGCACCGCCGAGTCCTTCAGGCAAGGTAGTACCAAGGTGGGCCACATCTCCCAGGAGCCAGCGCAAGCAGAGCGCTGCCAAGGTGGCTCCGGCAACCTGGGCACTCCAGTAGGCCCACAGGCGGCGCACAGGAAAATGACGGGTCAGGACAAAGGCCAGCGTGACCGCCGGGTTAAAGTGCGCGCCGCTGATATGGCCGAAGGCATAGATCATCACGGTAATGATCAGGCCAAAGACGAGGCCCACGCCCACATGGGTGATCTGGCCGTGACTGAGGACGTCGATCATAATCGCCCCACAACCAGCAAAGACTAGGCCGAAGGTGCCAATGCCTTCAGAGAGCGCGCAGGCCCACAGGGAAGCCTCACCTGAACGAGCAGTCGGCTGAGTAGAAGCACGGGCCTGTTTGTGTGACGGATCGACCAGGGTGGAATGACTCATGAAACTCCTTTACGCGCCATATGCTCTTTCTCCAACAACGTGATCAGTAAACGAAGACGCGTTGCGAGTTGGAGCGAGGTCTGCTCGAATGCGTGAGAGCGCACATCTTCCGGCCCTTGCACCAACGCGGGATCAGGAAAGCTCCAATGGATGCGCTCCGGGTCATCGGGGAAGGCCGGACAGATTTCGCGCACACGATCACAGACCGTCACCATGGCGTCAAAATGCTGGCCCCTAAACATGTCGAAGTGCTTTGGGCGCGCCTGGCTCATGTCGAGACCGGTGCGCTCCATGACCTGCACGGCCAACGGATGCACCCGTTCTGCTGGATGACTTCCTGCACTGAACGCCTCGATCGTTCCATGACTCAGATGCCGGAGCAGCACTTCGGCCATTTGCGAGCGAGCACTGTTCTCGCTGCAGAGAAACAGCACACGAAGTGGCGCAAAAGGCACCCTATCTTTTCGTTCCTCGTCTTTCAGAGAGACAGCGCGTCCTGCAAGAGCCGGATGAAGCTGCTCTCCCGCTTGCAGATAGAGCGAGCGAAACTGCTCCAAATCTAGACTGTAATAGACGGATCGTTCATCTGCGCTACTTTTACGTTCTGTGACCAGATGCCCGGCACGAAGTTGGCGGAGATGATACGATACCAGATTTTGAGGAAGGCGTAAAAAAGTCACTAACTCCTGAACGCGGTAATCCGAGCGCGCCAGACGCATCAACACGCTCCAACGGATGGGATGTCCTGCGAGCTTGAGCACCTCCGGTGGAGCAATGAGCAAACCATCCATCGCATTTCTCCAAATCAAATTTACATCAAACTAATTTGATGTATTGAAATAAATATAACCGAAAGTCAGGCAAAAAACAAGAGCAGATTGTACTGAAGAGATTGCTATCGATCCTCTGCTGGCGGAAATGAATCGCCTGGCTGAGGATAGCAGGCCGACGCATTCTTCGCAATTGTAATCCGGGCTAAAAGACAACCTCCACCCTATGTCGCACGTAGAACTTTGTGCTATGGTATTAAGGGAGAGGTTTTTTTGCATGCATACAAAAACGCCACGTATCAATAGATTTTCGCAAGCGGTGCGCTTCCTGCGCGTTTCGCGGCTCCTGCTGTGGACACTCTGGGTTATTTACCGGGAGCGCCGCCGCGTCGTGCGCGCGCGCCAGCGCGGCAACTATGAGGTCAGGCCGAATATTGAGGTCTTGATTCAGGTGCTCACGGCTTTTCGCGAGACCTCGCTCAAGCTGGGCGTGCTGATGATTAAGCTGGGGCAGTTCCTCAGCGCGCGCGCCGATATGCTGCCGCAGCAAGCGCTGGACATACTCAGTTCGCTGCAGGACGAAGTGCCACCGGCCCCGTTCAGCCACGTCGTCTCTGTCATCGAGGCCGAAACGGGCAAGTCCGTCGAGCAGGTATTCAGCGTGCTGGAACGCAAAGCGACCGCCGCCGCCTCGCTGGGCCAGGTACACAAAGCCGTGCTCGCCTCTAGCGGTGAGACTGTGGCCGTCAAAATTCAACGCCCGCACATCGAGCAACTGGTACGTATGGATTTGAGCACACTCAAATTCGTCATCTGGGTCATCAACCGCTTCGTAGACACGGGCGAATTTATCGATCTCATGGGCGTCTATCGCGAATTCAGGCGCACCGTCTACGAGGAGATCGATTACATCACCGAGGCGGCCAACGCCAGGCGCTTCAAAGAGGTGTTCCAGGATGACGCGACGATCTACATCCCGCGTATATACGACGAGTATACCTCGCGCCACATGCTGGTACTGGAGTGGATCGACGGTTGCAAGATCAACGACTATACCGCGCTGGAAGCGGCGGGGATCGACCGGCTTGAGGTCGCCACGCGCACTGTGCGGGCCTATTTCTACCAGTTCTTCGAGGTGGGCTTCTTTCACGCGGACCCCCACCCCGGCAACATCTTCATCAAAGCAGGCTCAACGCCGAAAGACCCCATCATCGCCTTTGTGGACTTCGGCATGGTTGGCACGCTGACCCGCAGCATGAAGCGCGCGATGCGAGATGTATTCGTAGGCTTCGTGGCGCGCGATGCCCACGGCCTGGTAGATGCCCTGAGCAAACTGGATTTCATCGGAGAAGGGGCCAACGTGTCGGCTATCGAGCGCGGTCTGAGCCTGATGATGGAGCAGTACTACGGCATGACGCTGGGGGAGGCGCGCGATCTAGACATGTCCGAGGTCAGCCACGAAGTTGAGCAACTCATGTATGACCAGCCCTTCCGCATTCCGGCGCAGTTCGCCTTTACCGGACGCGCCATCGGTACACTGGTGGGTGTGGCAACCGGCCTATCCCCTGAATTCAACTTCGTAGATGTCGCCACGCCATACGCGCAGAAATTCCTGAACCTTAATGCCGCTGGAATCGCGAAAACCGCACAGGAGGTTCTGCAACAACTATTAGAGACGAGTCGCGTCCTGATGCGGCTCCCCATCGCGCTGGAGCAGGTGATCAGCCGTATCGACACGGGCCAGATCGAGGTCAGGATCGCGGGCCTCTCACCCAGCAGCAACGGGACGCGGCGTCGAGGACGGCGCCGGGAAGCCAATGGCAACGGCGGCAATGGTTACCTGGGCGGTGGCATCGGTGGCAGCCTCTCGCTGGCCTTCGTCTTTGCCGCGTCGCTGGTCGCCGCTATCTTCCTGATGAGCGCGCACCTGATGATTCCAGGCTGGTTCTGCCTGGCACTGGCCGCATTGACCACGCTCAGGCTGGTGCTGAAGAGATAGATCCTGCTTCAATTAACGTAGTAAAACGTATGCAAGCATAGCTCTACTACACCTTTTGTTGTTGCTACTTCATCCGTAGGAGCCTCAATGCCGAAGCATTTTTGGTCTTACCCCGCGTCCATAGCCAGGTTAACGTCTTCGTCCAAGCCAGTGCCGACGACGACTTGATCTATCAGCCCGATCAAGCGAAGGGCTTCGCGTAGGATATTCAGGCCCGCATTATGATCGCGATCCTGTGGGAACTGATGATACGCACAGTTTTGGTTGTGGCAAAGAAAGATGCGATCAGAGAGCTGCATGTCTTCCCATTTCCAGCCACACGCGTGGCAGGTCTTACTCGAGGGAAAGAAGCGCCCCACCTTTACCACCTGCCCGCCACGTTGCTCCACCTTGCTTGTCAAGAGATTCAA
>JALYTT010000495.1 GCA_030854145.1 Chloroflexota bacterium | reverse complement strand
CGCGCTCACTCTGGCCGCAAGAAGGCTCAGACCAAGAAGACTCGGACCAAGAAGGCTCAAACATCGGCCTCTGGCTCCCGGTCTCGTACCAAAAAAGCTGCGATGGCGAATTAGTTGGAGTAGGTGCGCTGGCCTGCGCCCTGTTCCAACACGACATCTCTCCCTCTATTTAGTATCAACGGATGCGCTGGCCTGCGCCCCGTAGCCCGACGCGCACACGCCCCATATTCGTATCAACGAATGCTGGCCTGCGCCCGGTCCCTACGCGGACGGGGGCATTTCACCTATCCATTGAAGTTTGACAGAGCAGCAGGGATGCAATTGATCGTCTCTGGCCTGCCATCTTTTTACCCGCTCTACGCCCTCACTTCAGCTAAAACGTCTACCGACCTCGTTTAGTTCGATGTACTATCTAAAATCCGCGTCTCTGGGTATGGCGACCTGGAGTCGTAGGTCGAACGTGTTACGGGGTGTTCTTATGTCTGATCTTGAAGGCGTGCTGCTGAGTGACTACCTTCTGTTGCAGTGTGTGAGTAAGGGGGGCGTGGCGGATGTGTACCGCGCGCGTCAGGATGGCGAAGGGGAGCACGAGGTAGCCGTCAAAATCTTCCGTCCCGGCTATGCGCAGCGTGAGTCCTTTCGCGACTATTTTATGAGCGAGGCCGAGAAGGTTGGTCAGTTTGACCATCCACATATTTTGCCGCTGCTCGAATTTGGCGAGGGCGAGGGACTGCTGTATGTCGTGGAGCCGTTCATCAAGACAGGTACGCTCGAAGATTTGTTGCGCCGCGTGGGAGGCCGGTTCCCAGCTATGCAGGCGCTGCCGATTATGCAGCAGTTGTGCAGCGCTGTGCAGTATGCGCACGATCGCGAAGTGATTCATGGCAGCATCAAGCCCTCCAATGTCTTTGTGGCGCCCGATGGGCGCATGCTGCTGGCGGACTATTGTATCGCACGCGGCTACGATGACAGCCAGCAATCGCTCACGCGCATCGGTTGGGGGTCGGCTGAATACGCCGCGCCTGAGCAGTCGCTGGGCATCCTGCGGAAGTCGAGCGACATCTACGCGCTGGGCGTGCTGCTCTTCCGCATCCTCACCGGCAGTCCCCCCTTTAGCGGGCAGACCCCTGTTGAGGTGTTACTCAAGCATGTGCGCCAGCCGCCGCCGTCCGCGCGCACGCTCGATAGCCATATTTCGGATGCCGTTGACGACGTGTTGCGCACAGCCCTGCAGAAACGCTCGGATGATCGCTTCTCATCGGCTGATGAGTTTAGCCGGGCGCTGGCGGCGGCGGTGGCTATCGCGCCTACTGCCTCGCCTGTCACCAGGCCTGTTATGGGGATGGTCCCTCAGCCAGCTCTCAGGCAGGCCTCATCGGCCAGTGATCCCCAGACACCTATCCCACCTTCTGTGCTGTTCGTGCCTTCTGCGGAGACCCCCATACCGCCGGCCGCGCCAGCCGCTCCTATCTCCAGCGAGCAGGTGTTATTGCCACCAGAGCCTCCTGCTGCTGTGCCAGGGAGCGGGTCCGATATCACCGCTAGCCGCCAGCAGAATTTCCTGCCGGAGAGTGAGAACAATCGCCAGGACGCCAGGGACCCGACTACCATTCGTTTCTGGTCGGTGGACCCTGCCGAGTGGTCGCCCGTGGCCAATGAGCAGACAGGCAATGCAGGCTCGGTTCCCTTGACGGCCAGCGAATACTTGCAGCGGATGTCAGCTCCGCCTGATGTAGGGGGATCATCCGTTGCATCTGCTGCTCCTGCTGCGCTGTCCTTTTCCGCGCCGCTGTTTCTGCCACCTATGCTGGCCTCTCCTCCTCCCTCGATACCGCCCGACGAACCGGACAGCGAAGACAAGAAGGCGCCGCGCCTGAAAAAGCTCCTGCCGATTATCGTAGTCGCTCTGCTCCTGCTTGGCTTATTGGGGGCACTGCTCTCGCCGCTGTTGTTCCCCAGGGATAATCCCACCAGCACCCAGGCAGGACAAAGCGCGTCACCGGCGACCCCAACTGTCGGGACGCAATCCATTGTGACCGCCACTACCTCAGCGAAGAAGGCGGGAACGGCCACGCCAGGGACGCAAAAGACGCCGCTGGCTACTGCCACGCACTCGCCAGCGCATCCAACACCAGGGGCAACCAACCAGCCAGCGCCGGTGTTCACCTGTGCATCAGGCTCAATCTCGGTGGATGGTTCCGCCAACTTCCAGCCGGCTGTGCAGCAACTGGCCGCCGCCTATAATACTCAATGCAATAACAGTGGCACATTTAACCTCAATGCCAATGGCAGTAAGTCCAGCCTCGACTCGCTGGTGAACGGGAACATTGACCTCGCGTATTCTGACCTTCCCTCGGCTGGGCGCCCTGACCTGGTCGATTATGCGGTTGGCGGACTGCTCTTTGCCGTCGCGGTCAATAGCGACACGCGGGTCACACGACTCAGCACGGCGCAACTCCAGGGGATCTATAGCGGCAAGATCACGAACTGGTCGCAGGTGGGTGGCTCGGATGAGGCGGTGCAGGTGATTACGCGCCCCTCGGACTCGGCGATCCGGGCGGTTTTCGAGTGGTACGTGCTCAAGGGCACGCGGCAAAGCGTGGGAGGTATCTCGCTCTGGTCTGACTCGACGGATGCCGTGGCCCAGAAGATTGTGGATACCAGCGGCTCCATCAGCTATATCCCTGCGGCGGCCGTGCCCGTGAACGGCGCGCAGAGCATCGCTATAAACGGGGTAAGCCCGTCGGCCGGTTCGCTGGCTGGCGGAGCATATCCCTTCTGGACTGTTGAACATCTTTATACGAATCGAGCGGCTACCGGGCTTGACCAGTCGTTTATTGTTTTTTGTTCAACCACGACAGGGGCCAATGACCTGGCGAGCAATGGAGCCGTGCCCATCCAGCGTATCGCTCCGGCGACATTGAATGCGCATAGGGCAGGCCCGACGGTATGATCTCCATTTTATGAGAGGGAAGATATGGCAGAACTCGCAGGCGTGATGGTAGGTAATTATTTTTTGCTGGAGTGCCTGGGGCGCGAGGGCATGGTGGAGACGTATCGCGCTCGTCCTACCACGGCCGGTGGCTATGATGTGGTGCTCCGCCTCTTCCGGCCGCCGTTTCCTGATCCAACAGGCTTCCGCGAGCATTTCGAGGCCGAGGTAGAGAAGGTCTGGCGCTGTCGCGACACGCATATTCAGCCCCTGCTTGAATTTGGCGCGGGCGAAGAATTGCTGTATTGCGCGACGCTCTTCTCGGAGGAGACGCTCGCTCAGTTTCTAGATTCTCAACAGGATACCTGGCTGCCTATTGACCGCGCGCTGCGTATAGTGACCCGGCTGTGTGCGGCACTGCAATATGCCCACGAACAGGGGATTGTGCATGGTAATATCCAGCCGTCGAGTATCCTGGTGCGTGATGATGGACAGGTCCTGCTGACACATTTTGGTCTCAGGCGTGCTAACGCGTCAGGTACAGCGCTGGTGGCCCGGCTCAATGAAAGCAACCCCGCCTACATCGCTCCAGAACAGGCGCTCGGTGTGCTGGGTCGCACCAGCGATATCTACGCGCTGGGCATTCTCCTCTATCGTCTGCTTGGCGGCGTCCTGCCGTATGAAGATCCTGATCCCGGTGAGCTGGCCCTCAAGCATGCGGATGAAGCCATTCCGCCGCTGCGGCAACTGCGTCCTGAGATCTCGGAGGCGCTGGAGATGGTGGTGCGTGTGGCGCTGGCGAAAAGCCCGGAGGCGCGCTTCCCCAGCGCCGCCGCTATGGCCGAGGCCCTGCTTGACGCTCTGAGACCCCAGGCTTCAGAGCGTCTCGCGGACTGGCCCAGGCGCCGCATTCACGTGCAGAAGCGCCACACCACCCACGCCTTGACTCGCGCCGTATCGCTGCTCACCTTGACCGTCTTGTTGCTCGGACTTGCCAGTTCCTTCCTGTTTGTCTTTTCGCTGCCACCGCAGATATATGATCTGGGCAGGCAGATCATTGTAGGCGGCCTGACGGACCTGCCCAATCTGTGGGGCAAGGCGGTGAAGCTTAATCCGCTGCCTACTCCTGCCGGCAGTGTGGTGGTGTCAACTGGGAGCACGAAACATCACACGACTCACCGGCCGAAAGGCACGGTCACGGGAGTGCAGGTGACGCCGACGCTGAATGTCTCGCAATCTCCAGTTGTCAACTGGGGCACGCCGACGCCTACTGTTTCTCCTGTGCCTGGCCGTTGCCCGGTAGGGACACTGACGCTCAATGGCTCTCCCAACCTGGCCCCGCTTCTGCAGCAGGTGAGTAGCGACTACCAGGGTCTCTGTCCGGGGGTGAGGGTATCGGTCAGCGCCGATGGGAGCCGCACGGCTCTCACCCTCGTCCAGCAGAACCAGCTTGATGTCGCCAGCTCTGATCTAAGCGCTCTGCCCGCGCGCGGCCTCAGCGATCATCAGGTAGGGATCTTGCCCTACGTGCTCGTTGCCAGTCCCGATGTGCCTGTGAACAGTCTCAGCACCGCCCAGATCCAGGGTATCTACCAGGGACAGATTACCAACTGGTCGCAGGTGGGAGGCCCTGACGAGGCTATCAACGTGTTGCTGGCTCCTGCCACAGACCCGCTGCACGCCATCTTTCGGGCCTTTGTCTTGCATGGTGGACTGGAGCAGGTGCAGGGCACGCTTCTTACAACGGAGCAGGCCGGGCAGGCGGCGCAGCTAGTGAGCCAGGCGACAGGGGCCATCACGTATGTACCGCTGAACGCTATGCAGGAGCAAGGAGTCAAGGCGCATATGCTTGCCATCAATGGCATCATTCCCACGATCCAGTCTCTGCAACAGAACAGCTATCCCTTCTGGAGCGTCGAGCATCTCTATACCCTGGGCACTGGTTCGGCGCAGGCCCAAAGCTATCTGCTCTTCTTGAAGAGCACGCAGGGGACCGGCGCTATGCTGCGCTTTGAAGTGCTCCCGCTGGCGATGTTCGCACCGGATGTGCTGGCAACGCATTTGCCTGGCCCGGAAGCGTGATTTCTCGCCCTCTATGACACCGATTGTGCCGTAGCGCGTGGCTTGCCTCGCCGTCCTGTCACCC
>JALYTT010000494.1 GCA_030854145.1 Chloroflexota bacterium | reverse complement strand
GAGCCTGAGAGGCCTCTCCCGCCCTCGCAAGCGAGGCCGCCACGCGGATCCGGCTTGCCGGATCCCTACGCGGACGGGGCGTTTCACCTATCACATGAACTGTGTCAGAGTATATAAACTGTGTCAGAGTATATAAACTGTGTCAAAGCACATGAACTGTGTCAGAGCAGTAGTGGCGCCTCTCGCGGGCGCCATGTTCCAACTATTGAGAGGAGAGCAATACAGATGGTCGAGCAGTCTGTTGAGCGGGTCCACCATGATATTGTGCTGGACATTGGAGATACTATAGGGGCGCTCATTATCTATACCAGGGAGAACCTGCACGGGTATCAGATCGATGTGAGCCTGCGTGGAGATGCTGCTGCGAAGAGAGTACACACCGATGTGCTTGAACGCAGGATCGCCGGGCAGCCGGTGTTTGCCGCTGTCTTTGCCTCCCTCCCCGAAGGCGATTATATTACCTGGAGCGACCCTGCCGAGGCCTTCACTATCGCGGGTGGGCATATTGCTGAGTTAGACTGGCGCACTGGCGCTATCTATGTGCCCCCGGTCAGTTCCGCCGGCAATGAGCGGCGTGGCTCAGCGCAAAACCAACCATTACCCCCGGTGCTATCGCGCATCCTCCCGCCTCGCTATCTCGGAGGGAAGCAGGTCAGCGCTGCCCCGATGGGTACTGCTCCCATGCGCTTTGCTGAGGACGGCCAGGTTGCCTGGGACGAGATGTGGACTGGCTTTTGCGACCTGGCATTGGCCGGTGGTCCCCCCCATCGTGATACCTTGTTGGAGCCTGTCCCACCCGATGAAGTAAGAGCGAATCTAGCAGCCTATGAATGCGTAGTAGCAGAGATTGAGCGCGGTCTGCGCCTTGTGACTGACCTGCCCATTGTTCGCAGCGAGAGGTTGGGCTGGATCGGCTTGAAGTGCTACAACGAGGAGATGGCGCTCTGGCTCTTGCGGGCCATTATTGTCGAAAATATCTGCGTGCGACGTGAAGGGGAGACGCTGTTTTTGCCTGCTGGCCCAGGTTTCCTGCTGGATAAAGAGATGAAGAACGTGGTCACGGTCATTGCTAAAACCCATCATTATTGGACAGAGCATCTGCGCTCTCTCTAACATTTTTGAGAAATGCGACTTCTCATCTAGCCTTGACTGGTCCAGGCGTTTGCACAACGACGGTAATCGCGTTGGGATCGTCTGGCAGCACGTTGTTGGTCCCGCCGGAGAGGGCGATGGCGGAGCGTTTCACGCCCGTCTGGTGCGCTAAAGCTGCCTGGGCATCGGGAGTGCTTTTGCCTGCGATCAGCCTTGCCAGCCGCTTTTCCTGTGCGTTGCTAAACTGGTAGACCCACTGCCCTGTTGCCGCGACCTGGACTGAGATAGCGCCTTTGGCATTGGTCACCGTCGCGCTCTTTACCTGCGTGGCAATGCGTCCTACAAGGGTATAGTTGGCGCCGGGATTGCGCTGGGCGCTTGCCTGCAACAAACTCGTTGCCAGAGTGCGTGCTGCCTGCTGGTTGTAGACTTCTGCCAGGCAGTTCACCATCTCGGACACCAGCACGCTGGCCGCATGCTCGCCGGCCTGGTGATCGGCGACGACGCCAGGCGTACACTCGATGGGCTTGACGAGTTGCTCGTCTGGGAGAATCTGTGCCTGGATAGATCGCTGCGCATTGGTGATAAGCGGTCCCTTCAGGACAGTGGCTGCGCCGTCGATGTCGCTCTGCTGGACATAGGTATAGGTCTGCGCGTCGACTCCGCCGCTGAACTGTGCCGCATTCTCGACTGTGATGCCCGCGTGGCAGCATTGGATGATGCTGAAATCGTGTGCCGGGATATTGCCCTTTGCACCCGGCTCGATGACATGCGCGGGCACTGTTGCCGCGCCTTCAAGGGGCGGTTGCGCCGCCGCGACAGTGGCCACCTGATCGTTCACCACCTGGACGCCGTTCGCATCGGTAAAGACGGTGCCGGCGGGTACGGTTTGCGCGTAGGCCAGGGCATTGTAGAACGTCAATGTACCATGTGCCTGGATAGCGGGCACACTGCCACTCCCTGTGGCCCTGGCGGATTGTGATTGCTGGGGTGTTGTGAAGTTCAAGAAACGCGCGCCAACCTGGTGTAGGGAGGTATCGGGCGGTTGCGTCACCGCTGAGATAGTATAGGTATTCACGAGTGTGTGGCTATCCGGTGTCACCGTGATTGTGGCCGAGGAGGCCGCGATGGGGAAGATCTGGCCGATAGGGATGACGCCGGCAAGCGAGGCAAGCGCAATTCCCCCGATGAGCAGCAGGAGTAGCAGGAGCGCGGCGATGACGTAGCCACGTCTGCTCCTGCGCCGCCTGGGTGGAGGGGCGCTGACCTCAACTGGCGCGGGCAACTGGGCGTCTCTGGCTCTTGCCGGCTGGGCCGGGCGCAGATCGATGATCGATGGTCCTACAAGTGAAGGGGAGTCCAGGGTGTCCGCCTCTTGATGTGGCGTTGGCTGCTCTTCAACAAAGGCGGGAACTGGTGGGTGTGCTGGCTCCTCCGGTTCGCGTGGTCCGTGTGGCTCAATGGGCACAACAGGAGGTGGCTCCACCATGCTATCATTGGTCTCTGGCTGTTGATCTGTGGAGGCGGTGTCACGGACATCGACCGGCGTGACAGCAGGGGCGGGTGCGGGCGCCGGTTCTGGCATGACCCATACTGGACTGGGGAGAGGTTGCGTCGGTTCTTCTGTGGACGCGGTATCAGGAACATCGACCGGTGTGGCGGCAGGCGCGGGTGCGGGCGCCGGTTCTTGTATGATAGGTACTGGACGGGGGAGGGGCCGCGTTGGTTCTCCGGTGATATCCTGTGGTGTCTGGCTCTCAGGAGTGGGATTTGCGGGCTGACTCTCTGCTGTTTCTGGTGGTGCTGACTCTTGCACTCCTTCAGGCGCTGGCTCCCTTTTGAGAAACGACTGCGCGTAGCTGGCGTAATTCTCTAACGAGAGGAAGACGGAAAAACGGTTCTGGCGTGCGAAGCGGGCCGGGTCCGAGTTTTTGGAGGCGACGATGGCGAGTTGTGTCTGGAGATTGCGCTGCGTATCTCTGAGCCCCTCGAAATCGACGGCGCGGCTGAAGGACTTATTCCGGTCGGGTAGCACAAGGACGGTATATTTCCGCCCCAGCTTATTCTGCGTCATAATGGCCGTCAATACACTCTTCCGGCTATCCTCAGGATCGACCTCGATAATGCCTATGCTGGCACCGCGGGCGTCCTCTGCCCCAAACAGCTCTGATCCATCGCGCTGTCTCATCGCCGTACACTCCTTGGCCCTTAAAAGCTTTCAGCCCCTTTAATAGAACATTTGCACATAAGGGATTATCTATGTATCGCGCGGTCTTGTCAAGCATATGGCGGTTGTCATAGCACACAAGGTAGAGAGGATGGGAAGAGGGTAGGGGCGCCGTTTATGCCCGCATAGGGCTACGCGGGCTTGTAAACGGCGCCCCTACCCTCCTGGCACCCCTACGAGAGCGTTCCCGACCAGGTACCGGTCGCGGAATACAGCCAGGCGGAGGCGCCTGGCTGGTTACATTGAGATGTCACATGGGGGTAGCTGAAGGTCCCGCTACCGGTGCCATGACTGAAGGTGCCCTCAAAGTGCCTGGTACCACCGTTCAACGTGCAGGTGATGGTTGTGCCGGAAGAGACGAAGACGATGCTGCCCTGGGTGAGCGTCTCATTATAAGAGAGTCTGCCCCCTGTATAGGTTCCGCTACACGTCAGGGCGAATGTGATCTTAAATGGAATTCCACTGCTGTCGGTCTGGGTGACGGTGTGTGGCGTGCCATCCGCGTCCTGCGCGCAGACGGTGCCGCCGGCCGGGTCAGGCCGACCGGTGATGATCAGGAGCCGGGTGACTGTGAGCGCCGTACCTGTTTCATAGTGACCTTGCATTGTGGCATTGATGCGGAAGTTTGCATCGTTGGCGGGGGCGCCATTGGGGCCGGGAGTATGGGCCTGGCCCTGGGTTACCACGATGACCGCTATACCTTTTTTTGTGGCATAGTCGCTGGCATCTTTAGCGGTAATCGTATGCCGGCCGGGGGACCAGGCATCGGTGACCGGCAGATCAGTCCTGAAATTGCCGTGTGCGTCGCTCTGGACACGTGGTTGCCCGAACACGGGTCTCCCATCGAGCAGCAGCGTGACGGCGGAAATATCTGAGAAGGTCTGACCCCTGATACTGAAACTGGTACCACTTGCGCCCGCTGGCAGCACTCCCACCTTGTAGACGCTCGTTATGCCAATCACAGGTTGCGGGCGGGTGAGTATATACGCGGCATAGGTTGTGAGACCTCCTCCAACGACCGCGATGCTCACAATAAGGAGTGTGACGATCTTGCCAGTGGTTGTCCCGATCCAGGCTACCGCAGGCTTAGTGGCGACAGTTGTAGCTGCTGGCAGGCTGCTGAACGTCGCCGGCCCTCCATGGACCATGGCGACCCCACTGACCTGTGGTATTCCCTGCGCCATCGGCACTGTGCCGGTAGCTGCCGGCCCCCATGCTACCGGCATGAATGGCACCGCCGCGTCGGCCAGGACAGGGGGTGGTCGCTGTTCTGGCTCGTCTGTGTTAGAAACGAGGGGTGCAGTAATCCTCTCCGAGAGATGCTCTCCAGGCCTTGAGAGGAGGGTTACCTCGGCAGGAGAGGCAGCAGCAGCGAATTGCTCACCGGGAGGGGGAGGGTTCTGGAGTGCGATGTTCTCATGATTGGAAGAGTTGGTGTTGAGTACTTGCCCACAGCGTCCGCAGAAACGGGCATGCTCAGGCAGCTCTGATCCACAAGCGATGCAGTCTGGCATAGCAATTCCTCCATATATAAGGTTTAGGCTGCCTATATCCTCTTTCAATTGAGGGTTATATAGAGATAATGGATAGCTGCTCACAAGGAGCAGATTGCGGTGAAAAGAACTCTACCGGAAAGTAGTATATCATCTCTGGTCCTTTCTAGATACCCCTGGCCTTCTCGCCACGGGGAGGAAAGAAAGGCAGTCCGCAGACTGCGACCACCTTTCACGCATAGACATAGCCATCGCATCGATGAAGGATGGTACAGAAGCGAT
>JALYTT010000069.1 GCA_030854145.1 Chloroflexota bacterium | reverse complement strand
GGCCTCGCTTGCGAGGGCGGGAGAGGCCTGCCTCACGGATGCGGCAAGCCGAATCCCTACGCGGACGGGGAAGCGCCCCGATATCTGTGCCATGAACTTTGATAGAGCACTACCAAGGATATGTGAAACCCTCTATTATGAAAGCAAGTAATCCAGAAATAGCGAGCGAGCGTATTAGTGTACGAGTATCCCATTCCAGCCCTTTGTAATGGATGTCCCGCGCTCCTTCACCACATACCTGTATTACTGACTGGCGAGAAATCCTCTTGTAATCTTTTGCTTACAGAGGAGTGCCAACTCTATAGTTCAACAGCTTGAACGGTCAAGATGTATTCAGGAGTAGTAAGTAGCGAGTAAGCTGGCTCAGTTATGAGCTAAGAAGTAAGGAAGAAAGCCAACTATGACACAGCCTTTTCCGAAATTCTGCCCTCAATGTGGTATCCCCCTTGTCGCGCAGCAGGATGTATGCCCGCACTGCGATGCGCGCCTGGTTGATAGGTTTCCTGAGTCTGGATTAGCGTTCTCCAGTCTGCTCCCGGCTGAAGAGACTGATGAGGCCAAAGAGGCCACTGCGGCTCTGATGGCCTCTTTGAAGTCCCAGCGTTCACGGCGCTCGCTGTTCAAAGGCGCGGCCGCAGTGACCGCCGGCGCCACAGCGCTCGGGGTAGGCGTCTTCTATGCGCCAGCCTTGACGCGGGCGAACGCGCTGAGAACCGCTGGCCTGGCCAGTCTGAGCAAACCCGCGCAGAGCCAGAAGCCGCGTCGCTCAATGAGCCGGATTCAAGATTCGATCGTCTCGATTCTGACCGTGGCCCGCACGGCGGAGCAACTGGCAGTGACGTTCTACAGTAATGGCGTTGACAATGCCGCTAAGCTGGGCCTCCAGGGAGACGATCTGGCGTACATCAAGGCCGCCCTCGTCGAGGAGCAGATTCACCAGCAATTCTTCGCGGCCAATGGGGGACAATCGCTGGCCACCATGTTCAGTTTCCCCAAAGGCGCGCAGACGTTTACTGATCTCCAGACGTTTATCGCGACCCAGCAGCAACTTGAAGGCGTCTTCGATTCGGCGTTCCTGGCGGCTATCTCGGAGTTCGCGCAGTTGGGGCGCCCGGACCTGGCGCAGATCGCTGGGCAGGTCGCCTGTATCGAGGCCGAACACCGCGCTCTGGGCCGTGCGATCGCCAAGCTTGGCCCCGCCGATAACTGGGCCTTTACTCCCGTACTCCTGGGCTCCGTTGGCGATGCGCCTGCCCTGGTCACGAAAGCAGGCTATCTCAGCCCGGTATCAGGTAATAGCTATACTTATAAGGAAGTAAGCATTGATAATCCAGGTGTGGAGCAGCGAAAACCATTCGCGGTAAGTCCCACTGTTGTAGGAAGAGGTTAGCCAGGACATCCCAACGTGTAGATGGGCATGCCGGGCAACCGTATGTGTTTGGCATGCCTATCCGCTGCTAGATCCAGCGGATCGAAGGGAGAAGAGGTCATGAACCAGAATCCGGCTAACGAGGATGCCACGATCCGACTTGAGCGCATCCCTCGCGACCTTGATGCGACAATCCGGCTTGAGCGGGGTCCTCGCGACCCTGATGCGACAATCCGACTTGAGCGCGGCCCTGGTGCTACGGAGCTACGCTCTGCCCGGTCAGCGGCGCGCCTCTATAGAAGGACGGCCCAGGTGGCGCGCGCTGCTGCTCGCGATGCTACTCAACCGGAAGCGCCATCAGAGCCACCCTCACCATTGCCTACCGCGGACACGCGCCCGCGTGGCGAGTCTGGTGGGCAGCAGGAGAAGCAGTCATTGCTCACTGACTGGCGACGATTGCGCAGGCACCCTGGACATAGGGGCCTGCTCTACTTCGGCTGCGCTATAGGGTTGGTGCTTTTGCTGCTCCTGCTTCTATCAGGCGCTATACGCTCAGGCGCCAACCGTGGCGCGCAGCACCAGAACCGTCAGGCCGGAACGCAACTTCATCGCCAGGTGCCTTACGCTATCGATGCGGATAGCCTTGCCAGGCAGGAGGAACTGGCGCAGAGAGAGGCCACCTACCTGATTCAGCAATTTCACCGCGAAGTAGCTGCCTGGGGGAACGCGCACCAGTATCACGATGCCTATAATGGGCGTGACTATGCGTTAGATAACGGGTACATGAAGGATGGTATTGGAACAAGCCTGGATGAAGACTTCGCCAATGCTCAGACAAGCGCCGATTTTGCGTCGGTGATCGACGAGGCCGATAATGCCCTCTTCAACCTGGATATGTTGGAGGCGGACTTTGCCGACCAGACACCTTATAATCTGGCGCATGCCAGCGATCTACGTATGCTCGATCACTACCAGCTCCAACGGAAGCGCGTGATGCTGATCTCGCTTGTTGAGCAGGTGATGCGTGTCTATCAGAATGGAAAACTGCTGCGCGCCTTCTACGTCACAACGGGGCGCCAGGAACTCCCCTCGCCGCCCGGTATCTGGTCGGTCCAGACGCGTCAATCGCCGGTCATCTTTAAAGCGGCCGATCCCAAGGGTTCTCCGTACTGGTTCCCTGATACGCTCATTCAGTATGCAATTCTCTATCATTGGGGCGGCTATTTCATCCATGATGCCCCCTGGCGCGCGGACTTCGGACCCGGTACGCAGTTCCCGCACCACGATGCCAGCGGAACGACAGCCTATAACTTTGATGGTAGCCACGGCTGTATCAATCTAAGCGAGGATGCTGCCGCCTGGGTCTACAAGCATACCGACTGGAATACAGCTATCGTCATCTATTAGGCCGGGAAGTTCGGGGCGCCGGCGTTTTGCGAGGGTCAACATGCAACAGCTTCAAACAACTCTCCCCAGCGGGGCTATACTACAGGATCGCTATATCGTAGATGACCTGCTCGGCCAGGGCGGCTTTGGCGCTGTCTACCTGGTGAGGGATCAGCAGAACACAGGCTGCTTCTGGGCCCTCAAGGAAGTGATGACCCAGGACCGGCAGGAGAAGGACCGGCTTTTTTTCGAGTGTGAGATGCTCAAACACCTCGACCATCCAGCTTTACCCTCCGGCCAGCGTGTGTTTGAAGAGGACGGTCGCATGTACATGCTGATGGAGTATATCGAAGGGCCGAATCTGGAGGTGTTGCGAAAACAGCAGCCAGCCAGGCAGTTCGCGCTGCCGCAGGTCCTCGCTCTGTTGGAGCCGGTGGTGGAGGCGGTCAGCTACCTCCATCGCCAGCATCCTCCCCTTGTGCATCGCGATATTAAGCCCGCGAATATCATCGTATCTACGACCGCTGGTAGGACGGTTCTGGTTGACTTCGGCATCGCTAAAGAATATTACGTGGACGCCACCACTACCGCCATTCGCCATTGTTCGCCGGGGTACAGCGCGCCCGAACAGTATAGCAGCGTAGGCACAGACCTGCGCAGCGATATATATGGGCTGGCTGCTACCTGTTATACCCTGCTCACCGGCACGCCGCCCGTTGATGCTCTCCAGCGCATGACAAAGCTGGCGAGCAAGGGCATCGATCCGCTCGTGTCAGCGGATATATTGGCGCCCGAGGTGCCGGCGGCGGCGGCTGAAGTCCTGCTCCAGGCCCTGGACCTCAACTACGACCAGCGTTTCGCCACGCCCGCGGAGTTCTGGCAGGCGCTGCATGCCTGCGTGGTCTCACAAAGCTTTCCTCTCTCTCCCATGGTGCATACCAGGTCGAAGCGCACGCCTGCTATAGGTCGGCGCGCGCTTCGACCTGGCGTCGCGACCCCTGTGCATACGCGATGGCACACCAGGCGTACTGGTAAAACGCGTATCCTGCTTCCTGTCGTGCTGGCGCTCCTGCTTTTTGCGGGTATCGGGCTGGCTGCCTGGTCGCATAGCATGCCTCCCAGCCATGCCCACCAGCTAAGCATGCCTTCTCCAACGAGAACGCTGCACAGCACCTCCACCATCGTGCCTCCCGCCGCGTATCCGGTGCTGGTTGCGCTCTATGTCGGAAGGCTGCACAGCCTGCTGACGGGCGTTACCATGGGGATGACTCTGAATATGCAACAAAGCAACCAGGTTATCAAAGGCGATTTCATTGAAGACCAGCTACCTGTCCATCTCCCATTCACGGGCGTTCTGGATACCTCGAAGCATGTGCTGATTACCGTCATAGAGCACGCGGGGCCACTCTTTTTTGAAGGCCAGGTGCGCTCCGACGGCAATCTTGTGGGGAACTATTGTCGCGTTGACCCGGTTGGGCAGTGCGTGGGTGATTACGGTATCTGGAGCGTTGGTCCTGCAAAATAGGCGTACACGTATGCCTTTAGTCCTGCAGCGGGCTAATTATGCCCCATATGTATCTCCTGATTTATCTTGTTTGCACTCGGTCAGGCGCCGCAGCAGGTATGTGCGTTCAATCTCGTTCTGGCAGAGTTTCAGCGCCTCTGTATAGGCGCTGCTGGCCTCGTGCATCTTGCCTGCGCGTCGCAGGAGGTCGGCACGGGCGGCGTGAAAGAGATGATAGCCCTGTAAGGCAGGCGCGTTCTCAAGTTGTGCAAGCAGCGCGAGACCGCGATAGGGACCATCAGCCATAGCGATGGCGACGGCCCGGTTGAGTTCGATGACCGGTGATGGCGTCATCTGCGCCAGGGTGCCATACAGCAGCGCGATTTGCGGCCAGTCCGTGTCTTCGGCGCGTTCTGCCTGGGCATGCAGGGTGCTAATGGCAGCCTGCACCTGGTAAGGACCGGGCTGGCTCATGTGCATAGCCTGGTCCAGGGCGTCCAGACCTTCTTGGATCTCACTGCGATCCCATAATGAGCGATCCTGTTCTTCCAGGATAATCAGTTCGCCCTGTGGACCGACGCGCGCTTTGCGCCGGGAGTCATGCAAGAGCATAAGCGCTACCAGCCCCATGGCCTCTGCTCTATCGCTGGTTGCCAGTTCATGGCCCATGAGCGTTGTCAGCACACGCCCCAGCCGGATGGCTTCGTGGCACAGTTCCTGGCGCACCAGGCTCTCACCGCCGGTCGCGGTGTACCCTTCGTTGAAGATCAGATATAACACATAGAGCAGGGCATCCATGCGTTCCGCCAGCAGGTCGGTCGGTGGCACACGGTAGGGGATACCGGCATCCCTGATCTTGCGCTTGGCGCGTACTAAACGCTGGGCCATTGTCGGCACCGGCACCAGGAACGCGCTGGCGATCTCCACGGTAGACAGGCCGCCCAGCGTCTGCAATGTCAGCGCGACCTGCGCCTCCAGTGCCAGGGCGGGATGGCAGCAGGTAAACATAAGCTTGAGGCGCTCGTCGGGAATGGCAGTGTCATCCATCTCCTGTGGATCACCTCCTCTTTCTTGCATATCCAGGGTCTGCATAAGCTCCTGTTTACTTGCCAGCGTGTGATTGCGGCGCAAGCGGTCAATGGCCTTGCGGCGCGCGGCCGTGGTGAGCCAGGCGCCAGGATTGCGGGGCACGCCTTCGGTGGGCCAGCGTTCAAGAGCTACCAGCAGGGCATCCTGCAAGGCATCCTCGGCCAGTTCAAAATCGCGCACAGACGCGATCAAGGTGGCGAGTATCTTGCCCGCCTCCTGCTGAAACGTGCTGGCGATGATGTGTTGGATGTGCATGTTGCTCAAAACCGCTGTGTACCCCGCTATGCCTATACGATTACGATGCTGCCCCTATGCAAACTCCATAATCGGGCGAATCTCAATCGAGCCGTCAGAGGCGCCAGGGATCTTCGCGGCCAGCTCAATGGCCTCATCCAGGTCCTTGCAATTGAGCAGGTAGTAGCCGCCCAGTTGCTCTTTCGTCTCTGCGAAAGGCCCATCCGTGCTCAGCGTCTTGCCATCGCGTACACGCACTGTTGTCGCCGTGGAGGTAGGCATAAGCGCCTCGCCGCCAAGAGAGACGCCTCGCGTTTTTATCTCCTCGCCAAAGGCATTATAGCCCTGGTACTGTTCGGCCTGAACCTGCTCGCTGAGCCGGGCATCGGCCGCCTCGTCAGTATAGATCAATAGAAGGTAGCGCATTAGACTGTTCTTCCTTTCATATCTATCGCGTTCAGGAAATCTTCTTTCCTGTTTATACGACGAACGGAAAGTGGCCAGATCGACACCACATAGTGAGCTAAAACTCATGATATAATCTGTAGAATACGTGATAAAGAGTGGTTTACGAGTCGGACGTTCTTCAGAAGTGCTCGCAAGCCTTCATAGGTTCTCTGTGATGTATCAAGACAGCGGAAGAACTTTGCCAGGGCTTCGCAAAAGTCATGCGTTGGGGTTGGTAACGTATTTCGTAGCTGCGCGATATATCGCGCCTGGCAAGCCGGTCGATCTGGTTACCAGGCGCGATATATCGCGCAGCTACGAAGGACAAGCAACTTTTGTGAAACCCTGAGAACTTTGCAAGGGCTTCCTTGCTAACAGAAAGGCATCGATCATGTACAAGTTGCGACAACCAACCCTTCTCGGCGTAGCGAGTGCGTTTCTTCTAGTTATGGGGATAATTATGGCTTTACTCGCATTTTTAATTAACAATGAATTCGCGAGAATCCTATTCGTCATTTTATGCATACTATCGATTTCGGTGAGCATCAGCAATTTCGTACGCTATAGGAGTTTGAAGGGCGATGGCAATAAATAGATCAACCTCTTCGCCCTGTCCAAATTGCGGCGCCGATGCTGCCAACCGCCAACGCTTTAAGACCGTTTCTAATGTTGCTAATGGAGGTTCGCTTGTTATTCAATTAGGAGTAGAAAAGAAGCTCCTGTCTACCTCGTTTATCTCCGCCACAGCCTCTTGCCTGGTTTGTTTACAATGCGGCTATGTACAGTTATTCGTCGATCCTGATGAAGTCAAGAAAAAACTTGAGCAGGCCAATCATGAGGGAGGTCACTTATGACGAATAAGGAAGGGTCCATGAAGATAATGCGTCTGGTAGCTATGGTTCTCCTTTTCATGTGTGCCGTTGTATACCTGGCTGACTTTTTTATCACTGGGAGTCGTCAATTCTCTGAGCTTGGAGCCGGCGTAAGTTGCCTTCTCGTGTGTGCTGTGCTCGTTGTGTCGTCCAGGAGAGCAGGAAAGGATTCAGATCAGGTATGACCGTTCACCTGCGTCCATACCATCCCGACGATTGCGAAGCCGTTGTGCGACTCTGGTATGAAGCGTGGCATCACAATTTCCCTGACCTCTCTCATCCGTGGACCTACGCACAGTGGAGAGAGCGCTTTCAAGACAAGGTGACAGCAAGGGCCAGTGTATGGGTAGCGGAGAGTGCCGGTCAGGTTATCGGTTTCCTCGTATTGCGCGAAAGCGATAGCTCCCTGGATCAGATCTTCGTCGCGCCTGCTCTCCAGCACCAGGGCGTAGGGACTCTTCTACTCAACAAAGCGAAAGCTTTGTCGCCGGCTGGTCTCTCCCTTGATACGCTCCTGAGAAATACCAGGGCCCGCCGTTTTTATGAGAAGCATGGTTTTCAGCCGGGATGGGTCGGCATGAACCCTAACAGTGGCCTGCCAAATATTGAGTATCGTTGGACCCCCACCCCTGGTGGTCTTAAAATCATGATATAATCAGCAAAAATACACGATAAGGCGCATTTTACGAGCAAAATCGCTCTCTTGCACCAGGCCTTATGTGTGGAAAATGGTGGGAGAAGGCAATGGCAACGAATCCGCAACGTGATGAACTGCATGGCATTCCTATGATGGAAGAGGCATTCGAGCGGTTGGTGAGCGCCGAAAGCCCCTATCATTATGAACTCATTGATGGTACTGTCTATGATATGACCGGTTCAACCCCGGAGCATAGTGTTATTGCTTCGAACGTTGAGTTCCTCCTGCGAGAGCAACTCGGCAGGGGTGGGCCATGTCGCACCCACCGGGATCAATACGTGGCGATCCCAGGGAAGCCTCCGGTGGTCCCAGATGTGGTGCTGACCTGCGATCGAGCGGATTGGGACAAAGATAAGCGCCTGAAACCTTTCATGATTCAATCGCCACTGATCGTGGTTGAAGTGCTTTCACCCAGTACCGAAAAATATGATCGAACGGAGAAATTCGCGCGCTACATGGGCTGTCTTACGCTTGAGGTCTACATCTTAGTCAGCCAGGATGAGCAATATATCGAGGTGTACCGGCGGTCAACGGGTTGGCAGCAGGAGCGCTTTTCGGCTGGTCAGACGATCAAGCTTGAGCAACTTGACCTGGAATTGCCAGTTGGGTCGGTCTATGAAGGCGTGCTGTAGGGGCGCCGTTTACAAGCCCGCGAAGCATCACATGATATCTGCCTGCCAGACGGGCTTGTAAACGGCGCCCCTACGTTTGATGCCCCTACCTTTCATTTCTATGGACACGCCCCGCCCTACGGCAATTCCGCGCTATCGCGCAACGGCGAGGCCGGATCATCACGTAACATGTTGAGCAGGCGCGCGTTGACATCGACGCTCATGGTGCTGGCAGCGTCCAGGATACGCGTGCGCTCCTCTTCGGTGAGATCGCTGGCGGGGTCCCAGCCGTAGCGTTTGAGGTCGATGCGCTCGTCTGCAGAGAAGCTGATGCCCTCGGCCTCCAGCAAGGCGCGCATCCGGCCGCGCTGACCAAATGCCCAGCTTCCCGACAACTCACCCTTGCTATTCACAACGCGCTGTGCCGGCACTCCCTCCGGCGTCTCGTGCATAATCCAGCCGATCATGCGCGCGCCACGTGGATAGCCGAGGGCTTTTCCAATCCAGCCGTACGTCGTGACGCAACCTGTGGGGCAGGCCTGCACCAGGGCGAAGACGCGCGCCATCAGGCTTGCAGCTTGATTCTGTGTCGGGTTTACTTCGTCGGACATGTCGTTCACCAACCTTTATCGTACGTTATTTCATGTGTATGCACACACCCGGTATGCTATAATCGTTCTATAACCGATTTCCTCACTGCTTGCAAGAATATAGCATGTCTCGCCTGACTGTTCAAGAGAGGAGTCCCGACGATGACACTTTTTCCTCAGCACCGTCCCGTTACGCTGGCGCGCCGGGGGATGGTAGCGGCACCGCATTACCTGGCGGCGCAGGCCGGACTGGACCTGTTGAAGGCCGGTGGCAGCGCCATTGATGCCGCGATTGCCGCCAGCGCTACCCTTCAGGTGGTCTATCCCTTTGTCTGCGGGCTGGGCGGCGATGTATTTATGTTGATCTATGATGCACGTAGTGGGGAACTCTACGGCCTCAACGGTAGCGGACGCTCCGCGCAGGCGGCAAGCATTGAGCGCTATCGCGATCTGGGGTACACCACGATGCCGGTCTTTGGCATCCATACGGTGACCGTGCCTGGCTGTGTCAGCGGGTGGGCTGCGGCTATGCAGCGCTTTGGTCGCCTGGGATTGGCCCAGGCGCTGGCCCCGGCCATCGCGTATGCTGAAGAAGGTTTCGCCGTTGGTCCAGGACTACACGCCGCGCTGGCAGCGATGAGCGCGCGACCTGAGACGCATCGCTCCTGGCATGCGCACTTCTTGCCTGATGGCGTGGTGCCACCCGTCGGCGCGGTCATGCGCTTCCCTACGCTGGCGCGGAGCTTGCGGGCCATCGCTCAGGAGGGCCCCGAGACGGTTTACCGGGGGGCGCTCGCGGAGCAGATGGCCGCGTTTTTTGAGCGCGAAGGTGGGCTGATTACCCGCGCCGACCTGGCGGCGCACCAGAGCGAGTGGGTGCGGCCGCTCTGTGTCCCATTTGCGGACCTCACGATCTATGAATTGCCGCCCAATACGCAAGGCGTCACAGCGCTACAGATGCTGGGCATCCTGGATGGGCTGGATTTGGGCGCGAATGCGCTCGCGCCAGAAACAGTCCACTTAGCGGTGGAGGCCAAGAAACTGGCCTTTGCCGACCGCGCAGCCTATCTCACAGACCCGGCGCACATGCGCGTTGATCCGGTGGCCCTCATCGATCCCAGCTACCTCGCACAGAGGCGCGCGCTCATCGATCCCGTGCATGTCCATCCCTCGGTTGCCCCCGGCAGCTTCACAGGCGATACGGTCTATCTCTGCGCGGCAGATAGGGATGGCAATGTTGTCTCTCTCATTCAGAGCAACTACATGGGTTTCGGCAGCGGCATAGTGGTAGAGGACACGGGCATTGTGTTGCAGAACCGGGGCGCCTACTTCTCGCTCGATCCCGCCGCCGCCAACGCGCTGGCCCCCGCCAAACGCACACTGCACACCCTGATCCCCTCGCTGGCCCTGCGTGGTGGCCGGCCGGCGATGGTCTTTGGCGCCATGGGAGGGGATGGACAGCCCCAGACGCACCTCCAGGTGTATACAGCGGTGGCGCGCTTCGGATTGAACATCCAGCAGGCGATCGAGATGCCCCGCTGGGTGCATGGAGCCAGCAACTCCGGGGAAACCTTGCAGGTGGAGGGCCGCTTCCCTCGCGCGACACTGGCCGCGCTGCGCCAGCTCGGCCATATCATCGAAGAGCGCGAGGGCTGGTCCTCAGGCATGGGCCATGCGCAAGGGATCATCTTTGACCCGGCCGCTGGCATCATGCAGGGTGGCTCCGATCCGCGCGCGGAAGGTGTGGCCGCCGGCTGGTAGAGAGACCAGGTGTGTCCGTGGGGTGAGGCAAGCCACATAAGCGTGAACGTAAGCTAAAAAAGGGGCCAATTTCGCGTGTCCGTAGGGCGTGGCTTGCCTCGTCAGTCAGGTCCACCCTGCCTGGTGTGGCAAGCCACGCCCTATGGAGCATCGGTTTTACCCCTGGTACTGCACGACAGTGAGTTGTGCAAGTTGTTGCATGTGATCGAAGATCCAGGTTGCTCCTCCGACGCGCGACCCGGTTACCGGGTCAACCTGGCCGACAAATGCGGTATTGGCCTGGCTGACCAGGTCATCGAGTAGCGGCAGGGTCGCAGGATCAAGCAATTGTGTATCGGTCATATGCACCAGTTTGATGGCATCCTGACGCACCTGCTCAAGATTCGCCTTCACTTTGTTCAGATCTACATCTATTTGTCCGGCCAGTGCGCGCTGCTTCTTTGTGGACTTTGGCGAATCGGTTAATCCCAGCAGGTGCATTTCCAGAAAGTGAATATAGCCTGATTGGTCCTCGCTGGCGGCTGGATCGATTGTCAGCAGCGGCACGCGGGCTATGTGCGGGTCGGCTATAATTGGCGTCCCTGGTGGAACATCCAGGTGAACATAGTTAGTTCCATCTAAGTAGTCGAGAATCCTGATAAACTGCCGGTGCATAGGCTGCGGTTGGGACGGTCCCGTTCCTCGTGCCGCTGTCGCCCACTCAAGGACTTTGCGCGTATTCTCGAAAAACCAGATATTTAAGCCGCCGTTGAGTGAGTCCATGCGAATCATTGGATCAAGCGCCAGCAGATGTCTCAGATGGTCGAGATTGCTGTAATGGTACATGGTATCGTTAGGGTTGGGTGTCTGCGGGATCTCCGCGTAATAGCGCCACAGGCTTTTATCGGGGGATGGGCTATCAGGCGTGGTACTAGCGCTCTCCTCTGTAATCAGGAAGCGACTATTGGTAGCAAGCAGATTGTCATGAGTTGGGCTCTCGTATTTAAATTGCACGTTTCCCTTAAGAGGGGATAGCTGGCCTATTAATCGTGTGAGACCGCCAAAGTTATTCTTGTCGGGGAGCAGCCAGGCGTAATAGCTATTGCCCGGCGCGGGCGATTTCAGATTGGTCAGATCGATTTGTAGGCCATCACATATGCCGGTCATATTTTGCACACCTGTAAAACCGGTACTGAAGAAGTAGATATGCCCATAGATTGGCTTGCTTACAGGCTTAGGCTTGGTGGCTGATGAGCGATTGAGTACGAAGAAGCCTAGACCTGAGACGAGCAACGTGATGACTAGCAGAACAATAAGTATCGTAGTGAGTCTCCTGCGCCCGCTCATCTCTCCCGGTTGGATATTTTGGAGTGTTGTCTTGAATTTTGACCAGCCTGAAGGCGGAGCCGGAGGTCGATCATATCCGGGAGATGGCGCCTGGCTGAAACGTGCGAGTGGCGGCGGCGCAAGCGTGGCGACGGCCATAGCTGGTTTGCTAATGGAGAGTGCCAGCAGCAGCTTTTCCACGGCTCGCGGGTAATCATAGGTGGCATCATAAGCCGTCAATGCAGACCAGCTCGGTGGAAGTTCTTGCTGCTCGGTGGGCTTAGCAATGAAGCGCACGGCTCCCTGCATATGCCCCTGTTCAACGAGCTTCAACGCGGTCTGCACCGCCATCTCCACCTGGTGAACGCCTAGCGCTTCAGGAGTTTGCAGGAGGATAAACCACCGACAGGTTGGCAACTCCTGATTGAGAAATGGCAGAAATCCTGCATCGGTGGCGTGCCCCTTATAAATAACGACATCAGCTCCTGCCCCCTGTAGCCTGTACAGCAGTTGATCCAGAGCCTGAACGTCCTGTGGGGCCTCCTCATTGATATTATGACAAACGAAAGTGCGAGTAGATACCATGCGTTCCCTCCGGGAAGGAATACAACATTTTTACCAGCAAAAGACTCCCAGAAAGTATTATAACATGCTTTAAAAGTACGGACAAATATGGACTTGTATTCCCCCCTTTTTAGCTTCTTCCCATTCAACTTTTCCCTACAGAGCAAGCTGACTCTGATTTAGCGTTATTCATATCACAGTCAGATTCAAGATAGCGGGTGTGATGTTATGCACGATCACCTGTACCCTTGCCAACGTAAAACGGCATCTGGGTATCAGGATCGCAGAGAAGATACACATATCATGTTTTCGGTGCTATATCTCGCATGACTAATTCTCAGTCTTCGGCGGTTGGTACTTGCGCTTCTGCCTCTCAATATAGGCATCTACATCGCTTTTATGGAAGCGCCATAGATCGCCGACTTTAAAGCCGACTAGCTCGCCGCGTTCCGCTAAACGGGTCACACTACGAACACTGACTCTTAACATCTGCGCCACTTCTTTAGGTTCTAAGACTTCTGATGCCACAATACATTTGCAACCTTCTTTCTCCAGGCTGAAAAATATAATATCATCTTCAGTCTACCATGTCCACCTTCGACACTATTGACAATACAGCCATCTCTATGTTATTATGCGAGTGAGCTTCCGAAATGTCAATGAAGGGCGAAATTGCTGCTTCAGTCTGTACTGTCAAGCTCATTACAGTTATCGGCAAGAGGAAAAGGCGGTTTGAAGCTGTATCTCGTAATGTGGTTGTTGTGGTAAAGGCCCAGTCATTCTTGGATGGGTCATGTCCTGGTGTGAAGCGGTCAGGTGAGAGAGAAAGGAAGCCACACTACCAGATGGCCTTTCAGCATCTGCCTGTTCTTTCACATCACGCCAGGTCATCAGGGGTTCTGGAAGAGCAGGAAACAGGAGAGGGAAACAGAGCCATGAAGAAGCGGAAGAAGCGCGCAAAAAAAGGCGAACCGCAGACCATCACCAAGGCGGTCACCCATATCCGTTTGGAAGCGCCCAATCGAGGGAAAGTGGCGGCGCTTGACACTCTGGCTGAGTTTTTCCTTTCGCTGACGCAGCAGTATGTGACGCTCTTTTGTACAGACGAACTCCCAGATAGCTTTTATGCACCCTGCTTTATGACGATGCTTTCTGCGCGATGGCATCGAGTCGCCATTCAACAGGCCGCCGGCATCGCCACATCGTGGCGGACGAATCGGGCCACTGCCTATCAAGGGTATCTCGATGAGGTGGCAGCATATAGGGAGCGAGTAGGAGAGGGCACCCTCGAAGAAGGCACCCAAGAACCGGCATGGCGCGAGTGGAACGTGCCCACCTTGCGCCAGCCCTGTATGCAAGCCAACGCCAATGTGGTCACCCTGGAAGCAACCAACGAGTCCACCTTCGATTACTGGCTCAAGGTCAGCACGCTCGACAAAGGCACCCCGCTCCTGATCCCAGTGAAGCTGGCCGACTACCACAAAGAGCAGCTCACCGATCCCAAAACCGGCACACGCCGTAAGATCAACACGTCCGTCACGCTCAACAGACGGGATGAAGTCTGGTGGTTGACCCTTTCGTATGACGAAAAGGTGACAGCCCAGACCAAGCCAGACGCGCCTGTCATCGGGATTGACGTTGGGATTGCCAATTTCATCACAACCTCTGATGGGAAACAGTATGGGACCTTCAATGGAAAGTTGCGAGAGTGCCAGAAGCGGGACCGCGAAAAACGCCGCAGGAAGGCCAAGCTGAGATCGTGCCTGGAGAAAAAGGGCGTGCCGAAGGAAAAGCTCCCTTCCACATCCAGCGCGACGGGACAGCGGCTCATACGCCACGTCAAACAATCGATCAATCGGGCGGTCAATCTTTGTTTTGAGGAACACAAAGGCTGTCAGTTTGCGTACGAACAGCTTTCGGTGGCATCTATGCGCTACAAAGCCAGAGCGATGAACGCGTATATGCGGGTATCGAACTTAGCGCATATACCAGAGCACATCACCTGGAATGCGACCAAGCGCGGTGTGCAGGCGACGCGTGTCAAGAGCGCCTATTCTTCACAGGAATGTCATATGTGCCACTATGTGGACCGAAAGAACAGACCCACTCAGCAAACGTTTTGCTGTCGAGTCTGCGGTCACACGGCACACGCCGACATCAATGCCTCTCAGAATATCGCGTCCCGATTGGGTGATCAGGAATTACGCACCTGCCAGAACCGACAGGAAGTCAAAGCACTGCTCCTCAGACGACATGGGCAGTGGAAGCAGCACTTCAGGCTCACCGTAGTTGAGCCTCCCGTCCAGTTGGGTTTGTGGGCAAGCTCACAGACTTCAACGGATGTAGGTTAACGTTGATGTATGGACAATGGAATATTTGTCCATACAATTAGCAACTATAGCAGATGTGGTATACTTACTCAAATAGAAACATACATATTAACCTATCCTGTCAGGTGTACCCGTTATTAAATATGTAAAGAGGAGACCTCTGAGATGAGTGGCATGCTGTACACCCAACCTGCGACATCTCTCACTCCCGCACTTGTGGTTTACCTTATCGATGCCAGTCACTCTATGAATGATCCATGCAATGGCACGACCAGAATGGATATTGTGAATAAGGCATTGAAAGATGCTATCAAAGATATGGTCCGGCGCTCAATACGCGACGGCATCGTCCAGCGGCGCTACAAAGTAGCCATTTTTGCCTATAGCACGACGGTGGTTGATGTGTTAGATGGCATTCGTGACCTGCCAGAGTTGGTGAAGCATGGCGTGCCTGTGATCAGCGCGGGTGGCGAGACCGATACCACCAATGGCTTTAGAGCTGTTGAGATGCTCCTGCAGAAGTACCTGGCGCATTTCCAGGCCGGCCCTGCTCCCCTGGTTTGCCACCTGACGGATGCGTTAATTACTGCCAGCGATCCTACGCCGGTGGTGCGGCGTATCCAGTCAATGACGGTCCCCGATGGGCCGGTCCTGGTAGAAAATGTGTATGTCGCGGATAAAATGCTGCGCGCATCTGTGCATGACTGGCATCATTGGAGTGGCGTCGCCCGGCCGCAGCAACTGACCAATGACTATGCCAGGCTGCTTTTCCGCCTCTCCTCACTCTTGCCAGAAACCTATTGCCAGAATATCAACAACTACGGCTATCACTTGCAGCCAGGCGCCGCCCTCTTCTTTCCAGGCACGCATATAGAGCTTGTACGTCTGGCTTTTGCCATCTCGACGGCAACCCAGTTGAAGTAATTGTTGGGAGGACGGACGGTTATGCAACCTGCAACCGGTGATAGCCCTGATCGCTGTATTGAGACACAGCCGGTGGGCGATACATTTACCTGTACTACCATCAATGATGCGCTCAGCCTGCGCCTGCTTTCAGTGCGCTGCCAGGAGTCGCAGACTCAGGCGCTTGTGAATCAGGATTATGTGCAGGTGCGTGTCCAGCGCGATGGGTCCTCGCTGTGTTTCTGCGTCTGTGATGGCGTTGGGAGTTCTTATAGAGGCGATTTTGCCGCCCACTACCTGGGAACCCGCCTGGTGAAGTGGTTGGATGCTTTGAAGCCGCCAGACCCCTCGCTCACAGCCAGTGCCACCCACCTGCATAGCCATATGCTTGCCTGGGCAGGCGATGCCCAGACGCATCTGCGCCATATGCCCCTTCCTCCTGAAACCCCCGCGCTGGTGGGTGAGGTGCTGGCAGAGCTGCGCGATAGTTATGGAAGCGGCACCGTCTTTTTCGCCGGTCGCATTGATTGCGCCTCCTGGTCGACTGATCTCAGCGTATCGCATCCGACCGAGGCCTTTTTCTGTTGGATGGGCAATGTCACCGCTCGCCTCTTCATCTCAGCGGACCAGTCCATCACTCTGGGGGGACAGGAGCAAGGGGGCCAGTGGTCTACCGCTGGTGGTTTGCGTGGCTCACTCACCACCTGGAATATCGGCCTTACGACTATAGAGCGTCTCATAGTGTATACGGATGGCTTGCAGGCTATCGAGCATACGCTGGCTGAACTCGATGATGAAGCCTTGCAGGCGCGCGCCCAGCAGTTGCTCACGCTGCCTGGAAGCGATGATATGACGGTGCTTGATCTCCAGTGGTTGCATAAGGCCACGGCAGGAACAGGAAGGGGGTAAGCTGTGGTCGCATTTCAGCCGTTCCTGGGCCTGTTTTTGCGCCTGGGTGCGACCTATTTTGAGTTTGTGCCGCATCCACTCCTGCCCAAAGATAAAGATGCGATCTTTGTCGTAGAAGGGGGAGAGGCGCTCATCTATCAAATTCGGAACATGGATACGAAGGAGCTCTATGCTCTCAAAGTGCTCAAGCCGCCCTATCGCGCTGAGCGCATCGCGCGCATCACCGAACTGCTGACTCAACAGGTAGATCTTCCTGGTCTCTCTATCAAGCCGCGTCTGTGCCTCACACAGGCGAACTATCCTGAACTGGTGCGGACCTTTCCTGAGTTGGAGTATGCCATCATCACGCCCTGGATCGAGGCGCCGACATGGGTAGGCCTGCTGCTTGACCAGGCTGCCAGCATACACTATACGTTCGAACAGGCGCGCAGTCTGGCCCTGGCAACGTCGACAGCCCTCTGGAATCTGGAGACTCGTGGCCTGGCACATGCTGATATCGCGGGCAGCAATATCCTGCTCTCGCCAGACCGTAAACAGATCCAATTGCTGGACCTGGAAGGGATGTATGTGCCCGGCATCCCGGCTCCCAAAAAGTTGAGCCAGGGCACGCCCGGCTATCAGCATCGCTGTTTAGGTCCACAGGGCCAGTGGTGCCCAGAGGGCGATCGTTTTGCCGGGGCGATTCTGCTGACTGAAATGCTGACCTGGTGGGAGCCGCGTGTGCGCGCGCAGGTCGCCAATGAGGCCGAAACGCTCTTTGGCCCTGACGAATTGCAGGTCATGGGGTCACCTTGCTGGCAAGCGGTGCGCGACGTTTTGTGGTCCATCCACCCTGACCTGCTCTACCTGTTTGATCAGGCCTGGGCCTCAGCCAATCTAGCGGAGTGCCCCGACCTGGCCACATGGTCAATGACATTATTTACAACTTTCTTATAGCCGTCTTGCATTATATCAAAAAAGCGGGTATTTTAAATAATAAAAGGAGTACAATACTTCTCCTTGAGCCAGAACTAGTCAGCAACTGGCGTTTCCAACGATAGTTTGACTTGACTAGTATGTTATTGTGAATGCTGTAAAAAACAGTGTTTCTAAGGAAGGAGAGCACAGATGTCTTCACAGGGCGATATGGTTGGTGGTCGTACCCATGTAATGGACGCGACAGCCAGTACTTTCCTGCAGCGCCTCTCGGAATTTGAGACCGCCTTGAGTAACATTAACAGCGCCGTCGCTGCGCTGGAGGCCGAGTGGTTCGGACGCGGAAGCGTGTCCTACCAGAATGCTATGACCAAGTGGCATCGTGATGCACAGGTTATATACCAGGATCTTCACGAGCTGACCCATGGCTTGCAGATGAGTTCCACAGCATTGACGGACCTCGATAACCAGATGTCCAGGGCCTTCGCTGGCTTTGGAGGCTAGCTTTCTGCATAGATAAATGTCTATGTATATGGCTTCCTCCCTGTCCCACGTAGGGATTCGGCTTGCCGCATCCGTGTGTTTGGCCCTTGGGCCTGAGAGGCCTTCCTCTGGCCGCCCACACGGATGTGGCAAGCCGAATCCCTACGTGGGACAGGGAGCAGAAGGGTCTCTTCTGAATGCAACGCACATTATTGGTCACAGTCAGGGGGCCACAGCGCACTGTTGATGTGGAGCTACCGGGAGATATTCCCAT
>JALYTT010000493.1 GCA_030854145.1 Chloroflexota bacterium | reverse complement strand
GGGCCTGGGAGGCCTCCCTCCTGGCCCAATGGCCAGCCACCCGGATGCGGCAAGCCGAATCCCTACGCGGACAGGGGCCGTCTCATCCGTTCATTGAAAGAGGCCTTCCCCGTGGCCGCACACGGACACGGCATTTCGTGTAGGGGCGCCGCTGGCCTGCGCCCTGTTCCAAGGCGACATCTCTCGCCCTCTGTCGGATCTCGCTGGCCTGCGCCCGGCCCCTACGCGGACAGGGGCCGTCCCACCCGTCCATTGCATTGACGCTTGACGGTGTACTACTTTGTCAAAGCCGCTGGCGCATTGGTGAACGGACCCACCTTATACAGGTCGTCACGGTTCCAGGCGGCCTGGAAGGTGGCAGCGGTCAGCGCCACGATGAGCCAGATGAAGAGCGAGGCCAGCGCCAGGGCCACGCGGCTATCCTTGAGCTTGAAGATGGCTACGAAGCCGCTCACAATCGTCAGCAGGAACATACTCAAGGTGAGCACGAAGGCGTTGATGGGGGAGCGCAGGCTGAAGTAGGCCGCGTTGAAGACCACATAGTTCACCCATGTCGCAGCTTGCAGCGCCAGAAACGGCGTCCGGCCCGGCGCGTTGCGGGGTTTGTTCAATACCAGCAGCATACCCCAGATCATCGAGAAATTGTTAAAGGTCCACGCCGGTCCGAAAGCCCAGGAGGGGGGCGTGACAATAGATTGCTTTAGCCTGGAAAAGTAGCTGACATCCCCGAAGATATCCTCTCGTAAACTCTTGCCTTTGTTCCCAGCAAGCGCGCTGACCAGGCCCGACAGCCCGAAGGTCAGCGCCTGCATCACCACATAGAATGCTGCTCCGTGGTACCAGCGCCAGTGCGGCTGCGAGCCAGCGATGTGCATGCGGCCATTGTTTCTGCTCCGCTGTGTCAGGCGATCTATCGTGCGAGTTGTAACAGACATGGATGCTCCTCTCATATGCGGCATCAAACAATCATAGCTGGGCACACTGGCCCATCAGAAAGTTCCTCTACCTGTTTGACGCCCCCTCGCCGCACTTCGGGTAGCTAGAGCGTCTGGACAAAGCTGGCGATGATCGTCTGCACCTCTTGCAGGCGTTCGTGGAAGAAGTGATCCGCGCCCTCTACAACCACCATACTCTTTGGAGGGGGCAACTGCTCGAACCAGCGCGCCGTCTGCTCGTAGGGCGCCAACTCATCGAGCGTGCCATGTACCAGAAGCTTCGATTTGTGACAATCCTTGAGCGTATCGCCATTAAAATTACGCGCGGGCGTCCCCAGGCCGATCAATGCTTGCACACGACCATCGTTGGCTCCGACGCGCAGGCCGACATAGGCGCCAAACGAGAAACCGGCCAGGATCACGGGCAGGCCTGGATAGCGATGGCTCAGGAAATCCAGCGCGTAGCGTACATCATCCAGCTCTCCCCGGCCCTCGTCGTACGTTCCGGAACTCCGGCCCACCCCCCGGAAATTGAAGCGCAACGCCGGCATTTGCAGCGCCTGCAGCACCTGAGCCGTTTTGAAGACGACTTTATTATGCATGGTGCCACCATAGAGCGGGTGCGGATGGCACACAAGCGAGGCATAGTTCGGAACAACGCCTGCCTCTTCAGGTTTAAGAATCCCCTCCAGGTACCCCAGCGGAGAGGGGATATTGACATGCAATATCTGACCGATAGCTGGCCTTCTCTTTCTCTCTTTTCTTCCTTACCCAAACAACGTAGAGGACCATAGATCACCTCCAATAGTATAACACGATTTTAGTAGGGGCAACCTGGGAGTTCCGGCCCTGCTACTTGTGGTCACGCCTATACTTGTCATATAAAGGATAGCTAGCAACGCGCAACGGGACATATACCCTCATCCGGCATGTGCCCTTGACAAGATCCCTTTCATTCTATGATAATCAGGGCACATGCATCATCTCGCATGAGAGCCAATACGGGCAAGGGGAGCCAAAGCCATCGCCCCCAGTGAGATGCAGGAGTAAGGATAATGTATGGAGACTTACGGGTCGCACGAGTACCCAGGCCGCCTCTTTGTCGTAGAGGGGGTCGATGGCTCTGGCAAAAGCACACAGATCGCGCTCTTGCGCCAGTGGCTGCTCAGCGAAGGCTACACGGTCTTCTTCAGCGAGTGGAACTCATCACCAATCGTCAAAGAGATCACCAGCAAGGGCAAGAAAAAGCAGTTACTCACGCCCACTACCTTCAGCCTGATTCATGCCACCGATTTCGCTGACCGCACGGAGCACGATATCATCCCACCTCTCAAAGCCGGCGCGATTGTGCTGGCTGACCGCTACATCTACACCGCCTTTGCCCGTGATGTGGCGCGCAACGTGGACCGCACCTGGGTACGCGAGCTGTACCAGTTCGCCGTCAAGCCAACTATGGCATTCTACTACCGGGTGCCACTGGATATCTCGCTCAAGCGCATCCTGACGGGCCGGGCCGAACTCAAATACTACGAGGCGGGCATGGACCTCAGCCTGAGCCATGATCCACGCGAGAGCTTCATATTATTTCAACAGCGCATCATCGATGAATATGAAGTTATGGTTCACGAGTTTGGGCTGACGGTAATGGACGCTACATTGCCTATCCCCGATCAACAACGCCGGATGCGCCAGCTTATCCGGCCGTATTTGCGACACGCGCGGCGGACGCGCCCATCTTCTCAGAAGATGGCCTGGGCCGGCCTGGCACGCGAGATGCGCCCGGCGCAGGAGGTAGTGGAGGAGCAGGAAAGAGGCGCCAGATGATGCCCCTGTCCACATACCTGGGTGTACGTTCTACGCAGGCAGCAGCAGCGAGCAACAGAGAGAAGGACCCTATGACCCTCCTTGAATTTTATGGAACCGATGCGATCCACCTGAAAGAGCGCGAAGAAGTGCTCCCAGGGCGTTTGATCGTCATCGAGGGCACCGACGGCGTGGGCCGGACGACCCAACTGCACCAGTTGCGACCGTGGTTAGAGAGCAGCGGCTATGCCGTGATCGATACCGAAATGACCGGCTCTCTGCTGGTGGGCAAGGGCCTCAAACGCGCCAAAGAGGGCAATACCCTTGGCCCAATCACCCTGAACCTCTTCTACGCCACCGACTTTGTGGACCGCTTCGAGCGCGAGATTCTGCCGGCCCTGCGCGCTGGTTTCGTCGTGCTCACCGACCGCTACATCTACTCGCTGATGGCGCGCGCGCTCGTGCGCGGGGCGAACCCGCGCTGGATTCGCTCGCTCTACGGCCTGGCGCTCAAGCCCGACGCCATCTTCTACCTGCGCGCGGAACTCGACGACCTGATCTCGCGCGTCCTGCAACGCGGCGGCTTCGATTATTGGGAGTCCGGCATGGATGTGCGGCTCGGCGAAGATTTCTATGATAGCTTTATCAACTATCAAACCCGCCTGCTGGAACACTTCGACGCCATGAGCAAGGAGTACCAGTTCCAGGTGATCGACGCCAGCCTGTCCATCGGGCAGGTCACCGAACAACTGAAACACAACATCCTGCATTTGCTGCCACAGGGGTAATATATCTCATCAGGTCGGCGATTGTGCCTCCTCAACCGCGTAGCCGGCCTCGCGCAGGCGCAGAAGCAGTTGCTCGCACTGGGCGCGGTCGCGGGTCTCCAACGTGATCGTTTCCTCGCGCTGCATGATGGGCAGATAGCTGGAGATACGCTGGTGGCGCACATCGATCACATTGATACGCATGTCAGAGATAATGCCCAGCAGGCGCATCAGTTCGCCGGGACGATCGTTCAGGCGTGTGTGGATCACGAAGTAGCGGCCAGCGGCCGCCAGACCATGTTCGATGAAGCGACTGACCAGGTTGATATCGATGTTGCCGCCGGTTAAGGGCACCAGCACCTTTTTGCCCGGCAATGTGATCGTCCCGCTGAGCAGTGCCGCCACGCCCGCCGCGCCGGCTCCCTCCACCAGCATCTTGTTGCGCTCCATCAGGAACAGGACCGCGCCGATGATGGCCTCCTCGCTGACCAGCACGACATCATCCACCAGTTTCTGGATCAGCGCGAAGGTCAGCGCGCCTGGCCGCTTCACGGCGATACCATCCGCGACCGTGGCAATCGTGGGCAGCGTGGCCGGTTCCCCGGCGGCCAGCGACGCGCTGCAACTGGCCGCGCCCGCCGCCTGCACACCGATGATGGTGATATCGGGTCTGAGCGCGCGTGCTGCGATGGCGATGCCCGCGATCAGGCCGCCGCCGCCGATCGGCACCACCAGGGCATCCGCGTCGGGGAGGTCGCTCAGCATCTCCAGGCCCAGCGTGCCCTGCCCGGCAATCACGTCGGGATCGTCGAAGGCATGGATGAAGGTTGCGCCCGTCTGTTGTTGTAGCTCCAGACAGTGCTGGTAGGCATCGTCATAGGTGAAGCCGTGCAGCACCACCTGTGCCCCGTAGCCCTGGGTAGCGGTGATCTTGGCCAGCGGCGCGGTCTCCGGCATCACAATCGTGCAGGGGATCTTGTACTGGGCGGCGGCGATGGCCACCCCCTGGGCGTGATTGCCTGCTGAAGCCGCGATCACGCCCCGCTGATACTCCTGTTCGCGCAGGCGCGAGAGTTTATAGCTGGCGCCGCGTACCTTGAACGAGCCGGAGCGCTGCATGTTCTCGGCCTTCAAATAGACATCGGCCCCCGTCAACTCGCGCAGGGTGCGCGAGGCCGTGAGCGGCGTATGATGGAGCCGCGGCTTGAGCAGCTTGTAGGCCTCCCAGATATCCGCGATGGTTACAGGCGTGGCGCTGGCAGGAGGAGTGCTAGCTTCGAACTCTCTTACTGGTCGAGAGTGCCTCGCCCGCGTGGTGCGTACCTCTTCAACAGGCGGGGAATCTTCATTCTTCACAGGACGCATGACGTGGTACAGTTCCTTTCAGGCGGCGTTGGACCAGACCACGCCCTTGTGGTTGTTTCTATAGTGATGACACGGAATACACAGTGTCGCGCAGGCAAGCCCATCGCTCTTTGCGCTATGCGCCCAGTATAGCAGAGACGATCCAATCTGAATAGACCGGGCCTCCCCTCTCGCGTAGGGCCTATGGCTTGCCTCCCCGGTGTATCCGTAGCGCGTGGCTTGCCTCGCCGTCCCTGTCACCACC
>JALYTT010000492.1 GCA_030854145.1 Chloroflexota bacterium | reverse complement strand
TAATGGCACAATGGTGATGGGTCCGCTCTGTGCCGGTGAGGCTGAATCAGGGAATGGTACATTGCCAGTCATACGAATCCTTTCTTAATACCCACCGCATTCAGGCGATGGAAGGAAAGAGTGGGCAAGCCTCTCCCTACAAGAGGATGGGGTTCCCTGCCATCTTCCTCTAATATCGACATGTCTACACCAACACCTTCAACAAGAGTGGCACGCCCTGCCGTGATCGTTCCATGCGCCTGTCCGCTCACATTGAGCGCTCTCTTCCTCTGATGCGATGTTACCTTTCATTATACTGGTTTTTACGAGGAGCTGGTAATAGAAAGCTTCATATTCATGGTTTCTGCACCGTCAGTGCTCAGACGTTGTGGGCAGCGTGTTCGCTCCTTCTGCCCCACGTTGACAAAAAATGGGTATGGCCCTTCATCTGCGGCCATCGTTCACCTCGTGCTTTCTGATGATTTTGCCTGTACCGAGCGGGCTTTTCGCCATCAGCGCCCCGCTCCTGGGATATTGCGCTGGACACTTTCTTGCCTGTTCCCACACCAGCAGCCGGCGCCCATCATCAAGGCCGGGCAGCCTCACAGTCACATCATCCCGCAAAACGCTTCCCATCTGCTGCGCCGCGCGCTTCCCCTGAACCAACTCCTGAGCCAGGTCGCCTTTTTTGGGGAGAATAATCTTCCCGCCTACGCGACAGTATGGCGCGGCATACTCCAGAAGGGTGGGCAGGGATGCAACGGCACGCGCGGTCACGAGATCAAACGAGGAGCGATACGCGGCATTGAGCGCCAGTTCTTCAGCACGCCCATGCACAACGACAACATCTTTCAGGTCCAGCATCGCAATGACGTGCTGGATAAATGTCACTTTCTTGCCGGTGGCCTCTAAAAGCACGACCTGCCATTGTGGCCGCATAATCTTGAGAGGCAGGCCGGGGAAACCCGCGCCTGCCCCGATATCAAGAACAAGCGCCGCTGGCCTATCATAAACCAGCAGCAAAGACAATGAATCGAGGAAATGCTTGCTGAGCACCTCCCCAGGATCGGTAATCGCCGTTAAATTGATACGCGTATTCCAGTCAAGCAGCTCCTGGCGATACTGGAGGAACTGCTCCATCTGCCGGGGCGTGAGAACAGCGCTGGATGGAGCAGGCAAGGCATCCTTTGCGGGTACCCTGCCTGCTCCATTCAATGCTGTTCTGCCTGCCGTATCCCTTGTGGATGCCCCATATATCTCGCGCAGGCCAGCATAGAACGCCTCCAACGCGCTATCCATGCTCATCTAAGAGACGCGCTTCTTTTTGCTATTTAGGTAATCGACAAGCAGATACTCGCCGAGGTTGTTCTTATCGGCGTAGAACGTGCGCCCGTGATTGACCTCCGCCATCTGGTTCACGAAGTTGACCATCCAGTGGTCATCCTCCAGCATGAACGTATTAATGGTGATGCCCTCGCGGGTGCAGCGCTGCACCTCCAGCAGGGCCTGCTGCTCGGCGTATGGGTTGGGCGGATAGCCGAACTGCCAGCCACCCAGCGATTCCTCGTACCAGACCGTCGGGCCGCCATCGGTAACCATAATGATCTGCTTGTTGACACCACGGTGCCGCGCCAGGAGTTGGCGAGACAGCATCAGCCCGTGCGCCATATTGGTGCCCTGGCTGTGATCGGCGCGCCCCATCTCAACAAGCTCATCGGGCTTGTATTGGCGGGCGACGAAGGAAAATCCCACTATGTAGAGGTTATCGCGGGGGAACTGCGAGCGGATCAGGCTCTCCAGGGCCACCGCGACCTTTTTCGCCGCCGGCTGGCACTGGTTATAGATCATGCTCATGCTCATGTCGATCATCAGCACGGTCGAGGACTGCGTGGTGAACTCGGTGCGATAGACCTCGAAGTCTTCTTTTTGCAGCCCGACGGGTGTGCCGGTGCCACGGCGATGCAGGGCGTTCATCAAGGTCTTTTCGAGGTCCAGGAAGAAGGGGTCACCGAATTGATAGGGCTTGCTCTCCTCGGTGCGCTCTCCACCGATGCCCCGGAAGGGACTGATGTGGCGGCCAAAGCCGTCGCGCTTCAGTTTATTGAAGATATCCTGCAGCGCCTTCTGCCCAATTTTGCGAATACCCCTGGCGGTCAACTCCCAGCGGTTGCCCTTCTTCTGGATATAGCCCGCCTCCTCCAGCATCTTCATGAGCGCTTTCATCTCTTCGATGGACTGGTATTCCTCGTCGCCGAGCAGTTCCTTGACCTTCTCGCTGTCGATGGCCTCCAGATCATCCAGGCGACGCGCCTCGTGGAGCTGGTCCTCCAGGCCCTCCATCTGCTGCATCTGGCCCATCATGCGCAGGGCCTCGTTGAAGGGCAGCGACTCTTCGCCCTGGAAGGGGAAGCGCATGCGCATATCTTCCATGGGTGAGAGCGCCTCCAGGTTCTGCGCCAGCTCCAGCATATCGACGCGGATACGGTCGTCGCCGATGAGCTGCTCCATGAGTTCCTCCAACTCCTGGCGCTGCTCCGGCGAGAGGTTCTCCATCAGGGCCTGCATGGCGGCCATGCGCTGCTGCATCTGCTCGATCAGATCATCGAGCGAGTTGACACCGGGGAAGTAGTCGCCGTACTTCTCCATGAACGAGTCGAAATCAGGCTCCAGGCCCTGCTGGCGCTCGCGCAGCATCTTGTTGAGTTCGCGCATCATCTCGCGCATACGCGCGATATCTTCGGGCGTCATATTCTGCAATGACTGCTGCATGCCCTGGAAGAACTGCTGCTGCATCTGCTGTTGCAGGCTATCCACCAGCTCTTTGAACTTCTCGCGCGCCTCGTCGTCCATGAAGTCATAGTCAGAGAGGCCCTTGATCTGGCCAGGGAGGTCGCCGGGAAGCTTGTCGAGGTAGTCCTGCTTGCGTTTGGCGATCATCTCCAGCATCTTGCGCTTCTGTTCCGGCGTGAGATCATCGCCGCCGGATTGTCCCGTCTGACCTGATTGACCAGGCTGCCCGGACTGCTCCTGCTGTTGCCCTTCGGCTCCCTGGCTCTGCTGCTGGCCCGCCTGTGGGTCGGCGGATGTGTCAGCATCACCCTTATCTCCAGGCTGCTCCTCGGAGCCAGCTTCGTCGAGGCGGCGCTTGATGCCCTGGCGCTCCAACTGCTTGATCTCCTCAAGCTTCTCGCGCAGGTCATCCATGACGCCGGAGGACATGTTGTAGCGGTTGAGTTTCTCGTTGCGCTGGTTGCGCAGGCGATCCATCAACTCGCGCAGTCCCATGTTCCTGCGCCCATCTTCGCCACGCACACCCTCCTGCATCAGGCGCTTGAGCGCCTTTTGCAGGTCACCATTCTCCATGTAATCGTCAGAGAGCGCGTTCAGGACATCGTCGGCATCCAGACCTTCGATACGCTGGGTGCCGTCCCAGCGTGTGTACCCGTAACGGTTCTTGGAAAAACGTTTGAACATTCCTGTTCCTTTTAGCCTAGCGGCGATAGCGGACCTTTCCGCTGACCTCGTCCTTGTTGAGACGGCGGTTCAGGTGCAGGCCTTCGAGGATGAACTCGATCGCGGACGCAATACTGGCCTGATTTCCACGCGCGTGCAGCCGGTCGATAGCTTTGCTCAAGCCGCCGACCTTCGAGAGCTGGTTGACGTACTCCATGGAGGACATATCGTCGCCCACGTGAACGCTCAGACCACGCTCAAAGCCTACCAGCAGTTGTTCAAACTCACGCTGCTCAAAGTATTCGCCGAAGACGTGAAGGATAGCCGCGTTGATGAGCCGCTGGATCACACGCTCCTCTTTGACATCGCCGACCGTATCCAGCTCGATCTTGCCGCTGGTCGAGGCCATGATCGCCGAGAGGTCGCTCACGCGGGGAGCCGCCTGGCGCTCGTTGAGGCGCAGGGCGCGCCGGCAAGCGTTGCTGAGCACATTCTCATAGTTGGTGACGGAGACGCGCACGCTCACACCCGACCGCTGGCTGATGTCGTTGCTACGACGCGCCAGGTGGGTGATCTGCGCGATGATCTCTTCCATGAATTTGGGATAAACGATGTCCAGGCCCTCGGTCGGATAATGGTTGCTCTCGGCCTTCATGATATTGATTTCGTGCGCCACATCCACCGGATAGTGCGTACGAATCTCGGAGCCGACGCGGTCCTTGAGCGGCGTGATGATGCGGCCACGGTTGGTGTAATCTTCGGGATTGGCGCTGGCGACTACGTACACATCCAGGGGCAGACGGATCTTGTAGCCCCGGATCTGTACGTCACGCTCTTCCATAATGTTCAGCAAGCCCACCTGGATGCGCTCCGCCAGGTCGGGCAGTTCGTTGATACAGAAGATGCCCCGGTTGGTGCGCGGGATCATACCGTAGTGGATCGTCAGCTCGTCTGAGAGATAGCGGCCCTCGGCCACGCGCACCGGGTCGACCTCGCCCACCAGGTCGGAGATCGTAATATCAGGGGTCGCCAGCTTCTCGCCGTAGCGCCTATCGCGCGGCAGCCAGGCGATCTCTACCGCATCACCCTGTTCTGCCACCTTGTCCAGGCAGGCTCTACAGATAGGTGCATACGGATCATCGTTAATTTCGCACCCGGCAATGATGGGTACTTCTTCGTCCAACAAATTCACCAGGCTGCGCGCCATACGCGTTTTGGCCTGTCCGCGCTCACCCAGGAAGATCATGTCCTGCCCGGAAAGAATGGCATTCTCGATCTGTGGGATGACGGTATCTTCATAACCCACAATCCCTGGGAACAGCTCGTCTCCTTTGCGAATCTTCTGAATCAGGTTCTTGCGCATCTCCTCTCTGACGGAGAGCACTTTATAGCCACTTTCACGCAACTCGCCGATGGTGCGTGCCTGTGTAGTGATGGTCATATTTCGCTTTATGCTACCTTTCTCAGTCGGGGGTGGCTTCGTGTGATGCATGGGGATAGGGGGTTAGCACCAATCCGGCATGATCCCAATGTACCAAAAACAGGTGGAACCATCTTTATTCTACCGTCTGACGCAAGAAAGCGCAAGGGGAAGCGAATCTGGAACAGTCCCCTCCTGAGTCGCCCATCCTTCGTAGCTGCGCGAGTTTATCGCGCTGGGGCTGCCATGACGACCGGCCAGCCCCAGCG
>JALYTT010000491.1 GCA_030854145.1 Chloroflexota bacterium | reverse complement strand
CGTAGCGGCGCGCGTTTTCCAGCAAATTGCGGAACACCACCTCCATACGCCGCCTGTCAACATACAAAAGCGGCAGATCAGTGGGCAGGGTGATACGAACCCGTTGCTGTTCGTGCGCCGGCACTGCGCGCTCAAAGAGCGTTGGCAGGCGATACAGCGCGGGGTTGAGTCTGAGCGTCCCGGCCTCAAGCTGCGACATCTCCAGCAGGCTGGTCACGATGTCCGCCATGCGATCGCTCTCATCCACGATATGCCGGAGAAAGCGCGCCTGCAAGGCCTCATCCACGACCACATCGGTCTCCAGCAAGCTGGTAGCATAGCCTTTGATCGCCGTCAGGGGGGTGCGGAGCTCGTGAGAGACGATGGCCAGCAGATTCTTCTTGACCTGCTCGGCCTCGTTCTGGCGAGTCACATCCTGGAATATCTTGCCGCGCCCGATAAGCTGGCCTGCCTGATCGCGCACCTGGAACAGGCGCATACGGATATCGCGCCGGCTGGGGACCAGTTGACCGACCTGGTTATAGTAGCCACGGGCGTGAAACTCCACCACCAGGGGACCGCTACCACTTTCAGCGCGGCGCACGGCCTCCAGGTACGTATCGGGCTCCAAGACCAGCGCCAGCATCTTCTCAGGCAGGCGGCTATCCTTGAAGGAGGCCAGCAACATCTCCTGGGGCAAAAGACCAACAAACTGGAGGAAGCGGCGATTGACATACACGACCTGGCCTTCGGGGCTTTCCAGCAGCACCCCCTCGTCCATACTGCGCATAATCGCATCCAGCGTATGCAGGCGCGCCTGACTCTCTTCATCGCTCTGCCGGAACAGGATGTGGATCTCGTCTTCCATCGTCGAGAAGGCGGCGATGAGCCGCCCGATCTCATCGCTGCGGCCACGATCTTTCGCCAGCAACTTGCCATCGGTGACCTTCAGCGTCTGGTCAGGCTTGATCTGCGTCGCGGCCTGCGCCAGGCGCGACAGGGGCGCCACCACCCAGCCATGCATCACAAACCAGAAGAGGCTGGCGCCCACGATCAGCATCACCAGCGCCAGGATCAGGCTATTCTGAAACGTAATCACTGTCGCAAAGGTGATATCGGTCGGACGCTGCACGACCACGGCCCAGCCTGTGCCGGCGATAGGCACATAGCTATACAACCAATCGCGCCTCTGCTCAGGGGCGATCAAATTGCCGGATTTTCCCGCCAGCGCGTTCTTCAGACCTGGCAAGACAGAGAACAGCGCGACTTCGGGGGAGACACCTTCGGTATTGGCTAGCGGCTTGCCATCGCCATCCACGATCCAGATGCGCACCTCGCTACTGTTCGCCAATTGCGTGCGCACGGTTATCAGGTGAGCAGTGAACTGCTCCAATGAAAGATAGATCATCATGACGCCGACGGGCTGGCCGCGGCTGCCTGCTATGCGCGCGGCAATCGAGATCACATACTCATGGGGCGCGATCCGCATCCAGCCCGCCGAGATGCATGGCTGGGCACTGCTGAGCGCTTTTTGAAAGAGCGCGCGAAAACCGGCATCCTGCGCAATCGTTCTCTGACCTGAGGGATAATTGAGCAGCAACCTGCCAGATACATCATAGGCCGCGTAGAGGCTGATGGCGGGATGAGAGAGCCTGGCAGTCGCAAAAATAGGCGTAAGCTGACGTGAATCTAAGTCACGCGCGGCCTGGCTTTTAGAGAGGTCCACAGCCTCCTCGGCAGCCGCGCGCACGTTAGAGTCGGCCTCAAGCGCTATCGCCTGCGCAAGGCCAAGGTCGGCCTGCTGGGCGCTTTGCTGCAGAGCATTGCGCTGAAATAGATAGAGTTCCACCCCACCAAGCAGGAGGGGCAGAACGAACAGGCCATAGAAGACCAGTAACTGGAGCGTGATTCTGCGTTCCAGAGTTTTTAGCATACCCGACCCCTCAACGATGAGACGACGACTCCCTGCCCTCTGGTCTATAGTATCCTAAACGCCTCAGTATTGCAATCAAAGAGCGCTTGGCCACGGAGCGAGAAAAAATATTTACATATTTGTTTATATCATCCCCCACTTCGTTTACGGATTTTATACTCCTACCGGTTATACTTATACTACCAGGCAGAGTCGGCGCTGGCGCGTCGTGAGCGGGCGAAGCGACGGTAAGGAGGTTCAATGGCGTCCACCAGTATCAGTACCACAGACAGCCCTGTCACACTGGGAAGTATGCTCCCCATCATCACGGCGAGTACGCTTGGCACAGCCATTGAATGGTACAATTTCTTCTTCTATGGCTTCCTGGCCGTCAAGGTTTTCCCGGCGGTGTTCTTCCCCAGGTTGGACCCGTTTGTGGGTATTATCGCCTCGTTTAGCGCCAATTTCGTGGGGTTTGCCGCCCGCCCGCTGGGAGGCGCCTTCTTCGGCTGGTCAGGCGATCGCGTCGGCAGGCGCTCTACGCTGGTGGTGACCCTCTTGCTTATGGGAGTTACCACGATTTTGATCGGTATTCTGCCGGATTATGCCACCATTGGCATCACAGCCCCACTTTTGCTCACTGCACTGCGTTTTCTGCAGGGAGTCAGCGTCGGCGGCGAGTGGGGCGGCTCGGTGCTCTTAGCAATGGAGTACGGTGATGACCGGCGGCGGGGCTTCTGGACAAGCTGGCCGCAAACGGGGGTGCCGATTGGCGTGGGACTGTCGGCCCTGGCGGTGCTGCTTTTTCAGAATCTCTACCCAGGAACGGCCTTTGAGAGCATCGGCTGGCGCATCCCTTTCCTGCTCAGTGCCATGCTGGTGCTGGTGGCGCTCTATATTCGCCTGCGTATCCTGGAGACACCTGTCTTCGCCAAAGTGAAAGCCGCCCAGCAAGAGTCCAGGGCACCACTGCTGGAGGTCTGGTCTCACTGGCGCGAGGTGCTGCTGGCAGTACTCCTGCGCTCAGGCGAACAGGCGCCTTTCTATATCTTTACTACCTTCGCGCTCTCGTATGGCCTGGAGGTCCTGCACCTGGATACCTCGCTGCTCTATACCGGCCTGGCCCTGGCGGCTCTGACCTCGTGCATCTCGATACCAGCGTTTGGCGCGCTCTCTGATCACGTCGGGCGCAGGCGCTGGTATATGCTGGGCACAGTGCTGATGGCCCTCTTTGCTCTCCCCTATGTGCTGCTGTTGAATACGAAAAACCCGCTGCTGGTCATTCTGGCTATCGCGCTCTCGCTCAGTATCTTTCATCCCTGGCTGTATGGCCCGCAGGCGGCGCTGATCGCCGAGCAGTTCGGACCCCGGACGCGCTATACCGGCACATCGCTGGGCTATCAACTGGCATCCATCACCGCTGGCGGACCCGCGCCGCTAATTGCTACCTATCTCCTGGCGAACCATGACAGGCTGGCTCCCGGCTATCCAGCCTACGTGCTTATCGCGGCCTATATCGCCTCTATGGCCGCCATCTCGTTTCTAGCAATGCTGCCCCTGCGGGAGTACGCGGGGAAAGCTGCCGCCCAGGACAGGGTGTAGAGGCGAACACCGGCGCGAACAGCATCAGAAAGGAGGTGTTTCACACGAAAGCCGGAAGGGCAATCCCGGCACCAGTAATGCTACTTGTAGCGCGTCATATCCGATAGGCATCATCCATCTATGATAGAACAGAAGGAGGATCTATGGCTACCACAACCGCCAGTGAACAGACAGTAACAGGCAGGCAAATGTTCCCTGTGATCTTAGCCAGCACGCTTGGCACCACTATTGAATGGTACGATTTCTTCCTGTATGGTACCATGGCCACGCTGGTTTTCCCCAAGCTCTTCTTCCCGACGAAGGACCCTTTCGTCAGCGTCATTCTGTCCCTGAGTTCGTTCCTGCTCGGCTTTATCGCGCGTCCCATAGGCGGCATCTTCTTTGGGAACCTTGGCGATCGCATCGGGCGTAAATCCACGCTGATAGCGACCCTGCTACTGATGGGGATCTCGACGCTGGTGATCGGCTTTATCCCTGGCTATGCCACGATTGGAGTAGCGGCACCGGTTATTGTCTCGATTATGCGCTTCCTGCAGGGGCTCGGTGTGGGTGGCGAATGGGGCGGTTCGGTCCTGCTGGCGCTGGAGTACGGTCATGGGCGCAATCGAGGCTTCTGGGCTAGCTGGCCCCAGGCAGGTGTGCCGCTGGGCTTACTGCTATCCTCCGTGGCTATCGCTGTCTTCGAGGCTCTCGCGGGCGATCAATTCAGCAACTGGGGCTGGCGTATCCCCTTCTACCTCAGCGCGCTGCTTATCATCGTTGGCCTCTACATCCGCCTGCGCATCCTGGAGACACCGCTCTTCGCTAAAGTCCAGGAGGAGAAGAGCGAGGCCAAAGCTCCGGTCCTCGATGTGCTACGATACAACTGGGAAGAGATCATCCTCAGCGCGGGCGTGCGTTTCGTAGAGCAGGCCCCGTTCTACCTCTTTACGGTCTTTGTCGTTCTCTACGGCAAACACCTGCACCTGAATAACCAGTTGATCCTACTGGGCATTTATATCGCGGCCTTCATCGAACTCTTCACGATCCCCTGGTTCAGCTTGCTTTCGGACCGCTATGGGCGAAGACGTTGGTACCTACTTGGCTGCCTGCTCATGCTGGTCTTCGCCTTCCCGTACTTTCTACTGTTCAACACAGGGAACCCGGTGCTCGTAATTCTGGCCATCGTCCTGTCACTGGCTCTCTGCCACGCCTTTGTATACGGCCCCCAGGCCGCGCTGATCGCCGAACGCTTTACCACCAAGCTGCGCTATAGCGGCGCGTCGCTTGGCTACCAGCTTGCCGCGCCTTTCGCGGGCGGTCTGTCGCCCATTATCGCGGTCACGCTGCTGGAGAAATTCGGCGGTGATTCTACGCCGATAGCGCTATATATTATCATCCTGGCAGCCTTCTCGTTCACGGCCGTGCTGGGGCTGAAGGAGTTCACGCGCAAAGACATCTCGGCAGATGCAACCTATGCACTACAGCCAGTGGAAGACGGCACGGTGCTGCCTGACCGCACTCCAGTACAGGCAATCGCGCCGGAGGCGATCAATCCCGTCCCGTAGCGCGTGGCTTGCCTCGCCGTCCTGATGGTTACAAAGCCCCCGCCTGCTCCCCAAGAGGCGTCAAGGTACGTCCATCACCGGCGCATCCGTAGCG
>JALYTT010000490.1 GCA_030854145.1 Chloroflexota bacterium | reverse complement strand
TTACAAGCCCGCGTGGCAGGCCTACGCGGGCTTGTAAACGGCGCCCCTACCTCTTGCACCCTTACCTCTTGCCATCTATGCATAAATCTGGGCGGGTTCTTTCCTACAGGCGCTCAATCTGTTCGTCCAAGGGCACGCGATTGTCAAACGCCTCCTGGCCAACAAAGGACGCCACATCTTCTTCCTGGCTGCTGCGCAGTCGCGAGACGCGCGTGGAGAGGAAGCCCCCGACGCGATCTGGCAGCCAGCGCAAGAAGCGGGGATGGCGCAGCAGGTAGGCGAACAATCGCGGTTGAAGCTGTTTCCATAGTCCGGGCAGCTCGTGTATCTCTCCAGAGCGTGTTGGGTGATCCATGGTCGCAGGGTCGGCCCATAGCTCGCGCACATAGATATCGCCAAAGCGTTCTAACGGCACTGCCTGTTCTGGTGCCGCCAGGGCCAGGGCGTGAATGTGTTCGCCTGGTGTATCTGAAAGGCGCATGGGGATGCCCGCCCAGTTCGCCAGCAGGCAGAGCCGGCCATAGAGCTGTTCTGATACCCGGTGGCGCCGGAAGAGGCGGCGCCACCAGATGCTCACAAGCATCGCACTGAACAGGAGAAGCAGGACGATACTCCCCAGGGTGAAGCCAACTGACTGGCCCAATTGATTCTGCGTCTGGCTCGCGTCTATTGACCCATGCCCACCCGGTTCGTCCTTAGGAACCGTCCCGGCACCATGCCCATTGGCCGACCCAGTCTGCTTCGGCTTGCTGCCGTTTCCCGATCCCAGATCGGTGGAATTGAACTGGCCGGGCAGCGGGCGGTTAAAGGTATCAAAGCTGGGAGATGGTTCAAAGTTGACCCAGCCATAGCCGGCGAAGTAGACCTGGGTCCAGCTATGCGCATCGACGCCCCGGACAACCCACTCATGCGTCCTCTCATCAAACGTCCCATGAGTATAACCACTCACCACCCGCGCAGGCAAGCCCAGCTCGCGCGCCATCACCGCCATTGCGGTGGCGAAGTAGGTACAATACGCGCGCCCTCCGCTGCGGAAGAGCAGCCAGGAGGTGGCCTCCTCACCGGCCGGGAGATGTACGTCAGCGGAGTATTTAAATGAGTGCAGATACGTTTCCAGCGCGATGGTCTTGTCATACATCGTGGTAGCATTCCTCGTCACCCGTTGCGCCACAGTGAGGATCGCTGGATCAAGATGAGACGGCACCTGCCTGTAGGTCGTCAGGATGGCTGGATTGTACGCGATGACCGGCGGGTCTTGCTGGCCACTTGATACATACAGCGGCGCCTGGTCCGGCATGGGGACCTTTTCCAGCGTATTGACATCCGCCGAGGAGACATATGAAGTCACCACATAGTGCTCACCCGCGGCCAACTTCTGCCCATTCCCACGCAGCCACGAGATCAGTGACCCATCATTTTTGCTGACCAGCACCAGCGCTGTTTCATCCACCGAAGCAATCTGCGATGCTCCGAATATATAGGGGTACTGTTCGCCAGGCGGATTCACTACCGTGATGAACTGCTTTACTGGATGATACAGGGCCCCCTCGTTGCCATAGGAATCATTTTTATTCTGCGCGTTGCTACTCGTTGGGCTGCTCGTCCACCCATGTCCACTATAGGTATCATAGCTGCGCGCTCCCAGATACAGTCCACCTTCGGCGCTACTGACTGTAAACACGATATCGTTATTGAGATTGGGATTGCCACCCAGGACCAGCGTATCCGTAAAGTTCCCGCGATTGGAGGGATTCGTGCCGCCATCGACGGCGATCAATCTGTTCCAGGCATTCTCGACCTGCGTCCAGGGGTTGGCGTTGGCATTCCAGATCTGGGAGGTATAATCATTGGTATATCCGAACGGCAGAATCCAGGAGAGGATGAGGATACCAATCGAGATCAGCAGGCCAGCCTGCATGAAATCCCAGCCCAGGTCATTGGCGTAGCGTAACCCCAGGCGGCGCCAGCGCTGCGTCGACTCATACAGGTTGAAGCGCAGCAACAACAACATCGAGGCCAGCAAAAAGACCATCAGGAAGATGAGGTAGCCGGCGGCGACGTTACTGAGGTTGATAAGCAGCACGATGGCATTGGCTACGATCATCAACCAGGGGCTGCGTGTGCGGTAGACCAGCCAGGCGCTGGTATAAGCTAGCAAGAAACCCAGAGCCGTGATGAAGAGCAGGAAGATCGAATCATCCCCACTGCTTCCCCCGCTGAGCGCGGTCGCCGTCCACAGGCGAATAGCCGCAACCAGTTGAGCGTTGTTCCCAGCATAATCGGCCCCCGCGGTCTGCCAGAAGGCGAGTAACAGGCCAAAGGCTATCGCGACTATATGCACAGGTAAGCGCGGGAAACGCCGCTGCTTGGCAGCAAAGACACCACAGATCAACCCGACCACCGTCGTCAAGGTCAGAATACCCAGATTGGGCACCCAGGCGACGACCTGCACAGACCAGATGGTACTGTAGACCACGGTCATCAGCAAGAACAGCGAAAACCAGCCCTCCGCCAGGCCCAGGTGGAACTTGAGGGGAGTGGGCCGGCGATACTGCTGGTTCCCACGCCTCAGTTGCTCATCTGGTCGATCGGAGATGAGTTTGGATAGCCGTTCAACGCTCGCTTCGCTCATGAAGACCTCCGTTGCGTGTGCGTGTAGCGTGTCTGTGGGCCACGTTCCAGAACCTCCGACAGCGGCTCTCCATGGCTAACACGCAGCACAGGTATACCCGCACCCTCCAACAACGCCAGGGTATCTTCGTCGGCAGGTTTATTCTCAAAGGAGGCCGCGTCCAGCCCCACCACAGCCACCTGCACTCCCCTGCGCTGCAAATGGCGCAACCCATCGTGCCAGTCCCGCGAAGTCGAAGGTGTAATAACGATAGCTACAGTGTTCCGCCCAAAATGGAGGGCATCTACGGCCAGAGCCTCCTTGAGATCAGGCCCCGCACCGGCTTGTACCACAGCCAGCAATTCCAAAACGCGTTCTATCTGGCGGTCGCCGCGATCGAGCGAGAGGATCTCGCGCTGCTCCCCATTCACAATCATGCCCAGCGAGAGGTCCTGGCGCAACAGGTAGAGAGCGATAGAGGCGGCGATCGTGACGCTATATTCCTCCGTTGAATGCTCGCCCTCGCCGCCCTGCACCGAGTCGTGCAGGTCGAGAAAGATCCAGGCATCCATCGCGGGGTCCAGGTCGAACTCCTTCACCATAAGTTTACTATAATGCGCCGTTGAACGCCAATGAATACGGTTCAACGTATCCCCACTCATATAGTCTCGAATCGTCGTGGCATTGGTAGTCATCTGGAGGGCGCGGCGGGAACTGCGGCCCCTGCCGGGCAGGCCGCCGGTAAACAGCGCGAAATTGGACAGGGGGATCACGCGGGGCAGCACCAGGATCTCATGCGGCGGCGAGAGGAAGACGCGACTGCGAAACAGGCCAAAGGGATCACCGCTGGTGGCCGTGACAGGACCGAGTTGAAAACGTCCCCGGCGCCGGCACACGGTGCGCGCCCGCCACAGTGCGCGCTTGCGCCCACCCATACTTGCCACATACCCGGCGCGATGTCCCGGCAGCGTTGAGCCATCGGCGATCTGCACCCAGAGTTTCGGCATGATGCCGAGATTATCCAGCATCAGGCGCTCATCAAACGTCTCGCCAACCTGGACGCGCCCGCCGGTAGTCGTACGATGAAAGACCAGATTGCGCAGGCTATAGCGCGCCCAGAACAGGGAGAGGACGAACAACGTGAGCAGCACATAGGTCATCACGTACAGGGCCTTCCAGCCACTGCTCAGGGCGAAAAAACCCAGCGCGACAATGATCAGAACAGCTTGCCAGGGTCGCATAAGTCAGCGCCCCTTTCCACCACCAACCCATGCGCCAGGCACGGGTACACTCTGCAAAATCTCGTCAAGGATCGCCGTCGAAGTGATGGAGCGCACGCGCGCGGCCGGCGTCACAATGATGCGATGGGCCAGGGTGGGCTTTGCCAGCAACTTGACATCATCAGGGATCACATAGCCACGCCCATGCATCCCCGCCAGCGCCTGGGCCGCCCGGAAGAGCGCTAGAGACCCACGAGGGCTGGTCCCCAGGTAAATATTATTGTGATTGCGTGTGGCATTGGCGATGGCCACAATATACTCACGAATGGATGGATCGACATGGATATTGCGCACCTGCTGCTGAATATGGATCAGTTCCTCGGCCGTCATAATCTGGGTGAGATCTTCCAGGGGATGATGATGCTGGTGACTATTCAAGATATTCATTTCATCTGCGGCTTTCGGGTACCCCAGGCTAATATTCATCATGAAACGGTCAAGCTGGGCCTCTGGAAGAGGGAATGTTCCCTCGTACTCGATCGGGTTCTGGGTGGCCATCACCATGAACGGCTCTGGCAGACGATAGCTCACGCCATCAATGGTGAGCTGGGCTTCTTCCATGGCCTCAAGCAACGCCGACTGCGTCTTAGGCGTCGCGCGGTTGATTTCATCGGCCAGCACAATCTGAGCCATAATGGGGCCAGGCCGGAACTCGAAATTTCCTGTTTTCTGATTATAGATCGAGGTACCAGTCACGTCGCTGGGTAGAAGGTCGGGGGTAAACTGGATACGCTTGAATGTACAACCAATGGAGCGCGCGATCGACTTTGTGAGCACGGTTTTACCCACGCCTGGCACATCTTCGATCAGCACATGCCCCCGGCAAATCACGGCGATCAGGCTGAAGGCCACCGGCTCGGCCTTGCCCACGATCACATTTTCAACGTTGGCAATAACGCGTTGTACAGCGGCAGCTAGATCCTGTACTGACTGCATGCTTTTCTCCCTGGAACTCTGGAATGTGAAGTGCTACACCTCGACACCCGCTGAAACTTTAGATAGTTTACCACACAACAAGGGAAATAGGGATAGAAAAAAGGGCATCTTGAGCATTCGTTACACATAATAGCCTACTAACTACTACGCCATTGGCAGCATTTGTGTTGCGTTTATATACAAGATTACTACGTCAGTTTGGTTCCTTTGTTCACGGCCCCCTCCATTCTACCTCTTCTTGCTGAAATCTAGCTGAAAAGCGGGGTACAGTGATCCGCGTAGGGGCGATGGCTTGCCTCGCCCATGTAGGC
>JALYTT010000068.1 GCA_030854145.1 Chloroflexota bacterium | reverse complement strand
GCCGTCGTCTTGGAGCACCCCGGCGAGGCAAGCCACGCGCTACGGCACGACGACGAGCAAACCCGGCATGGGCCTCCCCTCTAACGCGTAAACAATGGCGAGGCTCACCGGCGCGGGCCTCCTCGTAACGCGTAGGGGCGATGGCTTGCCTCGCCCACGTGGGCTATTGACAAGCGAACATACAATAACGAGAAGAAGGCAGCAGAACATCGCCTTCCTGGGGAGAATACATCTCCCCTCAACACACATTCTTATTTTTGTTCTTGATAGGCTATATGAAGATCATGTCAATAACTAACTAAAGGACTAGGAGCACAGTAATGCCTCAACGTAGCGCAGTCGAGGCGACCAATCCACTTCGCGAGGGGATACGCATCAAGCATAGCCCCGAGCCGTGCGTGATGGTCATCTTTGGAGCTACCGGCGACCTGACACATCGGAAACTCCTGCCGGCATTGTATAACCTGGCATTGGAGCATCCCCTGCCGGCAGGTTTCTCTGTCGTGGGCTTCGCACGGCGTCCCTACGACGATACCCAGTTCCGTGAGCAGGCACTCGAAGCCGTAAACGAATATTCTCGCCAGAAGCCGGTCAATACCCAGGTGTGGGACAGCTTTGCCTCGGGCATTTTCTATCTACAATCCGACTTCCATGATCCCGCCGGTTACGAGAGACTGAATACCCTGCTGAATAAGATCGACCAGGAACGGGGCACTGGTGGCAATCGTATCTTCTATCTCTCGACCCCTCCCAGCCAGTACCCTGAAATTATTCAGCATCTTGGCGCGGCCGGCCTCAATAGAAACCGGAAGGGCTGGACACGTATCATCATCGAAAAGCCCTTCGGACATGACCTGACCTCGGCACGCGAGCTTAACCGCCAGGTGCTGCGCGTCTTCAAGGAGGAGCAGGTCTACCGTATCGATCACTACCTGGGCAAGGAAACGGTGCAAAATATCCTGGTCTTCCGCCTGGCAAACGGCATCTTCGAGCCGGTGTGGAACCGCCGCTACATCGATCACGTACAGATCACGGTGTCGGAGAATATTGGCCTGGAGGGACGCGGCTCCTACTACGAGGAGGCGGGCGCCATCCGCGATATGATCCAGAACCATATGATGCAATTGCTCACACTGGTGGCTATGGAGCCGCCGATCGCCTTCGACGCCAGGGCCGTGCGCGACGAAAAAGTCAAAGTGCTTCATGCCTTGCAACCTCTGACCGGACGCGAGGTTCAGACCAATATGATACGCGCGCAATACGGCCCCGGCTGGGTCAATGGTCAGCCCGTTCCGGGTTATACTGAAGAGAAGGGCGTCTCTCCATCCTCCATCACCGAAACCTATATCGCCATGAAGCTCTTCATCGATAACTGGCGCTGGGCAGGCATCCCGTTCTACCTGCGCACCGGCAAACACTTGCCCAAACGCGTCACGGAGATCGCTATCCAGTTCAAGCAGGCACCGCTCATGCTCTTCAAGCGCAGCGAGGCGCAGGGACAGTTCGACCCTAATGTAATTGTGCTGCGCATTCAACCCGATGAGGGCATCTCGCTGAAGTTCGGCGCCAAGGTTCCCGGTACCGAGATGCAGATCCGCTCGGTGAATATGGATTTCTTCTACGGCGCTTCCTTTGTGCGCCAGCAACCCGAAGCATATGAGCGCCTGATACTCGACTGCCTCCTGGGCGACTCAACGCTATTCACCCGCAGCGACGAGGTGGAGGCCGCCTGGACTTTTATTCAAGGCATTCTCGACGAGTGGGCCACAGAACCCCGCGCGACGCTCCTGACCTACGAAGCCGGCTCCTGGGGCCCGCAGTCCGCCGACGAGTTTATCTGGCGCGATGGCCGTCGATGGCGTCGTCCATAGCCAATCCTGTAAAATAGAAAAGAGACACTGCTGTTCATGTCTTAGAACACTGCCGTTCACGGCACAGAGGGAGGCGGGCATGACCGATGAAACCAACAAAGCTCTGGGGATACGTTCACCCTGGGCAGGAAAAGCTGTACGCCTGGAGCAACTCGACGAGGAAATGACCTTCCTCTGGAAGATGTCGGCCGATAATATGCGCACCAGCCAGAATATCGGCGTACGTACCAGTGTCCTGAATCTTGTCGTCTGTGTACCTACCATCCAGTCAGCAGAACGCGCCAGCGCCGTACTACGCGAGTTAGCCAGCACGCAGGTGGCGCGTGTGGTCATTCTAATCCTTGATCACAGCGCCAACCCCGTCGACCCGGTCTCTGCCTGGCTCACACTGCGCAGCTTCCCGGTTATCTCGGATATCACCCGCCATACCTTTGAGCAGATCACCGTCCTGCTTAACGACAGCGCCATGCGCTATGCCGCGAATATCATCCAGCCACTGCTTAAACCTGATCTCCCGGCCTATCTCTGGTGGATCGGCGACCCGCCCGCCGACTCAACGGCCTTCAATCGCCTGGCTACCAGTAGCAGTCGGGTCATCGTGGACTCGGCTACCTTCTTCTATCCTGAGCAGAGCATCTGTGTACTGACCGATCTCTTGCAGTCCGCACCCTATTGCGCACTCAGCGATTTGAATTGGGAGCGCCTGACTCCTCTGCGGCAACTCGTGGCCCAGTTCTTCGATACCGCCGAGTACCGACCTTACCTTGATGGCATTCACTCCATCGAGATAGCACACACTGTGGCTTTTCCCGGCACCCCTGCCTACACTGAACAGGGCGCGATCTCTTCAGAACCCATGTGCGCGCTCTTGCTCGTGGGCTGGCTCAAAGAGCGCCTCGGCTGGAAATTCACCGCCGATACTGAACACAACCAGATGGACACTACTAGCGGTACTTACCACTGGCGTATGCTCAGCCCAAATAAGCAACCGGCGCTGATCGAGATCCGCCCGCAGGTCGAGCCAGATATGCCCCCCGGGTCCATCTACCTCTTGCGCCTGACCAGCCGTGTCGGCCAGGAACAAGCACAGTTTGTCATCGACCGCGAAAGTGGTCCCGATCACGCCCAGACCTCCGTCTCTTTGAAAAAGGACACCGGCCCGCAACGCGTTGTCAGGCTCACAGATCAGCACAGGGAAAGCACGCTGCTCCACGCTGAACTACAGATTACCGGGCACGATCATCTCTTCGAGGAAACGCTGCACGAGGTGGCCGCATTATTGAAATAGTCTATACGCAGGAGCATGCTATGCAGATTGCGATTTATCCTGATTCCGATACCTTGAGCCGCGAGGCGGCAGGCTACGTTGTGCGCATGATACAGCAGGCTATCGGCACCCGCGGGCACTGCATGCTGGCCCTGGCCGGCGGCTCAACGCCCCAAAAGTTGTACGGCTTGCTTGCAAGCAAGCCGTATCGCGACCAGATCGACTGGCCCGTGATGGAGATCTTCTGGTCCGATGAGCGCTGCGTTCCGCCCGAGAGCGCGGAGAGCAACTATGCCATGGCGCGCGAGAGCCTCTTGAACCATGTCCCTATTCCGGCCAGCCATGTGCATCGCATGCCGGCGGACCTGGCAGACCGCGACGCGGCCTCGCAGGCCTACACCGTTGAGATGCAACGTGTCTTCGGCAGGAGGGACATGCCTATCTTTGACCTGATCCAGCTCGGCATGGGACCAGAGGGGCATACCGCCTCGCTCTTTCCCCACCAGGACTCTCTGCACGAACAACACCGCCTGGTGATGCCCGTGACCGTACCCAAGCCACCTCCACCCCGCCTGACCTTCACGCCACCCCTGCTGAATGCCGCGCGGCATGTCCTCTTCCTGGTCACCGGCAGCGATAAGGCCGAGGCCCTGAAAGCGGTCCTTGAAGACCCATATCAACCTGATGAATATCCCGCCCAGGTTGTGCGCCCCACAGACGGCGAGGTGACCTGGATGCTCGATACAGCGGCAGCGGCACTCCTTAGCGCCAGAAAGGACCTCAACACCTTATGATTGGTATCGTTCCTTCTGTGCTCTCCGCCGATTTCACGCGCCTGGGCGAGCAGGTGCGTGAGGCGGAGGCCGCCGGCGCCCAGCGTATCCAGGTAGACGTGATGGATGGGCATTTCGTGCCCAATATCACCATGGGTCCGCTCATCGTCGAGGCCGTGCGCCGCAGCACCACCCTGCCTATCGAGGCCCACCTGATGATTGACAACCCTGAGCAATATATCGAAGATTTCGCGCATGCCGGGGCCGATGTGATCATCGTGCATCAAGAGGTCAGCCCGCACCTGCACCGCATCATCCAGAAGATCAAAGCCAGCGGGAAACAGGCCGCCATCGCCCTCACACCCTCGACACCCGTCTTTATGCTCGAAGATATCCTCCCGCTGCTCGATATGGTGCTGATTATGACCATCAATCCCGGCTTTGGCGGCCAGCAGTTCCTCCCCGAAACCCTGCCCAAAATTGCCCACCTGCGCCAGATGCTTACGCGGCGCAACCTGGACTGCCCCATCGAGGTCGATGGCGGCATCCACGAAGAGACCGCCCCGCAGGTCGTGCAGGCCGGCGCCACCCTGCTCGTCGCTGGCTCCGCCATCTACAACGAACGCGAGAGCGTCGCCGACGCTATAGCACGCCTGCGCCGGGTAATTTGACTTGCAGACATTGCACAGGTTAAATCCACCCGCCAGAAAAGAGAAGAGCATGGGCGTGATGGCCCATGCTCTTCTCTCTCTATTTGACCTCAGGTCAACTGGACCGTTTCCAATAGATAGGATAATTGTTATTGACGATAGCCCCTACAGTCGCCAGCGTATTCCCTGACGAATCCTGCATGATGTAGTAATCATGCGGCCAGTTGATGATGTACTTCGACTGGGACACGCTACTAATATCACAGCTATTTAGCTGTTCAGTTCCAAAGTTAGCCAGGTGTGATATTGTCTTACCGACTGTCGGCCTCTCAACAATACATTCACCTGTTGCGCCATCAGTGAGGTGCTTGCTGGCATTATCAGAGTGGCTGTTATAGTTATTGACCGTTTCATTATCGATGTAGAAGTAGTTATTGCCGTTATTATCAGCGCTGGATGAGGCGAGAGCAAAGATGCGGTCACCAGCTTTCAGTCGTGAAAGAGGCAAATTCTGCTCTGCATTATAGGGAGCAATCTCCCACCACGATGTGTTGTATTGCCCTCCAAATGTGGCCCTTGAAACCTCTACTCCAACTTGAACGAGCATCACTGAGCTGGTAAAATCGCCATCTCCTCCAACACCCGCCCAAATAGAAACCCTCTCACTAGAACCGATACTCGGAATACTGGGTACGGTAAAGTTAACTGAGGCAACTCTGTAGGTGGCACGACTGCCATAGGCAACATTTCCAGCCCAGCTTGAGCTTTCAAGCGGTGTCGTATTTGACACAGGAGCAGTATGGGATGGGTGCTGGTGAGTGATATGACTGGTGCTTGGGGATGTCCCACAGGTGCGCTGTTTGGCATGGGCCAGATGGCTTGCCCATTTAGCTGGCTGCTTATCCAGCATGGCATGCAAGGGAAGGCCATAGAGGCTGAGCTGAGCATCAGATAACGTCATCAAGTCAACGTTTTGGGGCGGTTGTACGCAGTGTGCTTCACCATATTGGCTGAAGTCCTGGAGCTGTGCCGGACTGTTACTCGTCGCCTGGCTCTGCTGAGCAAATGTTGGGGAGATCAAAAACAACTGGCCAACAACCAAACCAAGAATTCCAGCCAGAACAATTGCCCTGCGAAACTTTCTGTTAATCTTCTTCACAGAAATTGGGCTAGAAAGCCCCATGCCTTCAGGCTGGGGAGGAATAGGACATCGCTGTAGCGGACAAAAGCTTTCACCGTGTTCCATTGCATTTTCCCTTTCTTCGGTAGAATAAATGTTTCTATGCCTTCCTTTTCTGCATCCCACATGATCGAAACGATGAGATTTATAGATATATCGGATACAGTACTTTGGAAAGACTGACTTCTCTGCGTTCTCCTTTACGTCTCAAGCGTACCCAAAAGCTCCTGTTCATGGAAGATCATTGTCTATCATCGAGATATCAACTCTGTGAGAAGCATATCAATTTGCTCGTATAACAACTTATGAACAATGGAAGTACGTTTTTCTTTCTTTCTGTGAGGAGGAATATGAGTTCATCACATCCCTTTCAAGCGAATCATCGGTTGCGGCAGGAACGCATTCGGCAGAACTGGCGGCAGCGCGAGGTGGCAGAACTCCTGGGAACCACGGTGGTCACGGTCACGCGGTGGGAACAGGGAACCCATCAGCCCAGCACCTATTTCCGGGTAAAACTCTGCACCCTGTTTGGCAAGAGCGCTGAGGAATTAGGGTTCATCACAGATCTCGAGCCTTGTCCTCACAACGTGACGGAGATCACGCCTGGCGCATCGATGGAGGCCCCTGCCCTCTCGCCTGATTCTTCGAGGCTGTGGAGCGTCCCGTATACGCGCAATCCTGGCTTCATCGGGCGCGAGAAGATTCTTTCGACCTTGCACACCCGGCTTGCGGCTTCGGAGCCAGTCACGCTCACCCAGGCGTCTGCTCTCTCGGGGCTAGGCGGGATCGGCAAAACCCAGGTTGCAATGGAGTACGCCTATCGGTATGCTCTGCAGTATAAAGCGGTGTTCTGGCTGGCGGCAGAAACCACCGAGAGCTTCATGACGAGCCTGCAGTACCTTGCTGGACAGTTGCAGCTTCCCCAGCACCCGGCAGCAGAGCCAGCGCAGATGGTCGCGGCAATCCAACTCTGGCTCGCGACACATTCGAACTGGCTGCTGATCGGGGATAATGTGGAAGACGGCGATCTGTTGCAGACGATCTTGCCTCCTGTCCACCACGGTGCAATCCTGCTCACTACCCGCCGCCAGACGTTAGGTCCCCTGGCGGAGCCGGTAGAACTGCCGCCGATGAACTGCGAGGAGGGAGTCACCCTGTTACTGCGCCGCGCCAGGCTGCTCAACAGGCCCACCACAGATGTCGCCATGCTGCAAGAGACACTCACCAACAATCCTTCTTCTCCCGCAGCAGCAGAGCTGGTGAAGCTCCTGGAGGGATTGCCCTTAGCCTTGGACCAGGCTGGCGCCTATATTGATGAAACGGGATGTAGCGTGGCGGACTATCTCCAACGCTGCCGCAACCAGAGGAAGCAGGTGTTAGCACGCCGGGGGAACCATGGTGGAGCGCATCCAGCCTCGGTCACCACAACCCTGATACTCTCGGTGGGACAAGTCGAGCAAAAGCATCCAGCAGCGGGAGATCTCCTACGGATATGTGCCTTCTTGCACCCCGAGGCTATCCCAGAGGATCTGCTCGTGACAGGAACATCCCGCCTGGGACCTGTGCTGGAGCCAGTGGTAGCCGATCCCTATCAGTTCGATCTCGCATTGGCTGCTTTACGCAAGGTCTCGCTGGTGACCCGTCATACGCAAGCGCGGACGCTTTCGGTTCATCGCCTCGTGCAGGCTATTGTGCATGAGAGCATGAGCGAACAGGAGCAGGAGATGTGGCAGCAACGAGCGATCCAACTGCTCAATGCTATCTTTCCCGAGGTCACCCACGAAGCCTGGAAGCAGTGTGAGCACCTTTTGCCGCATGTGTTGACATGCGCAGCAGCCATCCCCGAGCAGGTATGCGACCAGGAACTGGCACAGGTGTTGCGCAAAGCCGGGGACTACCTGTCCCAGCGGGCCCAGTACGAGCAAGCGGAATCCTTGTTTCAGCGAGCCCTGCGCATGCAGGAACACCTGCTGGGACCCGAACATCCCGAGGTGGCGCGTACTCTCAGTAGTCTGGCGCTCCTCTCCAGCGAACGGGGGAAGGACGAACAAGCAGGAGCGTTATACGAGCGAACCTTGCGCATCTGGGAACGGACGTTGGGACCCGAGCACCCCGAGGTGGCGTGTGCTCTCAATGGACTGGCAACTCTCCAAAAAGATCAGGGGAAGTACGAGCTAGCAGGCTCGTTGTATGCGCGAGCCCTGCGCATCTGGGAACAGGCATTGGGGCCAGAACACCCCGAAGTGGCGCGTGCTCTCAATGGACTGGCGATTCTCCAAAAAGATCAGGGGAAGTACGAGCTAGCAAGCTCGTTGTATGCGCGAGCCCTGCAGATTCGGGAGCGGGCGCTGGGACCCGACCATCCCAAGGTAGCCATAATCCTGAACAGTCTGGCAGAAATGTATCGGGAGCGGGGAGACTATGAGAAAGCGGAGCCGTTATACCAGCGAGCGCTGCATATCAAAAAGCAGGCATTGGGGCCCGAGCATCCTGATGTAGCCTATCCCCTCAACAATCTGGCAGAGATCTATAGAGAACAGGGGAAGTACAAGCTAGCAGAGTCGTTGTCTCAGCACACCCTGCGCATCTGGGAACAGGCGTTGGGGCCAGAACATCAGTTAGTCGCTTATCCACTGAACAATCTGGCAGAGATTTCTCACGCTCAGGGGAAGGATGAGCAAGCGGAGTCGTTGTTCAAGCAGGTGTTACAGATACGAGAACAGCACTTGATGTCCACGCACCCAGATACAGCCATGACGCTCAACAGCCTGGCGACTTTGTATCGAGAGCAAGGAAAGTACGAGCAGGCGGAGCCTTTGTACCAGCGGGCCTTGCGTATCCGAGAACAAGTTCTGGGCCGAGAGCATCCGAAAACGAGAGAAACCCGTGAGCGTCTGCGGGCCATTTTGGAGACCATTCAAAACCGGGGTTGAGTTTGCAACAAGGACAAACAGATCATCTTTTCGAGCACGGCATTTCAAGGCTGGCGTAATGGCCCGGCTCTTGAAACTTTTTAGTGAATCCCTAGTAACGATATTGAAAAAAGGATGATGAGATGGTAAAATGTCCAGGAAGAAGCGCTACGCGTGTATTTTTCCAAAGCCACAGGAACCACGAGGTTCGTATATTTATACTACAGTAATCAGAGCAGACTCGCATCCTACCCCGATGATCCAAATTTAATCTAAGGAGGGTCACATGACGCAAGGTGACCTGCTGGGCCTCGTCTTCTCCTACGTGTACGCGTTCTCACTGCTCCTGCTCATAGAGGCCATCAGACGCTGGCGCAACTACCCAACCGATTTCACGCGCAAATTCGTTCACATCGGCGCCGGCATGTGGATCTGGGGCATCCTGCTCCTCTTCGATCACTGGTGGCTGGCGATCATTCCCATCGCCACCTTCATCATTTTTAATGCCATCTTCCTGCGCTACCATATCTTCAGCGCGATGGACCCCAAAGAGGGTGCCACGCCTGGAACGGTGTATTTCGCCTTCTCCTGCACACTGCTGCTCTTTCTCTTCCACGAAGGCTGGGAGCAGCAACAAACAGGCTTCCTGCGCGGCTACGAATACCTGGCGATGAGCGGCATTATGGCCATGACCTGGGGGGATGCCTTCTCCGCCATCATCGGCAAACGCTTCGGCAAACATACCTATCAGATCATCAAGAACCGCACGCTGAGCATCGAAGGCTCTATAGCGGGCTTCGTCTTTACCTTCGCAGCCGTCGCCATTACGCTGCATATCATGACCCCTATAAGCCTCTCGCTTGCGTTCATTGGTGCCCTTGCAGCAGCCATCTTAGCCACGGCCCTGGAGGCTATCTCCCCCGCCGGCACAGACAATCTATCGGTGCCGATTGGCGTGGCGCTGCTGCTGTTTTTGTTGGGGATATGAGGAAAGCTATGCATGATGACATTACTGACATCCCAGGTATCCACGTGGGCCACGATACGAATCTCGAAGCAGGCACTGGCTGCACCGTTATCCTCTGCGCTACACCCGCCATTGGCGGCGTCGATGTGCGGGGAGGCGCGCCGGCGACGCGCGAAACAGACCTGTTGCGCCCAATGCATATGGTTGAACACGTCAACGCTATCCTATTGACGGGCGGCAGCGCCTTCGGACTGGACGCGGCCGGCGGCGTGATGCGCTACCTGGAGGAGCGCGGCATCGGCTTCGATACCCTGGTAGCGCGCGTACCCATCGTGCCGGCCGCGGCGATCTTCGACCTCGCGCTCGGCTCAGCCACGATCCGACCCGATGCCGGCGCTGGCTATCGCGCCTGCCAACAGGCCAGTGGCGAACTTGTGGAGCAAGGTACCATCGGCGCCGGCACAGGGGCCACGGTAGGCAAGATGCTCAGCCCGCTACTCGCCATGAAGGGCGGCCTCGGCTCGGCCAGCATGCAACTCGCGGACGGCACACTGGTGGGCGCGCTGGTCGTGGTCAACGCCATCGGCGAGATCATCGACCCTCACACACAAAAGGTACTGGCGGGCACACGCAGTCCTCTAGGGAATGAACCTCTGGCGTCCAATCCCTTTGGCAATACCACCATCGCTGTGGTGGCCACGAATGCAGCGCTACGCAAAGAGTGGGTAAACAAGGTCGCCCAGATGGCACACGATGGTCTGGCGCGGGCTATTCGCCCCGCGCATACAATGTTTGACGGCGATACCATCTTTGCCCTGGCAACGGGGGTAGAAGCACAAATATCTCCCGACGCCGCCAGCACAGCACAACAGGTGAGCATGATCGGGGCAGCAGCAGCCTCCACGCTCGCGCGCGCCATCGTCAAAGCCATCAACAATGCGACCGCACTGCACGGTGTGCCAGCGGCCGGGCAAGAGATATCGCCATCGTAGGGACCCGATTTATCGCGTCCGGCGCAATTTATTGCCTGAAGGATATTTTACTTTCTATCAGGAAGGCCTGTGCTCTCCCCTGCTAGGGTTGTAGGATCATCAATAGTACGATACCTCCGCTAATCAGCATTACTAGAATACATGCTAAGATGACGAGGGGGAACGTATAGCTACGCGGCGTAGCCAGGTTGTTCAGCGCCTTTTCAGGAGAGCGCCGATCAAGGAGTGGGGGAAACTCTCGCTTCGCAGTTAAGGTTTTTAAGCCGCCGGTCGCTAAATCCCAGGAATGAGCTGTAACATCAAGGCCACGCTCAGGAGCAAACTTGTCGGAAGGTCTGGCAGCCGGGGCTGGCGCGGAGGGCATTGCAGACAGAGGAGGACGGGCAGCAGAGGGAAAAGCGGGCTTCGAGTGGGATGAAGGAGCCGCTTGTGATCGCATGGGCAGAAATCCCAAAAATTGAGCATCAGGTGCGGGCAGTGTCACAGCTTTTCTCCGTTAGGGAATTCCGAAAGGCCAACTGCTTCCCAAAGGGATAGCACACAGTGAACGCGCTACACAACACATTTCTGATAAACTCACTGTAGTCTATTGTAGCTAATGAACACCAGGAATCAAGCCATACATGACTATTGGGTAGCGCAGGCCTACCAATTGGCCTAATGGAGAAGGACCTCTGGCCTCATTCCACTATGGTACCAGCAATTCTAGGAGCGCGTTGAGGATACGCGCCGTGGCCCCCCAGATGCGATAGGAGCCATAGTCATAAAAGTAGATTGTGTGCGGCTCACCGTCACGCATCCATTCCTCGGTATGCACAATGAGCGGGTCCGCCAGCCCATGCAGTGAGGCGAGTATGATCTCAGCAACCTCGCTGGCCTGCGCTTGCAGTGTTCCCAGCCCTTGAGGCAAACAGGCCACCACCGGTGTGATCAGAAAATTGCTCACCTGTGTGAATACCGGTGGCAGCACTCCCAGCACCTCGACCAGGGGGGGATGCAGGCCAACCTCTTCCTGCGCCTCGCGTAAGGCCGCCATCACCGGCGAAGCATCGATAGCATCAATGGAACCACCCGGAAACGCGATCTCTCCGCTATGCGACCGCAGCGTGCTGGCACGGCGAATAAAGAGCATGTGGGCCTGCGCATCCCGTTCAAAAAGCGCCACGAGAACTGCCGCGTGACGGGGTGGCAGCCGCTGCTTTTTCGCCAGAATTTCAGCTAACACGGGCGCGCGCTCCGGCGTCTCTAAACGCGCGCGCAGCCTGCTCACAACCTCAGTAATATCACGCATATCCATGCCCCTATTGTAGCATACCTCTCCCAAAGACAGAGCGTCGTCTTGTCAAAGATCTCTGGTTGGACTTGCGAAAGTGTGATACAATGTGATAAATAAAAAGACATCGGAGAGGTCGGCTAAAAGGTTATCTATTGTCTTGCATTCATGGACGGCTTTTGGTATAATTAGAGCATCGAGTGGGGGTATGCTTACACCAGGCTCTCTTTCTGTCCATAATGGCTTACCTGTCTGCGAGCTTCGTTTCGTATGACCGTTCTGTAGGGCAAGAGTAGGTGTACTATGAAGAACATCATTCTCGTTCTCAAGTTGAAGAACGATGACTATCACGGCCTGAGCAACCTCCTCCGATGAACCATGTCCTATGTGCATTCCCCAGGATCTTAAGGTGATGCCTATCTCGTTCTCTTCCGAACGGTTTTCGGTCTGATACAACGCAGGGGAGCGAAAAACGCTTAGTCGCCAGGATCATAAAGGGTACAGCGCAGCCGGACAAGGCAAAAACCGTGGATCGAAGGGGGTATTTTACCCATGCAAGCACAACAGCACGGCGACCTTTCGACGCAGCCAACAGAAAATCACAACGGCGGGTGGGTGCAGTCCATGTCTGAAGGAAATGACCCTGAGGGGAAAAACAACAACCCGGACGAGGCCGAAGGTCTCAATGAGATGGAAGCGCTGTTGGCGTCATCAGCCAACCCCATCAATATCAAACGAGGCGATGTCGTCGAGGGCGTTATCGTGCGGATCGACCAGGACGAAATCCTGGTCGATATTGGCCTCAAGTCCGAAGGGGTGCTCTCGACCAAAGAACTCCCGGCCTCCGGCTATGGCTCATTCAGTGAGCTGCACCTCAATGACAAAGTGCTCGTCTATGTCATGCAGCCGGAAACTTCGGAAGGCCACGCCCTCCTCTCGCTCAAACGCGCGAACGCTGAACGCCAATGGCGCATCGCCGAGGAGCAGTACAAGAATAACGAACTGCTCAAAGCCAAGGTTATCGACTATAACAAAGGTGGCCTGATCGTCGATGTCGCGAGCATTCGCGGCTTCGTGCCGATCTCGCAGATCCTGAACCTGAAGCGCGAAGAGGTCGCAGCGGGTGGCGAAAACCAGGAGACGGCGGCGAAGCTCCAGAGCATGAAGGACAAGGAACTTCAGCTCAAGATCATTGAGATCAACCGCTCGCGCAATCGCCTGATCCTTTCAGAACGCCTGGCCGTTCAGGAATGGCGGCAGCGACGGCGCGAAGAGCTGCTTGATGAGCTGAAACCTGGCGAGGTCCGTCCCGGTATCGTCAGCAACCTGGCAAACTTCGGGGCCTTCGTGGACCTCGGTGGTGCCGACGGCCTGGTCCATATCAGCCAGCTCGCCTGGAGCCGCGTGAATCATCCCAGCGAAGTCCTGCATGTCGGACAGGAAGTTGAAGTTCAGGTCCTGAGTGTCGATAAAGAGAAGAAGAAAATCGCGCTCTCGATTAAACGCGCCGAGGTTGATCCCTGGACGACGGTGGAACAACGCTACACCCCCGGCCAGGTGGTCACCGGCACGGTGACCAAGATTGCACCCTTCGGTGCCTTCGCGCGCATCGAGGATGGCATCGAGGGCCTGATCCATCTCTCTGAACTGATGCCCGGCATGGACCCGAAAACAAATTTGCACGAGGGCCAGCAACTCCAGTTGCGCATCCTGCGCATCGACGCCGAACGGCGGCGCCTGGGCCTGAGCCTGCGACAGGCTGATGAACTCGATGCAAAAGAACCACCGGTCGAAACAATGCCGCCGGAGACAAGCACAAAAGCTCCCACAGATGATAAAATGACATTGTCTCTGGAAGAGGCCGCTAAACGCTCCGAGTCCGCCTCACACGAGGGTGGCTCTTCTCGCCGCGAAGGCCGGGGCGAACGTCGCGAACGTCCTGAGCGCGCCGGCGATAACCCGTTGCTGGGCACACTGCCCGGCGACGAGGGCGAAACAACCGCGATGGCTGAAGCCTTCCGCGCCGCGGCCCGCCAGCGCAATAAAGATGAGACGGAGGCCCCTGAAGAGTAGAACAAAACGTTCTCGCTCTCCGGGTCAACCGGCGAGCACAACGCACCTGAACAGTTGATCGCTTGACCTCCTTGCTGCCATACATTGTAGAGCAGTAGGGAGGTCAATTGTTTCAAGGCTTCGCTCCAGATATGACGCAGGTGTCTGTTTATTAGATAGATGGGAGGCCAGCTATTCTTGACGCTATTGAGTTGTTATCCTTGACGCTATATGAAGGGTGTTGTATCATGAGTTATCAGGTTTACCTGAGCGACACAGAGGGATCGGTTCCACCCTCTGCCACTGAAAGGGGGGTGACAAACAGGTGAACGATAGAGATAGATTTGATAAGTTCACAGAGCGCGCCAGGAAGGTCCTGAGCCTCGCTCAAGAGGAGGCCCAGCGCTTCCAGCATAACTATATTGGTACAGAACACCTCCTACTAGGACTTGTTCGCGAAGGCGAAGGTGTTGCCGCTAAAGTACTTAGCAACCTCGGTGTCGAACTGAACAAGGTTCGGAGCGCCGTTGAATTTATTATCGGCCGCGGCGATCGTATCGTCCTGGGCGAGATCGGCCTCACACCACGCGCTAAAAAGGTGATCGAACTGGCCGTCGACGAGGCCCGCCGCTTGAATCACCACTATATCGGCACTGAGCATCTCCTGCTGGGTCTCGTTCGCGAGGGCGAAGGCATCGCGGCAGGCGTGCTGGAGAGCCTGGGCGTGAATCTTGAAAAGGTGCGCACTCAGACTATCCAGGTGCTCAGCCAATCCGGCGCTTCCCATGAACGCGACGCCAAGCACTCAAAAACGCCCACTATCGATCAGATGGGCGTCGATCTGACCGCCGACGCTCGCGCCGGGAAACTGGACCCCATTATCGGTCGCTATCAAGAGATCGAGCGTGTAATCCAGATTCTCTCGCGACGCAATAAAAACAATCCCGCCCTTATCGGCGAGCCTGGCGTCGGTAAAACGGCGATCGTCGAAGGGCTGGCACAGCGCATCATCGCCGGCGAGGTGCCCGAAACTATCGCGGGCAAACGCCTGCTGACGCTGGATGTCGGCTCGCTGGTGGCCGGTACCAAGTATCGCGGCGAGTTTGAAGAGCGGCTCAAAAAGATTATCGAAGAGATTCGGAATAGTCGCGATTGCATCATCTTTATTGATGAGGTTCATACTCTGGTCGGAGCCGGGGCTGCCGAGGGCGCGGTCGATGCCGCGAATATCCTCAAGCCCGCCCTGTCTCGTGGCGAGTTGCAATGCATCGGCGCGACCACTCTTGATGAGTACCGCAAGTACATTGAGCGCGACGCGGCCCTGCAGCGCCGCTTCCAGGAAGTCATCGTCCGCGAACCCTCCATCGAGGAGACCATCGAGATCCTCAAGGGCATTCGCGAGCGCTACGAACAACACCACCGTCTGACGATCACCGACGAGGCCCTCAAGGCAGCGACGGAGATGGCCAGCCGCTATATCACCGACCGCTTCATGCCAGATAAGGCTATTGACCTGATCGACGAGGCCTCCAGCCGCGTCCGCATGCAGCACTCGCTGGCGCCCCTCAACCTGAAAGAGGCCATGAAGGGCCTGGAGTCGGTGCTGCGCGAGAAAGAGGCCGCGATCCAGCAGCAGGAGTACGAACTTGCCGCTGAACTGCGCGACCGCGAGGTAAAACTGCGCGACCGCATTGCCAAACTGGAGGCTGGCTGGCACCGCGAGCGCGGCAGTGATAAGCCTACCGTCGGTGAAGAGGAGATTGCGCAGATCGTGTCGATGTGGACCGGTATCCCGGTAATGCGTATCGCCCAGGAGGAGTCACAGCGCCTGCTCCAGATGGAGGAGGCTCTGCATGCCAGGGTCATCTCGCAGAACGAGGCTATCGAGAAGGTCTCCCGCGCCGTCCGCCGCGCGCGCGCCGGCTTGAAAGATCCCAAGCGTCCCATCGGCTCCTTCATCTTCCTTGGCCCGACCGGTGTCGGCAAGACCGAGCTGGCTCGTACGCTGGCGGAGTTTATGTTCGGCAGCGAAGAGGCGCTCATCAAAATCGACATGTCGGAGTTCATGGAACGCCACGCGGCCGCACGCCTGGTTGGCGCACCTCCCGGCTATGTCGGCTATGAAGAGGGCGGCCAGCTTACTGAGGCAGTACGGCGCAAGTCATACAGCGTGATCCTGCTCGATGAAATCGAGAAGGCGCACCCCGATGTCTTCAATATGCTGCTACAGATCCTGGAAGATGGGAAGCTGACCGATGCCAAGGGTCGCACGGTGGACTTCCGCAATACCATTGTGATCATGACCTCGAACGTCGGTGCCGCCCTGTTGAACCGCGAGGCCTCCATCGGCTTCAAACAGTCGAAGGATAAGGAAAAGTTCAACCAGAGCGAATACGAAGGCATGAAGGGCAAGGTACTCGGCGAACTGAAGAATACCTTCAAGCCGGAGTTCCTGAACCGCATCGATGAGATCATCGTCTTCCACTCCCTGCGTATGGAGGAGATGTACTCGATCATCGACCTGTTGCTGAACCGCGTACGCACGCAGTTGACGGAGCAGCAACTGGAGCTGGTGGTTCCGCAGCCCTCGAAGGACTTCCTGATCGAGAAAGGCTTTGATCCACAGTACGGCGCGCGTCCGCTGCGCCGCACCATCCAGCGCATGGTCGAAGATCCTCTGGCCGAAGGTCTTCTGCAAGGGAAGTTCCATCCAGGCGACCTGGTGGAGGCTGTGGTCATTGATGGCGAACTGCACCTGCAATTGCGCAACCGCATCGAACAGTTGCCAGCCCCCGCCTCACCCGAAGCCGCTCTCTCCGCCGGCAGCGCCGACGGCAGCGAATCGCTCCAATCGTAATGCAATAGAGGGGCGAGGCCGGTCCTCGTCCCTTTTCATGTACCAGACATCTCTTGGAGAGGCGAGGACTGCCCTCGCCTCTCCCTTTTTATATGTATGGCAAAATTACGCACAAAATACGTCTGCCAGCAATGCGGCGGCGAACAAAGTAAGTGGATGGGAAAATGTCCCGACTGTGGGACGTGGAATACGCTGGAAGAGGTGACGGAGGTCCCACAAAGCGCCGCCCAGCAGCGTCGCTCCTCACTATCCGCCTCCACAAATTCCTCCCTCGCACGCGGTACACAGATGCCAGTGATGCTCCCCGATATCAAACCCCTACCACAGGAACGCGTCTCGGTAGGTTACGCGGAGATGGACCGCGTGCTCGGCGGGGGCCTGGTCTCTGGCTCATTGATCCTCATTGGCGGCGAGCCGGGGATCGGTAAATCTACCCTGCTGCTCCAGGTCTCCGGCAATATCGCGCACAACATCGGTCCCGTGCTCTATGTCTCCGGCGAGGAGTCGATTGAACAGGTGAAGATGCGCGCCGAACGCCTGGATATCGTGGGCGAGCGCCTGTACTTACTGGCCGCCATCGAACTCGATGTGATTGTGGAGGCCATCCATCGCCTCAAACCCTCCCTCGTGGTGGTGGATTCCATCCAGACGACGCTCGCCAGCCACCTGACCGCCGCTCCGGGTAGCATCAGCCAGGTACGTGAATGCACACTCCAACTGATGCAACTGGCGAAAAGCACGCATACGCCTATCTTTATCATCGGCCACGTCACCAAAGAGGGCACGGTCGCCGGCCCCAAAGCCTTAGAGCATATCGCCGATGCTGTGCTGTATCTCGAAGGCGAACGCTACCATACCTATCGTCTGCTGCGTGGCGTGAAGAATCGCTTCGGCGCGACCCACGAGGTGGGGGTCTTCGAGATGCACGGCGAGGGCCTGCTGGAGGTCACTAACCCCTCGGCCGTCTTCCTGTCCGACCGCGCCGCCGATGCCACCGGCTCCGCAGTCGTCGTCAGCATGGAGGGCACACGCCCCCTGCTGGTCGAGGTGCAGGCCCTGGTCACCCCCAGCAACTTTGGCATTGCCCGCTGCACCACCAACGGCATCGAGCATAACCGCCTGCTGATGCTGCTGGCCGTGCTGACAAAAAGGGTGGGCCTGGCGGTCGGCAACCACGATGTCTACGCCAATGTGATCGGCGGGTTCTCACTGGAAGAGCCGGCCGTTGACCTGGGTGTCGCAGCCGCCATTGCTTCAAGTTATCGCGAGAAGCGCATTGCCCCGGATATGGCCTTGATCGGCGAGGTGGGCCTCTCAGGCGAACTGCGCGCCGTCAATCGCCTGGCCCTGCGCGTGCGCGAGGCCGCGAAGCTGGGCTTCAAACGCTGCATCGTGCCGGCCGCCGGCCGCGGCACACAGGTACGCTCCGAACTGGTAGATGCCGGCCTGCCAGCCGATTTCAAGATCATTACTGCAAGCTCCCTTGCAGTGGCCCTGGAAATACTCTCACATTAGTCTCCTCCCGAAACGCGTAGGGGCGATGGCTTGCCTCGCCCTACGCG
>JALYTT010000489.1 GCA_030854145.1 Chloroflexota bacterium | reverse complement strand
CCTCCAGCCCACCGCCTCTGGCTGCTCAACACCCCCTGTTTCCTTGCTGCTATCTTTGATGTATGCTATACTCGTTTGGACATCAAGAAAACCATTGTGCATAAGGGAGGGCTGTGCCCCGGTGAATCAACGAACTTTACTATTCCTGATTGCTGACACCGGCGCCGGGCATCGCAGTGCTGCAAATGCTATACGTAATGCTATAACATTGATCTCTCAGCAGGAGCGGGAGGAATGGCTAGCACGCTGGCAGCAGGCTCCGGGCGAGGGCGCTGAAACGCTGACTCCCCCCACATACCGCATTGAAATTGTGGATGTATTCGAGGAGTACAGTCACTTCCCGCTGCGCGGGGCGATGAAACTCTATGGGCCGGCCATTCGCTATAACCCCAAGCTCTACGGCCAGATCTTCCACATCAGCAACCAGCCACGGCGTATTTTGGCAGCACAGACCCTGGCGACGCCCCTGATCCATAATGGGTTGTTGCGCCTGATTACCAGCGTCCAGCCCGATGTGATTGTCTCCATCCATCCCTTGCTCAATGCTGTCACGCTTCAAGTTCTGCGCGACCTGAAGCTCCCTATTCCCTTCATCACCGTCGTCACCGACCTTGTCAGCATTCACCACTCCTGGTTCGCGCGCGGGGCCGATGCGTATATCGTGCCGACGGAGTATGCCAGGCAGTTGTATATGCAGCGTGGTTTCGATCCCGAACGAGTGCATATGTTGGGTATGCCCATCGATCCAAAGTTCACCCACCCGATGGCGAGCAAAGAAGACCTGCGCCGCAAACTGGAGCTGGACCCGGCAATCCCGGTTGTGTTGCTGGTAGGAGGCGGTGAGGGAACGCGTGGGCTGCATACTTCGGTACGCGCTATTTCTCAGGCTCGCCTCCCCGTGCAGTTGCTCATAATCACCGGCCGCAACAAGCGCCTCTACGCGCAGCTTCAGCGTATGCGCTCCAGCCTGCGTGTCCCGGCCAGGGTGATGGGCTTCGTACAAAATATGCCGGAGATGATGCACGCCTCAGATGTGATTGTCACCAAGGCCGGGCCGGGGACCATCAGCGAGGCCCTCGCGTGCGGACTGCCCATCGTCCTCAATAGCTATGTGCCGGGTCAGGAGAAGGGCAACGTAGACTACGTGATTGATAATGGGGTGGGAGTGCTGGCCCAGGATTCGGTTGAGCTGGTCGATGAGCTCCGGCGCCTCCTGAAGCCTGGCTCGCCCGTGTTGCAACAACAACTGACCAACGCGCGCCTCATCAGCCGGCCTTACGCGTCATTTGATATCGCGAAGCACATTCTTAGCTACCTGCCTCCCCCAGGAAAGTATGGCGTCTGGCTGCGGGGAGTATCAAGCCGCCGGCGGCGACAGATGTCAGGACGGCTGCGCTCCGCCACACCCATTCGCGACCTGTCAGGCAAGCTGCCAGGCCTGAGGCGCCGCCTGCCCTTTAAAGAGCGCTCGCTCATCCCGCGTCTGAGGAGGACGCCCTTCCGCAGATCCCTGACCCAGAGCCGAACACGCTCGACCGACACGCATGCATAGCGGGGGCGCAGGCAGCACACGCGTTGAGATGGAAGAGGGGCGAGATGGCGGCATTGGAACAGGGCGCAGGCCAGCGGCGCCCCTACACGCAATGGCAGACTGGCAAGGGGCGCCGTATCCGCGCCGTTCAGGAGGGACGTATGGCAAAATTCTATTATGGCGGTCAGGCGGTGATGGAAGGCGTGATGATGCGTGGCCGTACCTCGGTCTCGATGGCCGTCCGGCGGCCTGACCAGAGCATCTACCTCTACGAGGAGGCGCTCAATCCTCGCCTGTACCAGAATCGGCTTTTCCGTCTTCCGTTCCTGCGTGGCATACTGCTGCTATGGGAGATGCTGGTGCTGGGAACGAGGATGATGACGCTCTCGGCGAACGTGGCGTCCGGGGCGCTCAGCCCGGAAGCCGTCAGCGCGCCTGCTGCGGCAGATCCCTTACAGCCTCTCGATCAGCAGGGTAGTCCTGGGCAAGGGGAGGAAGAGGCCCCGATGCAGATTGGGGGCCTGGCACTGGTGATCACGGTATTGATCTCGCTGAGTTTCGCAGTGGCGATTTTCTTCCTGGGACCGCTGCTGATCACGGGGGTGCTGCATGCACAGATCGGCGAAGGCTGGCTCAGCCTGACGCTCGAAGGCCTGATTCGCCTGGGGCTGCTCGTGGGCTACCTCTACCTGATTGGGCGTGTTCCCGACATCCAGCGCGTCTTTGGCTATCACGGCGCTGAGCACAAGGCCATCAATGCGATGGAGCAGGGGGCGGCGCTGGATATTCCGCATGTGCGTATGGCCTCGCGCGTGCATACGCGCTGCGGCACAGGCTTCTTGCTCCTGGTCATGGTAGTCTCCATCTTCGTGTTCGCGCTGGTAGGCTCGCCCGCGCTGCCACTCAAAATACTCTCGCGCATCGTGCTGGTGCCGGTAGTGGCGGGGATCGCCTATGAACTCATGCGCCTGGGGGCGGCGAACTACCGTTTTCGCGTTGTGCGCTGGTTGCTCGCTCCCGGACTGGCCTTGCAGGGTTTGACGACGCGCGAGCCTGATGATAGCATGCTGGAGTGCGCTATCACTGCATTGCAGCGTGTCTTGCAGAGGGACGAGGCCGATGCTGGCGGCGCGCAGGAGATGCACGCGGAACTACCCCCGCTGGTAGCTTCCTCACGTTAGAAAACTCACTAACAATGATGAAGGATAACCCGGTTATGCCATCTGACCCAATGGTGACTGATGAACCCAGTGTTCCTGAGCCGCCCGTCGTAGAAAGTTCCCATGTGTCGTTCTCAGGCTTTCGCTGGGCCACCACAGGCGTTGTACGCCTGCTGTATCGCAGTTGGACACGTGTCGCGGCCCATCTCTTCCCCGAAGAGTCCAGGGCCGAACATATAGCTCACGCGTTACACATCCCGCTCCCGGACCAACTGAATATGAGCTGGGTCACCGATCATCTCGCGGTCGGCGGCCGTGTGCATCCCAAGGATATCAAGGCCCTGGCGCGCACGGGCATAACGCATGTGGTAGATACACGCTCAGAGTACGTTGACGACGTGGCATTGTTGGCGAAAGAGCATATCGAGCTGCTGCACCTGCCCACCCCTGATACATATCCGTTGTCTGTCGAGCAGATGATGGAGGGCGCGCGTTGGGCGTATGAGCATATGCAGCAGGGTGGCCGCGTGCTGATCCACTGCGAGCATGGGGTTGGCCGTAGCGTTCTGCTGACCTGCGCCGTGCTCGTGTATGGCGGGATGTCCGCGCGCGATGCGCTGGCATTGACGCAGCAGAAACGCTGGCAGGCCTCCCCCAATCACAGGCAGGTCACACGATTGAGAGAATTCGAGGCGGCGCTTGCCGGACGACGCAAGGCGTAGCGCTCGATGGCTCGCGCCACGCCGTCCTGGGTATTGTTGTTGGTCACAACATCGGCCGCGGCCTTTACCGCGTCCGGTGCCTGCCCCATCGCGACCCCCCAGCCGGCCGCCTGCAACATCTCAATGTCGTTATTGTTGTCACCGAGCGCCATTACCTGTGTGAGAGGAATGCCCAGGCGCCGCGCCAACTCTAGCATACCTGAGGCCTTTGAGCAGCCCGCGTGCATAATAGCCAGTTCGGCACTGCCATAGCTGCCGCGCTTGATGGTGTTCCAGGAACAGTCCAGGGCCGCGACCTGTGGTGTCATCTTTTCGACGGCCTCCTCTGAGGCAAAGCCCACCACGCGCAGTATGCTGGCCTGACTGGTGGTGAGAAGATCGTAGGGCATGCGGCGCATCTGCTCTGGATAAGTGGTGAAGTAGGCCTCCTGCCAGAGGCTATCGAGTTCTGGCGGCCCGGTCCATATCTCTTCGTCCAGGCCTGTCAGGGGGTGAACCACCGGCTGGACGGCGTGTCGTACCAGGATGTCTATGGCCTCGCGGGCCACCTGTGCCGGCAGTGCGCGGCTATACAGGATCTGGCCCTGGGGGTGCCTGACGATTTGCGCGCCATCGTACAGAATGAGCGGGATGTCCAGCCCCAATTCGTCAGCGACCTGTTTCGTATTGCAATAGCGGCGCGCCGTTGCCAGCGTCACGACGATGCCCGCCTGCTGGGCGGCATGCACGGCCGCTCGCGTGTCAGGCGTGATCTGACCCTCTGGATTCAGGAGGGTACCATCGATATCTATAATGAGTAGCTTTATGCTTTCAGGTAATGTTGTCATCTATCTACATACCCATTTCTTATAGTAATTTCTGTAATCAGAACGCGACGGGTAGCAAGCCCCGTCGCGTTCTCCCTTTGATCAGGGATACAGCGCATTATAGATGTCATTTGATAATAATGCAAGCAACGCGCCAATATTGGTTTCCATGCATGCGATCACCACCTCCACATGATACACTGATACAAGTTTTAAAGAGGGGTCAAAATCATGCTTGCACTGCGCAGTTGGCAAAACTTCTATATGCTGACAGGAACGGCCGCAGCTACCTTGATTGGTTTGCTGTTTGTGGCGGTCTCAATTTCAATAGGCACCAATATTTCATTGAGGCAGGCCACAAACTCGCTGCGAACCTTTGTAAATCCTATCTTGCTCTACTATGTGCAGGCGCTGGTGGTCTCTTGCCTGGCAGTCATGCCGATTGCGAGTCCAGTGCTTCTTGGCGTTGTGCTGATCGTGCTGGGAAGCATCGATATAGTTCTCACTGTGAAGGTGTGCTGGCGCATACTTGTCGTACATCGCGATGAATCCATCGATGCAGGGCACTGGATCTGGCATATTGCGTTGCCCCTTCTCGCGGGCATTCTCTTCCTCTGTGTAGCGGTTGGCTTGCTCATTGGCCTGCAACTCGCGCTGGTGGGGTTGTCGCTTGTTGATCTGCTCTGTCTCGCCATTGGATTGCATAATACCTGGGTGCTGACCATCTGGCTTATCCTGCATCGAGAGGGGTTTACGGCTACGCAGGATGAGCAGCAGATACCAGAAAGAGATGTCAGGGCCATGTAAAAATCGTCCAGGCTTCGTAGTACACTGTCAACTTCATGGCACGGGTATCGGGGTACGTCCCCGTCCGCGTAGGGATCCGGCTTGCCGCATCCGTGTGGCAGGCCTCTCCCGCCCTCGCAAGCGAGGCCGGCAC
>JALYTT010000488.1 GCA_030854145.1 Chloroflexota bacterium | reverse complement strand
GCTCGCAGGAAGCCCTACAGGCACCCGGATGCGGCAAGCCGGATCCCTACGCGGGAAAGAGCCATCTTTCCCGTGCTATGAACTTTGACAGAGCACTACGAAGAGGAGATGCCCTTGTCATATGAAGATGGTCAGAGCACTACGTGGTAATATAGAGAGGCAGAGGAGGCAGCTATGCGGATTATTTTCTGCTCTGATTATTGGAACCGGAACGCTCCCGACGCAGCTTATGAAGCTGAGGCGGAAGTGGTGAGGAAGTTGCACCTCACTTACTCACTGATCAATGTTGAGGCGCTGATGGAGCAACAAAACGCGGCGCGCGCGGTACGCAACGTCGAGCCGGCAGCTACTCAAGAGGTGGCGGTCTACCGTGGCTGGATGCTCAAACCCGATGTGTATGAGCGTCTCTATAATGCCCTCGCCGGGAAGGGCCTCTTGCTTATCAACACGCCCGCGGCCTACATGCATTGCCATTATCTGCCAGAGTCGTACCACCTGCTCGCAGGCATGACGCCCAGGTCCGCGTGGCTCAAGACAGGCCCCGTTGTTTCCATGGATGAGGTAATGGCTGTGCTCCAGCAGTTTGGGGACCGGCCGGTGATTGTCAAAGATTTCGTCAAGTCGCGGAAACACGAGTGGCGCGAAGCCTGCTACATTCCTTCGGCGGCGGATAGGCAGGCCGTTGAACGTGTGGTCACGCGCTTCTTAGAGCTGCAAGGTGCGGACCTGAACGAAGGTCTGGTCTTCCGCGAGTTCCTTGAGTTCGAGCCATTGACGACGCATTCGAAGAGCGGTATGCCACTGATAAGGGAGTTCCGGCTGTTTGTTCTTGATGGTCAGATCATCCTATCAACGCCCTACTGGGAAGAGGGCGACTACGGCAATGCTGCCCATACCGTGCTTCCACTCGACGCCTTTACGCAGATTGCGCAAAAGATACAGAGCCGCTTTTTCACGCTGGATGTTGCCCGCAAGAGAAATGGCACATGGAACATCGTGGAACCCGGCGACGGCCAGGTAGCCGGCCTGCCCGCTGGAGCCGATGTGGAAGCGTTTTATCGGGCACTGGGTCGGCTGTGATTCTCGCGAATTGAGCCTGCTTCAGCGCACTTTTCCGCGGAATTTGTGGCCCCTTGCATCCTTCTGCACGCTCATCTATACTATAACGGGGCGCAGGCCAGCGGCGCCCCTACACGAAATGGGCATGTAGGGGCAAGAGCGCGTAGGCCAACAGAGCGCAGCCTAGCGGCGCCCCTACACGAAAGAGGTACGCACGGGCAAGATGGCAACAGGATGCGCGTCGGATGGCATGCCGCGCGGCATGCCATCCGACGCGCGATATGTCAGGCGACACGGCATACCAGACGACACGCGGCATGTATGTTATGTGCGCGCTGTGGTTGCCGTCTCGCCCATTTTCTCTTCGCCTGGGGCGGCTCAATCATGGGTTTGTATCAACGGATGAGACCAGCATTGTCACATGAATGAGAAGCAGCGAGGGCAACACCAATGGCGGATACAGCTACAGGCCCGGTCGAGATATTCTACTCCTGCGCGCCAGAAGACGAGCCGCTGCAACAAGAGCTTGCCAACGCGCTAGGTTTGCTCAGGCGCCAGGGGCGTATCAGGGAATGGTCCAGCCGCGACATCCTTGGTGGGGATGAGCGGCAGCAGATGGTGCTGGCTCACCTGGAAGCCGCGCATGTCATCCTGCTCCTCATCAGCGACAATTTCATCAACTCAGATCAGTGCTACAAGATCGAGTTGCCGCGAGCGCTGGCACGACAGGAGGCCGGGGCGCGCGTGATACCCATATTGTTACGCCCGGTTGTTGGTAGGGAGGGAACACGATTCGCCGCGCTCCAACCTATCCCTAGAAATGGCAAGGCGGTGACAAGCTGGCCCAACAAAGATGAGGCTTTCGAGGAAGTCGCCCGCGATATAAGTGCGGCAATCGAGCAGGTAGCTCGCGCCGCCTTATCCCCTTCCACTGGCACCTCACATAGGGGCAGAGCATCTACGAGCGGCGTACGTGACGCTCACGATGACCGATCACATTTGTGGAACATTCCCTACCCGCAAAATCCCTTCTTCACGGGACGCGACACGACGCTCAAGCAGGTTCACAGCGCGTTGAGAGCTGGCAAGGCGACGGCGGTGACGCAGCCGCAGGCCTTCAGCGGGCTGGGCGGCATTGGCAAGACACAGATTGCCGTCGAGTACGCCTATCGTTACCGCGCCGGCTACCAGGCGGTCCTGTGGGCCAGGGCCGACTCGCGTGAGGCGCTGGTCTCCGGCTTCACAGACATCGCGCGCCTGCTGAACTTGCCTGAGAAGGATGCACAGAACCAGGATATCATCGTGTCGGCCGTCACTCGCTGGCTGGCGACAAACAAGGGCTGGCTGCTCATCCTCGACAACGCCGACGATCTGACTATCGTGCGCGATACGCTCCCCCGCGAGCAGCCAGGACACATCCTCATCACCACACGCGCCTCCGCCGTAGGCAAGATCGCACGGCGCGTCGAGATCGATACGCTGCCCCAGGAGGAGGCGGCTCTCTTCCTGCTGCGCCGTGCAGGCATCATCGGGCGCAATGCAGCCGCCAGCAAGGCTACCGCTGAGAACTATACGAAGGCGAAAGAGATCGCCGAGGCGCTCGACGGACTGCCCCTGGCGCTCGAACAGGCAGGCGCGTACATCGAGGAGACCGGATGTGGCCTCGCGGGCTATCTCGACCGCTACTGGAAGCGGCAGGGGGAGCTTTTGCAATGGTTGGGTACGCTCACCAATGACTATCCCAGGCCGGTTGCAACCACCTGGGAACTCTCCTTCCAGAAGATCGAAGAGGCCAATCCCACAGCGGCCAGGATCCTATGCTGCTGCGCCTTCCTCCATCCCGATGAGATACCTGAAGAGCTTCTGCTGGAAGACCTCTCCGATAAAGAGCCGCCTCTTGAGCCTATCGCCGCCGACGAGTTCGAGCTGGATATCGCCATCGCGGAACTCCTCAAGTACTCACTTGTAGAGCGCGACCCCATGACGAAGATGCTGAGCATGCATCGACTGGTGCAGGTGGCGCTCAAGAGCCGGATGGATGATGGCACGCAGCGCCAGTGGGTTGAGCGCGTAGTGCGGGTACTTGCGCATATATTCCCAGACGTTGGAGATTACAAAACATGGCCGCTCTGTGAAAGGTATATCCTTCATGCACAAGCCTGCCTGGAGTCAACTGAGCAATGGGATGTGGCAACACAAGAAACTGCTCGATTGTTCAATCAATCGGGATACTACCTCAATGAGCGTGGACAATATACTCAGGCGTTGCCGCTCTATCAACGAGCGCTGGCCATCCACGAACGGGTGCTGGGGCACGAGCATCCCGACACTGCCCGCAGCCTCAATAACTTGGCTGAACTTTATCGTACTCAAGGGAACTATGAGCAGGCATTGCCGCTCTCCCAACGAGCGTTGGCCCTCTATGAACAGGTATTGGGTTCCCAGCATCCCAGCACCGCTACGAGCCTCAATAATCTCGCCTTGCTCTATTACGCTCAGGAAAACTACGAGGAGGCATTGTCGCTCTCCCAACAAGCGCTGGCCATCCGCGAACGAGTGCTGGGTCCCGATCATCCCGACACCGCCACCAGCCTCAATAACCTTGCTGGTTTCCATAAAAACCAAGGGAACTACGAGAAGGCGTTGCCGCTCTACCAGCGAGCGCTGGTCATCAGAGAGCGAGTGCTGGGCCCCGATCACCCTGACACGGCTTGCAGCCTTCATAACCTCAGTGGTCTTTATTTTGCTCAGGGGAACTACGAGGAGGCGTTGCCGCTTTCCCGGCGAGCGCTGACCATCTGCGAAAAAGCGCTCGGTCCTGATCACCCCAATACCGTCCTCGTACAGAAAAACTACGATATATTGCAGCAAGCGATACAAAACAAAAAATCAGCAAGCCCCGAAGATAGTCCTCAATGAAGCAACTGCACAAGGTGTAGCAGGTACTCGATTTCGGCGCGGATGTCGATGTGCAGGTATTGGGCGATCAGGGTGTTCGCGTCGGGGGAGGCTTCGGCCAGGATCAGCATGGTGACTATGAGCAGCAGGATGAGCAGCGTGATGATCGTCAGGGTGCGTTCGAGGCGGCCGATCTCGTTGACCTGGCGGACGGGGGCAGGGCGCATGTGTTTGGTGGGGGGCAGGTGGATCTGGACCTGGTACATGGGGGGGGACGGCTCTTCGTCGTCCTCTTCGTCCTCGGTGAGCGGGGGGGCGGTGGGCAGGTCGGCGATGCGCATAGGGAGGCGCTCCACCGGCTTTGGGGGGATGGTGGGGATGTCGGCGATGTCCACTTCGGGTGCTGGAGGGAAAGGGACAGTAGGTGGCACCGCCAGGGGCTGGCTGCTGGAGACGCGCGGGCGCGGCGGTGGGCTGGCGGGCGTGAGTGGTTTGGGGGGGACAAAGGTGGCGGGCGCGGGCGGCTTGGGGGAGGCATAGGTGGCAGGTGCGGGCAGCTTGGAAGGGGTGATAGTAGCAAGTGCAGGTGGCTTGAGAGGAGCGACGGTAGTGGTTTCGACGGTCTGGATGGCGGCGATGAAGGTGGATGGGCGCTCGCTGGCATGGAAGCGACCGGCGCGGATGCAGGTGAGCAGCGGCGCGTCTGTCTCGTGAGCGCTGGATTGGGCGGGCGTGGGCGGCACGAATGTTGGGGGCGGGGGATAGAGGGCATCGGCGAGCGGGGGAAGTGCGGTGCGAAAGGGCAGGCCGACCTCTGCGACGCAGGCGCCGCAGATGGCGTGTACGTGGTCCCAGCACTCGGGGCAGGAGGCGCGGCGGCAGCGGAAGCAGAAGTGCGACATGCTCATCAAGGCGGCATCCAGCACGCTTGCCGGGGCCTGCACGAGTTCCTGGTGGAAGGGCGAGGGCGCGTAGGCGGCTCCGCAGATGACGCAGGCGACGGTGGCGCGCGGTGGAAGCTCCGTCGTCTCCACCTCGACAGGTGGCACGGCGCTCTTCGGGTTCTGCGAAGGTATCGGTCCGGTCATCAACACTCCCCCAGACAGGCTGATCGCGGCTGCCCTGCCGCCTGCATAGCGACGGCACCCAGCGATAGACGCACGTTGTCAATTGTATTATACGCAGGCGCTTGCATACAAGGCGCGGCGTCTCCCAGGGCGCAGGCCAGCGGCGCCTG
>JALYTT010000487.1 GCA_030854145.1 Chloroflexota bacterium | reverse complement strand
TCCTGGGCGATAGCCAGGGCCTGGTGAAGTTGGGTCGTGGCGCGGGCAGTTGTTTGCGGGTCCTGGCCCATCACAATGTCGGCATCCGCGAGGATCGTTTCTACAGTTTTCACGCGCCGGGCGGCCAACTGCACATTGCCTTTGATGGCCGTAATCGGGGTCTTCAGTTCATGGCTGGCCAGGCCAAGAAACTCATCCATGCGGCGATGGGCTTCGCGCAGGGCCAGTTCTCGTGAGCGCGCCTCCTCACGTTCGCGCAGCAGGCGCTCGCGTTCGATCACCAAGCCGGCCAGTTTCGCCACAGCGCCGGTCAGCGCGACCTCTTCAGCGCTATAGGTGTGTGTAGCCCCGCCGTAATCCAGTGAGAGGAAGCCGGTAAGCTGGTCCGCGATGTACATCGGCGCGATAAGCATTGTGCGGATGCCATAGGGGTTGGGGCTATCCTTGAAGGACGACTGCCGCATGTCGAACACGGCCACTTCATTTGTGAGCAAGCAAGCCAGCATATCCGGGTGAAGCGCATCGGCCAGCCGGGGTTGTTGTTGCTGATTGGTCCACCAGCGTTGTTCATCCTCTGGCGAGAGGCCAACGACCGCCAGGAGAGACAGGACCTCGGTCTGCGGCTCTACAGCCATAATGGCGATGCGTTTGCAGCCCAGAGCGCTGCGCATCAGCTCGGCCAGCCGCCGGGCCAGCGGATGTTCCTGGGGTAGGGTCTCCGGCTCCAAAGTCTCTAGTTGCTCTCCAGCAGGTATGCTGGTGGAATCTGCTTCGGAGGGGAGTTGGGATACCAGCGACTCCGCCATAGCCAGGAGCGCATTCAGCGCCTCATGGGTGCGATGCTCGGAGTCCCGCAGGGGGTGCTCCAGACTTTTGCGTTCCGTCTCCTGTCCCTGTGTCTCTCCGTCGGCGGCGCTTACCAACGTGCAAACTCCCACCCATGCGCGTACATGTCCATCCTCTTGCGCAAGGGCGGGCGCCAGCCTGACTGTGAAAGGCTGATAGCTGCCAGTATGCTGACGGATGTGGCACTCTGCCTGAAACATCTCCTGCCTGCCGCTCAACTCCAGACGCTGGCGGTCATCAGGATGGACGGCTGCGAGCCATTGTGTTGTACCCTGCACCTCTTCTGGGATCTGCCCCGTATATGCACACCAGGCCGTGCAGTCTCTGGCAAGCCCATCGGCGCTGGTATCCCAGCTAAATTGCCTACCTTCCAGCGTCAGGATAGAGGCCAGTGTATGATAGCGAGCGTCGGCGAGCGAGGTTTCTTCATGTGGCTGGTTGCGCACCTGCTCATCGTGGGGAAGCTCGTTTGAAGAGGAGACCGGCCATGTGCTCTCTGCCTGCTCGCTTAACTGTCCATCCTGCTGCTGGCCCAGGTGATTCATAGACACACGAAGCTCCTTCTTGCAAGGCCTGAAATAGGCACGGGTCTGTTTCGTCATGCCTGATCGGTGGCTTATTTTACAGAGTATTCTAACAGAAGTTGAGGCTAAAACCTAGTCAACAATAAGGCTATGATCGATGTTGGGAAGACTCCTTTGAGGGTGAGGAGATCAAGCAATCGAGGTGGAGGTGTTCCGTAGCGCGTAGGTGGGTATGGAGGGCGCAGGCGAGCGGCGCCCGTACACGAAACCAGGCGTGGCGCGAGTCTGCGGCAGGCGTGTAAGACGCAGGTCAGTACATGCGTTGAGACAAAATAGGAGGAGATCTGACGTTGAGGGGGAGATGTCGGCGTTGGAACAGGGCGCAGGCCAGCGGCGCTCCTACACGAAAGGGAGCTACATCCACGTCGGGGCCTCGAATGTGTGGCTCCTCCGGAGCACAGATGAACCCATTTCGTGTAGGGGCGCCGCTGGCCTGCGCCCTGTTCCAATGCTCAGTACCCTGTTGGGGCTAGCCCTTATATGTCAGCACGCGTCCCCAGGTGCTTTTTGTGCCCCAGATGCCGGAGCGCAGGCATTCGAGCTGGACTATTTGGGAATGGTCCACGAAAAGGTTGACTTCGGGACCATAATTTTTGATGTACCAGGAAAAGACCTCGGGGTCGGCGGCCTCGAACATGATTTTCTCCAGGCCGAGGGCGTCGATGATCTTCGCCACGGCGTCGGTGCGCCAGGTCTTGACGTTCTCTGTGATGCCTTCGGACTCGATCATAATCATGTAGGCGCCGGCATCAATGAAGCGTTTGGCCTGGCTGATGGCCCATTCTACGTCGCGCGTGCCCTCCGCTGCCAGTTCACCGGCGGTGGTCGCGCCCCCGGCTCCGAACTGGATGCCTACCTCCGGCTTGGCCTTCAGGCCGGCCTGCTGGACCTTCTCTACCAGCCGCAGCCAGTCGTCGGTGGGGATGCTGATAAAGCCGCTGGAGATCTCCAGGATATCGAAGCCGACGGTGCGGCACTCCTCGATGTAGCGCTGCACTACGTCGGGTCCCTGGGTGAGCACATGCTCGATGAAGCCGCCGGTGGAGACCAGTACGTTGTGGCGGTGGGCGGTGTCGATGATGGCCTTCAGCGCCTGTGGGGGCATGAGCGCGAAGGAGCCACCGGCGAACTTCAGCGAGTCCACGTACTCGCCCATCGTCTCCAGCACGTCCTCCAGGTAGCGCGTGCCCATGGGGGTGTAATAGGGGCCGCGAATCTCAGTCACGCGGCGTGTGCGCGGCTTCTCGGCGCGCTCATTCATACGAATAAAGCTAAATCCTCGCTCGCTCATTGGGTTCTCCTCTGCACTTTACTTAAAAGTTCTGTCAATTGCGATACCTCCAGCGTCTCCAGATGCTGGACCGTCTCTGCAATGGTATGGCGCAGGTGCTCACCGGCATAGGGGGCCGCGAGCAGATCGAATTTCTGCTGTGCCTGCTCCCAGGTCATGGGGCGTGTGTAGAAGCCTGGATAATCATGCATGTCGATGGAGAGGTGCTGGCCATCCTTGAGCGTGACCATAATATGGCAGGGCATCTCCTGGGGGAAACGCTGGCTCAAATGCGCGTCGGGTCGGACCGTGACTTTGCGCAGCAGGGTCTGCACGTCCTGGCGCGTGATGCGCTCCGGCGCGTACTGCGCGGGAGTTACCTTGCCGTCCAGCAGGGCCACGGCCAGCATATAGGGCAGGCTATGATCGGCCTCCTCTTTGGTGCGCACCTCGTGCTTGTCGCCCTCTTCACCGCCGCCGATGATGTTGTAGGAGACATCGAAGATGGCGATCTCGATGCGCTCAATAGCGCCTGGCTGCACATGGTGGGCGGCCTGCAATGCGAGAATGCCTTCGATGGCCGACTGCGAATGAAACTCGGCGTTGTACTTCTTGATGCTGCTGCGGCGCACGATTTCCAGGTCCTCGCGCTGCCAGTCGATCATGAAGGGTCCGGCAATGGCCTCCTTGAAGCCCTTGTTGCCCTCGAAGACCTCGGCCGGACCCGTCATGCCGCGCATAGCCAGGAAGGTGGCATGGGTGGCCGCGAAGGCTGTCGCGGGATAGGCCATGCCTTTCCAGTGCGAGAGCTGGCCGGTGCGGGTGACGCGCAGGGCGTTGAAGGCGGTGCCGCTGATGGCGATGGCGTTGGCCGTCTGCTCCTGGGTGAGGTCCAGCGCCCTGGAGACGCCCGCCGCCACGGCATATGCGCCCTGGGTGGTGTGGTCAAAGCCCCTGGCCCGCACTGGCGCGACCTCCGACAGGCGGCACTGCACCTGATAGGCTACGGCCAGCGCGGTCAGCAGGTCCCGGCCGTGGCGACCCGCGTACTCGCTGGCCGCCAGCACGGCGCCCACGTTGTCGCTGGGGTGGCAGGTCTCGCCTTTGGCCAGGAAGCTATCGTTGTAGTCCAGGTAACGCACCAGGGCTGAGTTATAGAGAGTGGCCAGGTCGGGAGCCGTCTTGTCGCCGCCGATCAGGGTCACGCGCGGGTGGCCGCCAAAGTCCTCGATCTGAGCGCGGATCATGGCGATAGGCGGCCCCTCCAGCGCGCCAATGGCGCACCCCAGCGCGTCCAGTATGCGCATCTTGAGCTGCTGGCGCGCCTCTTCTGAGAGATCGTCATAGCCGGTGCGCACGACAAACGCGGCGAGCTGTTCAACCTCGGTCATAGTATGCTCCTTTGTAATTGCTCAGGGCGCAGGCCAGCGGCGCGGAAGATGGCCTGCCGCGCGTAGGCCAACGGCGCGGAAGATGGCCTACCGCGCGTAGGCCAACAGGGCGCAGGCCAGCGGCGCCCGTACACGAAATGGGACGCAGTTCTGCGCCTGTGATGACATCATTTATGTGTTACATAGCCCAGGTCATAGGATGTGCGGCGGGCGGCTTCGCGGACCAGGGGGATGGCGCGCGCGCGCTGTTCGTCGTTCTGGCGGGCGGTGGGGGTGACCAGGGTCATGGCTCCGGCAACCTGGCCGCTGGCGTCGAAGATGGGGGCGGCGATGGCCGAGACGCCTGCGGCGCGCTCGCCGCTGCTGCTGGCCCAGCCGGCCGCGCGTATATCTGCCAGCTCGCTAAACAGTTTGTGGAGGTCAAAGGCCTCCTCGCCATTCCCAAAACGGGCCGCGCTCGCTTTTACCAGAGCCTGACATTCTGACGGTGAGAGCCATGCGAGCAGCACCTTGCCGGCGGCGCCCAGATGCAGGGGGAGAGGCGCGCCAACGTCGGCGAATGGGCGCAGGTTGTGCGGACTGCTCATCATCTCGATGACCATGCGCATCTCTTCCTGGCGGATGTGCAGTTCGGCATTTTCCCCCGTCTGCTCGTTCAGCCACTTCAGGTGCCGCTGGGCCTGCTTGCGCACATCGATGCCCTCCACCACCAGCATCCCCAGGCGCAGCAGCGTCAATCCCAGGCGAAAGCGCGGCCCATCTTTCATAAGCATGCCATGCTCGCACAACGCCTGTACCAGCCGGTAGACTGTTGGCAACGGCATGCCCGTGCGCTCGGCGATCTCCTGAGGCAACAGAGCCACATCGCCGCCTGGAAACACAAAAAGGATTGTCATGGCCTTATCCAGAACGCCGACTTTGGTCTCGCGCGCGTCACCCATATCTATGATGCTGTCCCTCCTCGCTTGTTGTTCCAATATATGGAATAATATCCATATATTGGATAAGAGGAGTATAGCATGCTGTGTTGAGGATTGTCAATGCTGCTGTTGCATTCTTCCGGCGCCTGGCTGATGCTGAAACAAGATACCCTCCACAGCACATA
>JALYTT010000486.1 GCA_030854145.1 Chloroflexota bacterium | reverse complement strand
TACGTCCCCGGCGTGACCGAGGAGCCAGCCGAGACCGTGAGTGTCGAGGCATTGCCAGCCATCACCGAGGTCGGAGAAAGCGCGACAGTTGGGCCGGCAGGTGAAACGCCCGCCGCAAGGCTGATAGTCATCGCCGAGCCGCTGGTTACCGCAGTGCCGACCGCTGAAGTGGTGCTACCGCCAGTTGTCATCGATAAACTGGTAGGTGTCGCGTTGAGCGAGAAATCATTCGTCGCTGGTCCACTCGTGACAAGCGGGTGCGAGAGAGCACATTCGTTGGTGTCGTTTGACCATGTTGACTGCATGGCGTAGGAGCCGTTGCCCATGGAGACGTTGCCAGAGCCACCTGGCAGACCAGGGTTGATCCAGGCACACTCGTCGCCGTTCTCCTCACCGTTGGAGCTGTTCGTCCAACCGCCGGCGGGGTTCTGGTCGGTGACCGTCTCGGCGTACTCATGACCCTCGATGATAGTGTAGCCGTCAAGAGTGCCAGCCGAACCAGAGTTGACGAAGTTCTGACCACAACTAGCGCCAGCATCCAGAGCGTATGGCAGGTTAGTGAAGGCGATGTCACCGTAGGGCGAGCTAGCCGCACCACCGCTGAGAAAGCTGTCTCCGTTATAGTCGTGCCACGCGCAGAAGCCACCGCTCTGGTAGTTGTCTGGATTGGTTCCGGTGGCCGAGAGGATCACATACTGTGAGTAGCGGTTGCTCGCCGTGGTGGTATTGCCGAAGTGACCAGCAGCCGTGATAGCCTCAGTGGCCAACTGGTTGCCCGAGGCCGGGTCTGGCTCTGAAGCGGAGTTGTCGTACCAGACACCAGCCAGTGGACCACCCGCGGGGTAGCCAACATGGGGAGCGCCCGCTGGACAACTGGTGGCGCCCGTCGATACACCGGGACCATCGCAATACTGGGTCATGGTGCCTGACCACAACTCATTGCCTGTGCCCAGTCCCTTGAACAGGTTCTGTACATGGGGCGCTCCGCCCAGGGAGTCATTGGAGAAGGTTAGATTGCCGTTACCAGCGGTGCTTTGCGTGCCCCACTGGGTGCCCCAGAATACCAGGTATACCTTCTCAGTGCCGCTGGTCACACCGGTGCCATCGATACCGCCGCCATAAGACAAGGTATTGCTCGCGACGCGTAGGTGTGCCTGTTGATAGGACTTGACTTTGCTGAGTTGTGTAATTGTGGGTACTACGCCATGGCGGTACGTATGCCGATAGGCAGGGGAATAGGGATTGGTCTCAGATGGATTGAAAGTGTGATTTGGCGATTCATGAGCAGCGGCCATGCTTCCAGGCATGAGTATGGCGAACATCAGGAGAAACACAGGGAGACTCACCCCCAGAATGACCTGCTTCCGTTTGTGACGCCTCATGCGTGTGGCTTGAACGCTAGCTTCCGACAGGAGATTTTGCATTCTCTCACCTCGATGCTTGATAACTCCCACTCATTTTAAAAAGGGAATGCTACGTGGCAGAGATGTAAGCTCTGCCGATGCAAGAACACATCGTTATTCTTCTATATCGACAGTGTGAGGTAAATTCGTAGGGAGAAGAGATAAGCCTCTATGAGAATACATCGATCACCTCCTGTGCTCATCTCGCAGAATCCTGACGGGGGATGTCAGGAAGGATGGTGTAGAGTTGTGGGGAGAGCGGCACTGGCAAAGCCGCCAAACGTGAAAGAGGGAGATATACATGCGTATAGGAGTCAATCTGGGACCGACGGCCAACTTGACGGCGGTGCTGGCAGCGGCTAAAAAAGCTGACATATATGGGTTTGACGCGGTGAGTTTTCTCGACCATTACCACTCGGAGAAGCTGGAATGGGGCTATGTCTGCGGCTGGTCGCTGTATGGCGCCCTGGCCATGGCAACCACGCGGATCAAGTTAGTGCCGATGGTGCTCTGCCGCTTGAACTACCTGCCCGGAGTGCTGGCGAAAGAGACAACCATGCTAGCCCTGCTGAGCGGGGGGAGATTTGAGCTGGGGATTGGCGCGGGCGACTATTTCCAGGAGATGCGTGCCTGGGGGGTAGCGGTACCAGATGCAGCAGCCCGTATCGAGGGCTTGCAGGAGACGATCCGGGTTCTGCGGCAGGTATACAGGGGAGAGAGCGTGACGTTGGAGGGCCAACAGTTACATATACGCGATGGTCTCTGTGCGCCCGCCCCGGATAAGGCGCCGCGTGTGGTTGTAGGGGTAGGCAACTCGCGGCGCCTGTTGCGCAGCGCTGTTGAGTACGCTGACGAGGTGAATGTGTACGCCGATGAGGACTTGATGCGCGAGGCGCACAGGGAGATCGAGGCAGCGGGACGCGAGGTCGTTGTATCCACCTTTGTGTGGGACTGGCGCGAGGATATCGCGGAGAAGTTGAAGCAGTGGGAGCAATTGGGAGTTGAGAGGACATTTGTGACGTTCTGGGAGCCGTTCGCGCAACTGGAGCAGGCGGTCAACTGGATGCGCTGACCGCAAGCGTGGGTTGCATAATCTTCGTGCTAATCAGGGAGCAACTCGCTCTTTTCTGGCACCTCTGGCTACGGGATTGCGCGGGCTGCCAGGAACGGGATGGAGCCGGTAGTCGAGAGCCAGCAACCAGCGATGATCAACAGGAAGCCAGCGATGGTGGCGAGCGTGAGTTGCTCCCGGAGGATCGTAACGCCCAGGAGCACAGAAATGGCAGGATTGACATAGGTAATCACCGTGCCACGGCTGGCTCCGACTTCAGCGATGAGCGCGAAGAAGGTCGGCAAGGCCAGCGCTGTGCAGATCAAACCGAGAACAAGCAAACTCGCGAGCACATTCACACTGGGTACCCTGCTGGGAGGCTGCAATATGACCCATGGCAGCAGAATAATGCTTGTGATACTACACTCGGCGGCGGCCACAGCGATTCTGGGTAATGCGACGAGGGGCCGGTGCTTGAGCATCATGGCACCAATCGCATAGCCAGTGGCCGCGAGCAGGATAAGCGCTGCTCCCAGCCACAATTGTCCATCTCCCCCTATATCGAAGCCCAGCAGGATAACCAGACCCACCATGCCAATCAGCAGCCCGATCAGGCGAGGGCCATTGATGCGCTCACTCTTATCAAAGCCCAGAGCGAGCAGCGCTACCAGAAGCGGATTGGCCGCAATCAGCAGGCTGGTGATGGAGGATGAAACATGTTGCTCGCCATAGCTAATCAACAGGAACGCCCCGACCATATGGATAAGCGAGAAAAGCAGGATAATGGGCCAGTGCCGGAAGAGGGGCCGCAGCATCTTGCGGCTGGCCGCCAGAGGTATCAGCACAGCGGCCGCAATGGCGGCGCGGGCAAACACTATAACGGCCGGATCCAGTTCGCGTACGGCAATTTTGATGAAGAAGTAGGGAATACCCCAGAATACTGACATGGCGATAAAGAGGAGCCAGCCTTTGCGTGTCATACTTTCTCCTATGTGCGCTTGGATCGCATTATGTAAATATGTCTATTTGTATGTTCATGCAAGGAGTTTCTCTTCTTCCTTCCTGAGTATAGCAGCAAGATGGACGTGTTCAAGAGCCACTTTCTCTTCCATTAACAATGCCATTTATGTGTACCACCACAGCGATCCTCCGCTCATTCGGGGCAGGCTCGTATGCTACTCTGACTTCCTGCAACTTGCGACCAGGACGGAAGGCACCTCTGCCCACACTGGCCTGTTTAAACGCATCAGGGAGGGCGAATCGGCGACATCGTTAGCAGCGCCCGGTTCGCTCAGGGACACAAGCTGGAGTCCGGCAGCAGTCAGGCCATTGACGTAGGTCGAGAGTGTGCGGTGGTACGCGCCGATCTTGCCAGGAGGTCCCGGCCGAACGTCTGATCGCCAATAGCCCTCTACAAAGTAGTTGCCGATGGTGCGTACAGCCCCTTCTGGAGTATCCATCTCTCCTGAGCGTGGGGTGTGGAAGCAAGGGTGGAGAATCGCGAAGACAAACCAGCCAGCCGGCCGGAGGATGCGCGCGACGCTGTGCAGTGTTGAGGCAAGGTCCGGGATATCCATCAAGGCCATAAAACACAGCACGCCATCAAACGTGCCGAGCACCTCGCTATTAAGGTTGTGAGCGTCGGCCTGGACATACTCGATCCCGCGTGGCTCAGCCTCTTCATGACGACGCGCAATAGCCAGCAAATTCGTTGAGAGATCAACGCCGACGACGCGCGCGCCCAGGTCCGCCAGGTGACGAGCCACCCTACCCTGGCCGCAGGCAAGGTCACAGACACGCTGTCCAGCGACCTCACCTATGAGCGATTCTACCGGCACAAAGAAGGGATCCTCGCGCATCGAGTGTGCTCCGATCCAATGATCGTACCACTCGGCAATGTTGTCATACGTCTTCATGGTGTTGGCTCCCTCTCTATTCCTGGCCTGGGATGTTCATGACATGCTCTTCGCCACACTCACTCGACATCGAAGAGTGCCTGCTGGCTGCTCGGTAGCTTTCGTTCATTGTCGCACATCTAGCCAACGGATTACAATTTCCCACGTTCCCGTTCAACAGATTTGGGACTGGTAGACCATAACACCAGCCAGATGAAAACGCCTTGAAAGGGCAATCTACCCCATTGATACAGGCGCGAGTTCAGCATCCCTCCTAATTGAATATCCTTGACGGCGTGATACACGTTGGCGGGAAAGACGGCGATCAGGAGGGCAACCAATCCCCAGGCAGCGGCGCGCTGAAACCTGGGTATCAGCAGCCCGATGCCTCCCAGAAACTCAAGAATTCCCGTGATGTAGAGCGCTTGCAGCCGCCAGGGGAGGAACTCAGGAATGAGCTTCAACTCCGCCTCGCTGCTGGTAAAGTGCAAACTGGAGGCCAGGATGAATACTATCCCCAGCGCGACTCGTGCTATATCTTTCCGCATCCGTAGTAATGTGAGCATCAGTGTTCGCATGATAGTTCTGCCTTTCGTTGTCTTGACTATGTATCTTGCACTGTAACACAAAAGCTGATGAACCATCTCGCCGTTGTGCCGTAGGGCGTGGCTTGCCTCATAGGCGTGAACGTAAGCCGAATCGTGCCGTCTTCCGTAGGGCGTGGCTTGCCTCGCCAGTCAGCCCGCAGGGCGAGATGGAAGGACTGGCGAGGCAAGCCACATAGGCGTGAACGTAAGCCGAAGCGGGCCGTTCGTCCGTAGGGCGTGGCTTGCCTCGCCAGTCCGCCCGCAGGG
>JALYTT010000485.1 GCA_030854145.1 Chloroflexota bacterium | reverse complement strand
CACGACCGCCGCCTCAAGCACCTTGGGATGCTCGTACAACACCTCCTCGACATCGCGCGGGTACACATTGTAGGAGCCGGAGAGGATCAGGTCTTTCTTGCGATCAATAATCGTGAAGAAGCCGTTGTCATCCATAGTAGCCAGATCGCCGGTGTGCAACCAGCCATTCTGAAGCGCCTCGGCCGTCTCGCCGGGCATATGCCAGTAGCCGAGCATGACCTGTGGCCCCTGAATGAGCAACTCGCCTACTTCTCCCGGTGGCAACAACGCGCCGCTCTCCCCATCGACGATGCGCGCGAGGGTGCCAGGCAGCGGTGTCCCGATGCTGCCCACGTGCCGCTCGCCCTGAAGGGGATTGGCGTGCGTGACGGGCGAGGCCTCCGTTAAGCCGTAGCCCTCCAGCAGATGCCCGCGCGTCAGTTTCTCAAAGGCTTCCTGCACCTCGACCGGCAGCGCATCCGAGCCGCTCACGCAGACACGGATGGCCGAGACCCCGTAGCGGCGCACATGCGGGTAGTTCGCGATGGCCAGGTAGAAGGCAGGCACGCCGGGGAAGATGCTCGGATGATGCGCCTTGATCGCTTCCAGCGCCTGGTCGGTGCGCGCCGTGGGCAGCAGGACGAGCGAGGCCGCTGTGCTCACTGCCAGGTTCATACAGCCAGTGACGCCATACGAGTGCGAGAGCGGCAGCAGGCCCAGGATCACTTCCCGCCCGCGCCGCGCACCGGAGAGCCAGTGGCGCACCTGGGCCGCGTTCACCACCAGGTTGCTGTGTGAAAGCATGACGCCCTTGGGGGTATCCGTTGTGCCGCCCGTATACTGGATCAATGCCAGGTCGCTCGCTGTCGTGCCACTCTCAAGAGGAGTGGCCGGCTGCTCGCGCAGCAATTTCTGCAGGGAATAGACCTTGTGAGAGGCGCGCGCAGCCACAGCAGGCCTCGCAGGGACTACCCCACCGGTCTTTGCTCCACCAGCACCATTTGCACCTTGCATGGTCCCAGCGACGGCGGGAACAGGGAGTTCACTCCCCTCAATCAGGCTGGCAAGCAAGACGCGCTGGCGCAAGGGGAGATACTCGCGCACATCGGTATAGATGACCTGCTGGATGCTCGTGCCGGCGCTGATACGCTCAACCAGCGGCCGGTATGCAACCAGCGTGAGCAGGACACTGGCGCCCGAATCGCGCAACTGGTAGCCGATCTCTGCTTCTGTTGAGAGTGGGCTGCCCAGGACGACGACGGCGCCCGCTCTCAACGCCCCATAAAAGGCGATCACGCACTGCGGAATGTTAGGCAGCACAATAGCAACGCGGTCGCCGGTCCTGACATCGAGTTGGCGCAAAACATGCGCGAAACGATTGCACAGCCGGTCCAGTTCGTAGTAGCGTATCTTTTGCCCAAAAAAGATGATCGCCGGGCGGTCAGGGAACTCGCGGGCCGCGTTGCTGAGCATTTCATGCAGCAGTTGTGAAGACAGAGGAAGCCGTTCCGGCACCTCGTCATCGTAGTGCTGGAGCCAGGGCATTTCGACGAGGCGCGTGATGTGCAAGGTCATACGATTGGCCGCGGCGGCCCGCTGTTCGGGATTCGCAAGCTGGCCATTCTGAGGCGGCGCGGGTTCGATAAAGCGCCGCAACGCGCGATTTACGGCATCCGGGCGCTCCAATTGCACGAGATGAGCGGAGACCGAGATGATCACCTTGTGCGCATGCGGCACCAGGCGTGGCACATCCTCATAGTGCTGGCGATGAAAGACGATGTCGCGCTGACCCTGCACGATGAGCGTAGGAATGTGCAGTTGTGGCAAGCGCTCGTCTCCTGGCCAGGGAGCCATCACGTCATCATGCAGGCGCTTGAGCGTGTGCTGCGGAGCGAAGAGCGCGATCTTCAGCCTCTTCGCCAGCGTGGTGAAGATCGGATCAGGAACCAGCAGCACGCGTTGCAGCCAGACACGCAGAATAAAGCGCGCCGGCACGGCAATGAAGACAAGTCCCTGCACATTATCGCTGTTGCCCGAACGCAGAGCGTACTCAGTGGAGAGAGCGCCGCCAAAAGAATGCGCCACGAGATAAAACGGTCGCTGCACCTGTAACGCGTCCAGCACCACCTCCAGGTCATCAACCAGGCCAGCCATCGTATAGGGAACAGACGCGGGGTCATCGCTCAGGCCATGCCCGCGCAGGTCGGGCGCGATGACGCGCATCGTCTGGCCAAAGAAGCGCAACTGGTTGATCCACTGTAGCGCGTTCCCACCATAGCCGTGAACGAAAACCAGTGTGTGGGTGGCCCCCTCGGGAAAGATGTCGATGGCACTGATACGGCGCAGCCGCCGCCCCTTGCCCGCGCCAGGCAGATAGATCGTCCGGCGATAAAACTCTACATCGAGAGCCATTCGTGACCTCCCCTATCCTATCTCTGAAAGCACGCTACGCTGCGTTATCTGCATTACTCAGCACGCGAGGAGACACTCTGGATAATTTCAGCCAGCGCAGTACGTTCCTGCGTTGATAATGGCAGCAGCGGCATACGTGGCCTGCCACCATAGCCAACGGTGAGATCAAGCGCGGCCTTGAGACCCGGCACACCATAGATTGAGGTGACCGCGCTATTGGCGGCTACCAGGCGTGCCTGCAAGAGCCGCGCCTCCTCCCAGTGTCCCGCCAGAAAGTGTTCCTGGACACGGCATACCTCGCGCGGAAAGATATTGGCAAGGGCGGCGACTGCTCCCACGGCGCCCACCGCCAGCGCCGGCAGCAGGTAGCCGGCACTCCCAGCCATCACTCGGAAGCGCGCGTCCACACGGCCAACGACCTGGGCCAGTTTCGCCATATTGCCCGCGCTGTCCTTCAGACCAATAATGTTAGGGTGCTCGGCCAGCCGGCAGATCGTGGCGGTGTCCAGGTCCAGGCCAGCGGTGTTAGCGGGCATATTGTAGATCACGATGGGCAGGGGGCTGGCATCGGCAACCGCACAGTAGTGGGCCAGTAGGGCCTGGCTGTCCATACGACCCCTGAAATAGAAAGGAGGCAGTACCAGGGCCGCGTCGGCTCCGGCGCGCGCCGCCTGCTGGCAATTCGCGATGGTCGCCCGCGTCGACTGCTCGCCGCAGCCAGCCAGGATCTGCATGGGCCAGGAGGCTGGCGTGCCGGCCGTTGTCTCCGCCGGGCGCAGGCTCTCAACAACGCTCCTGCAAGCCTCGATGACCTGCACACGCTCCTCGCCTGTCAGGTGGACCGCCTCGCCGTTAGAGCCCATCACGACATAGCCTGCGATGCCGCTGTCCGCCAGGCGTCGTACGTGCCGCTGAAAGGTCTCAAGGTCCAGGCGCTCGCTGTCATCAAAGAATGTTGGAAGGGGAGGATAGATACCGCTCAACGTAATCCCTGGCATGGCACAGTCGCTCCTTTCTACGCTTCTACGTTCGCATTATAACATACGCATCGTGGTTTATTTCACAGTGTGACTGTGCCCTGGCGCATAGTACATGCGAAAAAAGTAGTGTATAGTCATACTAACACTAGAGTTCGATATGACCGGTGTATAATCACAAGAAAAATGTGTAGCCAGAAGGATAAAGGAGAGGTTCAATGCAAAAACAACTACTTCGTCGCCTTTCAGGGATCGCTGTATGCCTCGTTGGAATTATGTTAATGGTCGTGTTTTCGGCCTGCGAAGGAGTGACCACCACCGGCGGCACTACCACTATCACCGGCTCGATCACCTCGGTCGATGCCGCGCATCATAGCGTTACGGTAAACGTCGGTGGCAGCAATTACACCGTCAGTGGCCTCAGCGACGCGCAGATCAGGGCGCTCCAGGCGCAGCAAAACAAGCAATATAGCTTCCAGGTCACTCAGAACAGCGATGGCACATACTCTCTGAACACCGGCTCAAACCCGACCCAGAACGATAACGCTACGCCTGGGGTGGGAACGGCTGAACCGGCTGGGACGAGCAATCCAAACGAGCCGGCCAGCCAGGGTAATATCGCGTTCACCGGCAAGGTGCAGAGCGTCAGCGCCAGCAGTATCGTGGTGAGCATGCCCGATGGGCAGACGCTCTCGATGAGCATTGTCAATGGGCAGACCGATCTCTCGACCTTCAGTGGTGGCCACCCGACCGTCAACCAGACACTCAAGGTGAAGGCTAACGCGAACGCCGATGGCAGCTTCACGGCCACGGAATTGAAGCCCACGGATAACGGCGACACCCAGGATCAGAGCAAGGTGGATTACCAGGGCGTCACGACCAGCGCGGTCGGCTCCGACAACCACCTGCACTTCAAAGTTGGTAACAAGAGCTTCGACTTCGTCATCACGCCTGGCACGACAAAACTGAGCGACTTCAACAACAACGCGCAGTCCATCAGCAATAACCAGGCCATCAAAGTGTCGGCCCAGTTCCAGGGCACCACGGCCACAGTGCTCAAGATCGAGAACGCGAGCGCGAATCAGTAGACGCTGTATCGGGGTATCCGTAGGGGCGCCGTTTACAAGCCCGCGCATGCCAGACGCGATCAAGATGTCATCTGGCATGCGCGGGCTTGTAAACCGCGCCCCTACCCCTGCTACCCTCTACCTCCTCTATCCCTCACACAATCTTACTGCTGGTATTCCTGGGGCGCGACCGAGGCCGACACCGTGATAGCCTGCGTAAATTTCTCTCCACACGCGCGGCAGAAAAGCCCGCTATCATTATGAGATTTCCCGCCGATAGCTGTTAACTGCTGCTCGGCAGGCTTCCCGCACCATTCGCAACGGCTACCCTGGGGGGCAAAATCCACCGAGACTGGCTGAAAGAATTCGTTTTTTGACATGAGGTCTCCTCCTGGTTCGTGCTGATCGAGGTACGATTGCTCACGAACACAATGTAAAACAGCACACTAGGGGGGAACCCGTATCTGGTGGTCAGCGGCGTTGGAGAATCCACGACGATACGGCATCTACAGAGAACGCGCGCCATCGCCCAGGAGCCACTATGCTCTTCACACCGGCAATCTGGTGATGCACATGGATATATTGCCGATGCAAGATAGAATATAGCATATTTTGACGCAAAACGCCAGTAGCAAAGGTACATTGGGGTGCAGTTCATATTTTTGCAAGCTCAAGAATTGGGCGACTCAGCAGAGCAAGAGATGGTATGAGAAGGAGCACAGGAATAGGAGTCAAAGCAGGAGGTGACCCCATGGAAAAGACCCCCCTC
>JALYTT010000484.1 GCA_030854145.1 Chloroflexota bacterium | reverse complement strand
ATCCTAACAAGCGCATCCCACCTAGCTCCCCGTGCTCTGATAGCGGCGCACGCCTACGCGCCAGAGGCTGGCTGCGACCAGGATGAAGGTCAGCGCCATCGCGGGGGCCGCGAAGACCAGCGCCTGGGGCAGGCCGAAAGGGAAGGCGCGATCAAGCAAGAAACAGGTTGGCAGGTATGTCCCGAAGGCCAGGGGCACCACAAACAGGAAGAAGCTCTGGAGCACCTGGTGATAAATGGTGATGGGATAGCCCAGAAACTCGCGCGCGCCGAAGGTCAGGATGTTGATCAACTCTGTCGTTTCAATGGTCCAGAAACACAACATCGCCCCCAGCAGCATGATCGCCACAAAGATCGTGGCACCGCTGAAGAGGCCCAGCAGCAGGACAGTGACTTTCAGCGTCGACCAGTGCAGGCCCGGCAGGAGATGCAATGCTATGAAGACGCCTAAGCAGCCCTGGGTGATACGGCCCAACCGACGCAGGCGGAAGTTGCTGCCGATCACCTGCGTAAACACGCCCACTGGACGCAGCAGCACGCGATCGAACTCCCCGCGCCGGATGGTCTCTGAAAACTCGTCGATGCCGGCGCCCACCATTTCAGCCAGGCCAAAGCAGATGCCCGTCAGGGCATAGAGCAGCGCCACCTCGCCTATCCGCCAACCAAGCAGGGAGTGGAAAGAGCCAAAGAAGATGAAGAGCGCGGTAAACTCCAGGCTGGTGACGGCCAGGTAAGTGCCGATGTCGATAGCCAGATTGACTTTGTATTGTGCCTGCGCGCGTATCTGGATGGCGATGAAACGCCTGTAGAGCTGGATATCGTTCAGAACATTTTGCAACATGGTATTTTCTCCTTTCTAGCCGCCTTGCGCCACGACGCGGCGGGTGGCAGACAGCGTCAGCAGGCGCGCGCCCATTGTCGCGATGAGTAGCCACAGCCCCTGGCGCGCGAATGCCAGGAGGAGGTCGCTACCACTAAGTTTGCCCAGCAGGATCTCGGTAGGAATGTTCAGCATGCCGGTGAAGGGCAGCCAGTCGATGATGGCGCGTATCCCTGGTGGGAAGAAGGCCAGCGGGACATAAGAGCCGGTAAAGAAGAGCGCCAGCACGGCCGCCATGCCGCCTATAGCGCGAGCCTCAAGCGTCCAGAAGGCGATGATGTTGTACGAGAAACGATAGGCGATACCCAGCGCGGCGCCCAGCACGAGACTGGCGGAGTATGCCAGCCAGGCGTGCCAGTCACCAGGAAATCCTAAGCCGAAGAGCAGCATCCCTGCCAGGTAGGTGGGCACGCCGCGAAAGAGCAGGAAATAGAGGCTGCGTCCGCTCTCCCGGCTGAACCAGTACCAATAAAAATCGCATGGCTTGCTCAGGTCCGAGACCACCTCGCCTGAGCGGATCATCAGCATCAGGTCATACGAGACTGACCCGCACCGAAATTGTTCATTATATCATTACGGCCACTAAGGAGTTGGCGGAACTCCTCGGTATACCCTTACAGGAGGTGGGCATTGATATCTAAAGCACCGCGTAACTGGAAATACGCCCTCGCACAATCAACATACATTACAGCAATCTGGACGTGGTTTATGATTCTGGCTGGCAAAGCGGCCGAACCAGTGCTAGTGGTCTCAGTACTGTATGCCTCCGTCAAACTGTTACCCATCGTCCATTTCGCACCACAGTTTGACGTCGCCGTTTTTATCGCCCAATTTATGGCTCTCGACATCGGGGGCCTGAGCTTAAACAAGCTGGCCGACCAGGCCAAGAAAGACGGCAACGAAGAAGGGGCGAAGCAGGCAAAGCGTCTGAGCATTGCCCTGGTCAGTGTGATGTTAGTCGGCGTGATCATGGCGGGCGTCGATCAGGTTATACCATTGCACGGCCAGGTCGGCACTGTCATTGACACTATCTTACTGATCGCCCGCGCAGTCATGGCGGTTCTCTATAGCCGGGTGATCCACAGCTTACGGGATGAGGAGTTTGGCATGCCCGCAGCCTACTATCGGGAGGACGGCAATACGCTGATTGCTGAGGCCGTTACGGCTGCGCTGGCTGAGGCGATGGTGGCAATGCGGCAAGAGGTTGGTAGTCAGCTTGAAGCGAATCTGTCTCAGCGCCTGGATGAGCGTCTAACGATGCTCGATATGAAACAGGCTGACGCGATGGCACACTTGAAAATCGAGCAGGCCATCATGGTCAGTGAGACGGTTACAAGTATGGTTGAGACGGCGTTACAGAAAAGGCGTAGCGTCCCACGGACTACTCGTGAGACGAATCACGCCCCGCCCGTCCCAGTTGCATCATCGAAGGTACGCTCTATTTCCGAGGCCGCCTCGCGTCAGCGGCCAGTAGGCGGTAGCGCTGCTCAGCAGGAGATTGACAAGGTTATCTGGCCGTTACTGAATAGCGGCTTATCGGTGCGGGCCATTGCGGTACAGGCTAATACTTCCACCGCGACGGTGGGACGCAGCCGGAAGCGGTGGGACGCCGCCAATAAGTGTGTCTCAACGCTTCATAGTGAGACACCTAACCGATCCGCTGATGGTGAGACAGAAGAACGAGCTTGGTGAGACGGCCACATGAGACGCGCATTAATCGTCTCACCTCTAGCAAATAAATATGGCTCGGAGCGGTTACGAACCATTCCGAGCCACTTTCGCTACTGCCTATATCCGCTCTACTCGTTCAGTCGGCGCGGCATGAAAGGTGACTCGCCGGGCTTTCTTCGGTAACTGGCCGTTGAGGTAGCAGGACAGCCAGATGGCCCCCGCCAGGAAGACAGCGATCACCGTCGCTCCGACCATCGGCGGCCAGACTTTGACGGCTCCCAACCACAGTACCAGGCCGTCAATAGTTAGGGCCGCCAGGTTGAAGTAGATAACCGACTTCCGTAACTTCACGGCTGGCCTCCGCTGAACGCCGTACCGTTGTTATACAGCACGGTCTGAAAATTCGTATCCTTAATCGCTACTACTAAATCCGGCTTGCCATCGTGGTTGGCGTCGGCTATGGACAGTAGTATCACCGGCTGGTTCTTGCCATCGTATAATCCCGCCATAGTGTAGACATGGTGGGTATTCGGGTTGGACAACGGCAGCTCGATGATCACGATCTCGTGGTGGTAGTACTCGGCGATGAAGTGGCTGGTGCCGTTATGCCCGACATCGGCATCAAGCTGGGTCAGGCGGCTGTTGCCGTAGTTCCATTGGTCGGTTATGCCTACCCACCAGGGCGCAACCACGGCTAGCCACAGCACAATAACGCTCAAGCACACTACCATACCGGCCAGGGCGACGAAGGTGTGGCGCGGCCGTTTGCTGGCCGCAGGAGCGGTACCCCGGTCATAGATGGCATCCGTCTGGGCTGCCACATCGGCATGGTAGTAGCGGTGGGCGCGCGGCGGGACGGGACGCGGCTGCTCGGTTACTGCCATGCCTGCCTCCCTTCTACAATGCGGGTGGCGTCGTCAGCAGTGATCAGGCCCTCTTGGTAGTATTGGGCCAGCTCCTGCTTGAGCGCATCGTGGCAGGGGCATTCGGGATCGGAGCAGAGTGGGCGCTCGTCGGTGTGAATTAAACGGTCTACTGGGATGACAGGAATAAAGTTGTCGCCATAGTGTCCATCCATAGTGCTCTCCTTGACAGGAAAGGGTCTACGTGACTCACTACCACATAGACCGAAGTACAACGAGGTCGAGGTGGCGCTAACTCTCTCATCCGTCAAGAGCAGGGAGTTAGTGCCGCCTAGCTTTAAGATCAGTCTTTTTCAAGGCTAATCTTACAATATACGAAGTATACACGGTTATTACAGGATTTTGCAAGGGTTTGCAGGTAGAATTATTGACAGGCAGGATACGCATAGCTATAATAGCCGTAATTTATTTTTGAGGTACGCTTGTGAGTGTGAAGTGGCTTAGTGTCCAGCAAGTCGCTGAAGAACTGAGTTTGTCCATTGAGACAATTCGTAATTACATTAACCACCCAAACCCGAAAGAACGGCTAAAGGCCGCTAAGTTCGGGCGCGACTGGCGTATTAAGCGTGAAGATTTGGATGAGTGGATTGACGCCCACCGCAATGACCAGGACGATAAGTGAGCTACTTGCTCTCCGGCTTGGGGTGGGGGATTTCAGTAGGAGCATACCTGCGGGTAGGCACAGGCACGACCTTGATCTCATCGTTGCCCCAATTTACATCATTAATAGGTAACGTGCCACCATCTTGAAATTCAAACTCTACATTATCGATAATTTCACCTAACGTGACAGGCTGGCTGATACTCCACTCATCATCCTTTGAGTTACGCCAGTAAAAGACATACATCAAATCATTAATTCCGTACATGCCTACTCACTCCCTTCTCTGGTGGGGGCAGGTTGCTTTTGTAATGCTTCAAGTTTCTCGATTCTACGCTCAAGCTTCAGTGTACTTACAACCGATATCATGCCGTTAATAGCGATAGAGGCTACCAATATTAAGAACAACGCTAAAAATACTTCAAAACTAATCATTTCTCTCCTCCCTTACCTTGCTGGAGGCGCTGTAGGTCGGCTATTCTGTCCTCAAGGCTATGTTTAAGACTTGCAGTTTCCATCGCTCCACTGGCCGAGCCAAAACTCGCTGTCGTAAGCTGTCCAGGTTGAGGTTTCCAATTATTTATTCTATCCAGCCGTATTTGGTTCTCATCAATCCGCGCTGTTATTTCCGCCTCTGACATAAGCTGCAAGATGTCGTCTATAAACTTTGCTTTGGATAGATCGTGACCCGACTTGCCATCATACTCCACCCACATACCACCGTACATGGACAATTCATAGTCATCCGGCTTATCGTACTTAACCCAGCCTAGGCCTTTACCGATTATGTTCTCTAGCTGCTCTCTCGCCGCTTCCAGCCCCACCGTGGAAGCTGGTATAATGGTATCAGCAACTCCGGTTGTTTTCAGCTGGCCCCCAACAACACCCTTTGCATAAGAGGGCGTTGTTGGTTTCTGTGGGTTAGTCGGATTACTATTTTGTTGTGCAGCCAGTATCCTTTTACGCAATGGGTCGTCATAGGGCAGGTTATCATTCGGGTCTGGTTTCACTACTTTTCTCCTTATACGTTAAACTTGAGACAAGCCCCTCGACAAGGGGCCGAAGTCAGGGGTAAACTGACGAAAGATTGTCGAACCAACCGGGGAAAGGCTACGTTCTCCACACGGCTTGACCGA
>JALYTT010000067.1 GCA_030854145.1 Chloroflexota bacterium | reverse complement strand
GTTTACAAGCCCGCACGTGATGCAAGCGCGGGCTTGTAAACGGCGCCCCTACCTCTCTTGCTCCCTTACATGCAAAAGATGATTGCTATGCCTTCTTGCGTTGTGCTTCTGCCAGTTCCTTCACGCGTTGCACCTGGTCCTTGCGACAGATGACGGTCATCTGGTCCATTTCGACCACGATCACGTCCTCCAGACCAATCGTGAAGATCTGACGCTCTGTGTTGTTGTAGACGATGAGGTTCTGGCTCCCCAGACCCTGGTGATGTCCGACACCGCGCACTCCCTGTGCATCGGCCTTGAAGAGCGCGCCGTACTGCTCCCAGTTGCCCACATCGTTCCAGCCGATATCCACGGGGATGACCGCGATGTCGCTGGCTCGCTCCAGGATGCCGTAATCAATGGAGATCGAAGTGAGCGTTGGCCAGACCTCATCAAGCACGCTGCGTTCCTGCGGGGTGCTCATGGCAGCGACGATGCTGTCGATCTTGCGCATTACTTCGGGCAGGTGGCGGCGCATCTCGGCCAGGATCGCGTCGACCCGCCAGATAAACATGCCGCTGTTCCATACATAATGTCCATCGCGTAGATAGCTTTGGGCCGTCGCCAGGTCTGGTTTCTCGACGAAGCGTTCGGCGCGGAAGGCCTGGTGTCCGTGACCAGCCGCGAGTTCGGAGGAGAAGCGGATGTAGCCATAGCCGGTTTCGGGCGCGTTGGGCTTAATACCCCAGGTGACCAGGTGGCCTTCTTGCGCTACCTGGTAGCCCAGCTTCACAGCATCTTGGAACGCCTCGACATCGGTGATGACGTGGTCGGCGGAAAAAACTGCCATGATCGCCTGCGGGTCCTGCCGGGCGATGACTGCGGCGGCCCAGGCAATGGCGGGCGCGGTATTGCGTCCCATTGGCTCTTCAAGGAGATGCTGCTCTGGAATCGCGGCCATATGCTCGCGCACCAGGTGACCGAAGGCGCGCCCTGTGACAATCCAGGCCTGTTCCGGCTCCACCAGCGGCTGCAAGCGAGCCAGCGCCTCCTGGATCATGCTTCTGCCATTGGGAAGTGGCAGGAACTGTTTCGGGTAACTCGGTGTGCTGAGCGGCCATAAACGGGTGCCGCTCCCCCCTGCTACAATAACTGCGTGTAGCTGCTCCATATATTCGGTACCTCACGATCAAAATTGTGTCATGCATGCCTTTTCTCGCGTATGAGAGTGCCTTCTGCCAGGTGTGATGAGGCTCTGCACTCATACATGATGCAGGAATTGTATAGGGGGCGGGGCCGCGTGTCAAATGGTGTGGTGCGAGAAGAGTCAGCAAGGATGGAGATCCCCCCAAAAAACGCAACACTAGTCAGAATGTCCTGGATATGGTATGCTTGTCGGGCAATGTTGGCTGCCCATAATGCCGGTATGGCCTGGACAGCAATGACGGAGAAACGCCAGGCGCGTTATATCGCAAAGACAAACCTTTGATATAGAGTGAGATCGTGGAAAACGAAGGACAACAGCCACCCCTGCCACCACAGGGACCACCCGGACCACAGGGGTACTATGGTTGGCAATACGATCAGGAGCAACCAGGCCCGGGACCATACCCGCCTGCCACCCCTCCTGAGGCGATGTATCCGCCGCAACAATTACCTGGGTATTCGCCGGGAGTGCAGGGTGTACCACCGCAGCCCATTGCCCAGCAGCCCATTCCGCCGAGGTACCAGCAGCCCATTGCCGATATGGGTACCTCGCTGGGCTATGGACAGGGGCAGGAATACATCTACTCGAATGCCCCGCAGCCATCCCAGCCTATTCCAGTGCTGCGCCAGGCGCGTTTGCAGCAGTTGCGTGAAGAGCGTATGCGTCGCCAGTTGCGCCGTGTCCAGCAGCCTGATCTCACCAGCGTGATCCAGCGCAAAATCTTTAAACGTCCGCCCGAAGGTGGTGTCCCCCCGCCTATTGTATCCAGCGCGCCGTCTCAAGCCCCTCCCTGGAGTCCGGGTGTTCCCCCGGCAGGGCCGCATGTAGCTCCGACAGGGGTGCCGCCCACTCCTGTGCTACCGCTGCAAATGTCGCCCGCGGAAGGAGCGCCCACGCGCGCGTCCGCTCTGCCGCCGCCAGCTTTACATAGCCTGTCGGGCCGGCACGCTATCCCTATGCAGCCTGCCTCGACGGTCTCGCAGGATACTGGCATGATTCAGAGGGTGCGCGTTCGCAATGCTACCTTCATTCTCACCGGTGCCTTCCTTGCCAGTCGCGTGCTTGGCTTGCTGCGTACTGCGGTGTTCGCCTACGTTCTGGGGACAACCAAAACATCGGATGCCTATTTGCAGGCGTTTCTCATTCCTGACACCATCTTTAATATCGTGGCCGGGGGCGCGCTCAGTTCGGCCTTTATCCCGGTCTTCAGCAAATATATGGTGGGCGAAAACGACGAAAAAACCGCCTGGCACGTGGCCAGCTCCGCCCTTAACCTGGCTATCAGCATCATGGTGGTGCTGGCGCTCATTATCATCATCTTCGCGGATAAGATCGTCCCAATCTACAATCCGAACCCTGGACAACCCGCGGCAGTCTATGGCCCATATATTGCCCTGATTACATCGCTGACGCGCATCATGCTTTTGCAAGCCATCGTGCTTGGTAGCGGCGTCATCATCAATTCAGTGCTCAACGCTCGCCAGAACTTCTTACTGCCGGCCATAGGCACAGTGCTCTACAATGTTGGTCTGATTATAGGGCTGATTCCTGGTGGCCTGCTGGCTCTGGTAGGGCAGCGAAACGATACTGTCGCGGTCTACGCGGCAACCTTCGGCGTGGTGCTTGGCGCTATTTTACAGGTCGCCATCCAGATACCTGGCCTGCCCAAAGTTGGTATGCACTATCAGTTGAGCTTCGATTGGCGGCATCCCGGCGTCATTCAGATAGGCCGCCAGATGCTGCCGCGTATCGTCAATGCCGCGATGCTCTCTGCCTCCGTCTTTGTTGACCGCTTTCTTATCTCTCTGCTTGGCGCGCTGGTGGTCGATAAAGCTATCGTTGATGGCTTCATCACTCAGTATTTCCAGGCATTCACCTTGCTGATGCTGCCGCTGGGCGTCTTCGGTATGGCGGTCTCTACCGCGGCCTTTCCCACGCTTGCGGAGTATGTCGCCAGGGGGCGCATGGACCGTGTGCGCGGCATTGTGCTGGAGACGTTGCGCAATATCTTGTTTCTCTCGATTCCAGCGAGTATTGGTTTAATTGTCCTGGCCCTGCCTATCATACAGGCGCTCCTCGAACACGGTCGCTTTACCTTGACCGCTGCCCAAAATACGGCGGTGCCGCTCTCATTCTTCGCTCTCGGCCTGGCGGGACTTGCCGCTGTCGAGATTCTCACCCGCACCTTCTATGCTTTGCGCGATAGCACGACTCCGGTGATTGTCAGTGTGTCGCAATTTATCTTCAAAATTGCCTTGAGTATCGTGCTCATTGAGCCTTTTGCAAACGCCTGGGGTGTCCGCTGGGGCATGGCCGCGCTGGCGCTTTCAACCTCCTTAGCGGGTTTGATTGAGGCCGCTGTGCTCCTCTGGTTGCTTCACCAGCGCATCGGTGAACTGATCGATCGCTCGCTGGGCCTGTTCGTTACTCGTGTGCTGGTAGCCGCGCTCGCTATGGGCGTGAGTGTGCTCATTGTGCGCCTGATCCTTGATTTCATCCTGAATACCACCGACCCCACGCGCACCAGCCTGGGAGGTCTCATTGGGACACTGGTAGCGATCATCAAGCTGGCTATCGAGTTGATGGTTGGGGCCTTTATCTACCTGCGCGGCTCCCGTATGCTTGGTATTGAGGAGATGGGCCCGGTGAAACGCCTGCTCGAACGCTTTAAGCTGTCATGGATATAATGATATGAAACACCTGCGTCTCTCGCTTATCGGCTTCGGCACCGTTGGACAGGGGCTGGCAGAACTGCTCCTGACGAAACGCGCGTTGCTCCTGCATACGTACGACCTTGATGTGTCCCTGGTGGCTGTCGCCAATGCGCGCCATGGCTTCGTGTATCGCGAAGAAGGCCTGGATATCGCTACCCTGCTGGAACTTGCGGCTAAGCGCAGGCCGCTTAGTGAGCACGCGGGCGTCAGACACTGGGAGCAGGCGCTGGAAGGTCTACAGGCGACGGGCGGCGATGTGCTGGCGGAGGCGACGGGTACCAATCTGCGCGACGGGGAGCCGGGCATGAGCCACATACGCACGGCCCTCGCTCAGGGCATGCATGTGATCACCGCGAATAAGGGACCACTGGCCCTCGCTGGCAGCGAACTGCTGGAGCTGGCCCGGCAACACGGCGTGCAGTTGCGGGCGGAGTCAACGGTGATGGCCGGCACCCCTGTGCTGAGTACCATTCGCACAGGCCTGGCGGGCGCACAGGTGTACGCCGTACGCGGCATCCTCAACGGCACCACAAACTACATCCTCAGCGCTATGGCGGCCGGGCGCGACTATGCCGAAGTGCTTGCCGAGGCCCAGGCACTGGGCTACGCCGAGGCCGACCCGACCGCCGATGTCGAGGGCTATGACGCGGTCGCCAAAACCCTGATCCTGGCCGCGCTGGTCTTCGGTCACACACTCAAGCCGGAGCAGGTGGCGCGACGTGGTATCACTACTATCACCAGGAAACAGATGCGCTCTGCCGCTGAGCGCGGCCAGCGCCTGAAACTCGTGGCCTCGCTGCGCTTCCCTTCCACAGAACACCCATCAGAAGCTCCCTTAGAGGCGCGCGTCGAGCCGGTGGAGCTGGCAGAGCATGATCCGCTCGCTCGCGTCGATGGCGTGCTGAATGCCATCACTATCGAGACGGATACCCTCCCCACAGTGACCGTGATCGGCCCCGGCGCCGGTCGCCTACAGACAGGTCAGGGACTGCTGTCTGACCTGCTTGCCCTGGCGTAAACGGAGCAGTGCATATCAGGAAACGAACTGATAAACGGGTAGACCGTTCATCAAGGAGCGTTGATCATGACAGACCGTATGATGGAGCAGATTGGCAACTATCGCATCATTTGCCTGCTTGATCGTGGAGGCTTCGCACACGTCTATCTGGGCGAGCATATCTACCTGGGAACGCAGGTTGCCATCAAGATACTCAACACCAGATTGACAGTTGACGACAGAAATGGCTTCCTCACTGAGGCGCGCACTATTGCTCACTTGATGCACTCCCATATTGTGCGTGTACTGGACTTCGGTATTCATAACGGTGTTCCTTTCCTTGTCATGGATTACGCACCCAGCGGCTCACTTCGCCAGCATTATCCTAAAGGAACGAGGCTCCCATTACACACCACTGTTTCCTATGTCAAGCAAATAGCCTCAGCATTGGAATACGCTCACAACCGCAAGCTGATTCATCGTGATATCAAACCGGAGAATATTTTATTAGGACATGATAATCAGCTCCTACTCAGTGATTTTGGTATTGCCGTAGTTGTTCGTAATACGCTATCACAAAGCATGCAGGAGGTCGTGGGTACGTTAGCCTATATGGCCCCGGAGCAGGTAGAAGGGAAACCGCGTCCGGAAAGCGACCAGTATGCCTTGGCCATTCTGGTGTATGAGTGGTTAAGTGGCGAGCGACCCTTTCATGGCTCACTCACAGAGATAGCGACCCAACAGCTACTTGCCAATCCCCCGTCATTACGAGAGAAGGCACCAGATATTCCCCCCGCTGTTGAACAGGTGATTATGAGGGCGCTTGCTAAAGACCCAAAGCAGCGCTACAGCACCATAGGTAATTTTGCGCATGCATTAGAACAGGCCAGCCACCACATTCAACCAACCGTAGAGGTCCTTTCTAGCATGACTGACCCGCCAGCGCTGATTGTGAGCAATGGAAACCTTACTACGAGTGAGGTGAGCTCCTCTACGGCAAGAGAAGAGAGTCCCAAAGTGTTGCCTCATAGGAGGTCGGGGAGGTCTTCTGATGAAGATATGCCGGTCTGGCGTATCAGTAAACGCCAGGTACCCTCCATGATAGTCGGAGTTCTACTCTATACAGTCTTGAGCAACCTGATACTGCTCATCCACCTTCAGCTATCCGGCGGAAAAGAGCTGCTCTGGATTCTTCCGGCGCTCGTTATCCCGATCTTCTTCGGTGTTGTATATGGTCCCTGGGTAGGTCTGCTTACCGGTGGACTCGGCTACTTCCTCGGAAACTATACCTCTATCGTCAGTAATTGGCATCCCAATGCGCAGAGTACGATCAGCTTTCTCACACTTGCCTCATTATCACTTCCCTGGTATTTTTGCCTGGCTTTCTTCAGTATCGGATGTGTTGCAGGTCTGGCCTTGCTCTTCACAAAGGGGCGTTACAACTCTATACGCGCCCTTGCTACAGCAGAGATTTTAGGCACATTCACCATACTCCTCGCTTTTATCATCGCTTTCAATGCCTTCTGGCCACGTTTATATCCTTATGAGACTGTCTGGCTTGATTTTACACACATAGCTCTTCCTAATATTGTGCTTGTCCTGATCCTGCTTCCTATCATGCTAATGATACGCCATTTTACAAATCGCGGCCGTCTCTCTTCCGATATCATATAATGCTTCACCTGGCGCAGCAGTATGGGGAATAGAGGTTTTCCCTCTTCATAACGTTTGTGAAAGAAGGCGATGCACAGGTTGCGATTGCTAAAACCGCCCGGTACCATAGTCCTAGACCTTCGCAGAACAGCTTGACTGCTCATTACCCAGGAAGGTACATTCAGAACAAGCGAGTGAACTCAAAACCAACAGAGCTGCAATGTGAAGAATGTATCCATCGGCATGCTTAGGTGCTGATACTATTTGAAACCGGATAGGGGACAGAGTAATGCCGTCTTTTAAAGGTCGTCGAGATAGCGCTAGAGATGAACATACGCCCGCGGAGAGGACTGGCGAACAGGACTCGATACAGATGCCAGGCCTTTTTAATCAGCACTCTCCCGAGGAGCAACCGTATTTTTCTGACCGGGTCTTGTCGCCCGTTGACACTGCCAACCTGCCGGCACATTATGCTTCTCCTGGGGCGACCCGCATATTAACCGAGACCTCTTCGCTGCCTCACGTTACTCGTCAGCTACCAGATGCCATGATTACCCCTGGTACCACCTCTAGCTTACCTGAGTACCATACCGACATGCTCACGGCAATGCAGAGTAACACGACCTCGCTGCGTCACCCGGTAGTGATTCGCGGCACGGGGAAAAAGGCTCCATCCCCACGCTCGAAGAGACGCCACTGGCTGACGCATGTTGTCGTTGTAAGCATGATAGCGCTGCTTGCGCTCATCACGTTGATGACGGTGTTGCCGGAGAGCGCGGATGGAGCACGAGGCTTTAATCCGTTCAAATGGGCCGGAAATCTATTTCCGGGCAGTAGTGACACTGGTATGAGCCTGGCCTCCCAGCGCGTCGCGACGGCAACATCGATCGCGCTCCATCATGGTCCCCTTGATCCTGGTCCTGCCAACAACAGTGCTCCCGTGTCTGGCAGTAGTTCCTCTGATACGTTTCCCTGGGGACAATGCACCTACTGGGCCGATTACCGCTATCACCAGGTGTCAGGCTTCTGGGTGGCATGGAACGGCAATGCCGATCGCTGGACGGCTGGAGCGCTAGCTTCGGGGTGGAGGGTCTCCTATAAGCCCGTCCTGCATTCAATCATTGTGTTGCAGCCTGGCGTGCAGGGCGCCGGCTATGTCGGGCACGTGGCCTTCGTTGAGAGCCTGGTCGCCAACAACGGTGCCAATACTAGCAACTTCAACTACTATGCCAATGGCGGCGGCTTCGGGATAAAGTCCTACTTTACCTTTTATGCCGGTAGCGGTGTGGCCTTTGTCTATCATCCCTAGCGTAACATACGAGGCTTATTGGCAAAGGGACGTAGGGGCGCCCCTACGTGTAAACGGCACCCCTATGTCCCTTGCACCTTCTTCTGGAACGGGTGGATAGCGCGCCTTGATACCTCTACATCTTGTCTTCGGCTTCCTCTCCACGTTTAGCGTTCTCGATGATATCGCCGCTCCTGAAAAGCACATTCTGGGCCGCTACACGCCACTTGGGCTGACGCCGCAGCAGGAACTCCAGGTCCATGGAGAAATGTAGAAACTCTTCCTCCTGCGCATGCGCCATGATCTTTTTCGCCTCTTCGTCCTTTTCGATAGATAGACGCTGCTGGTACCAGTTGATGGCCTCGCATTCCTCTTTCAGAGAGGCGATGATGCGGGCAAATGTACGTGTCTCCTGTGATAGTTCGTTGGCCGGCTCGTGGTATTGCTCGAAACCCATGAGGGTATCCTTTCTAATGTGTAATGATGAAAGTAGGGACGTGTCATCACGTCCGCGTATGTCCCTGCCATTATTACGCATCAGATAGCGCGCGCGTTTCTCGGCTTTCTTCGTTACTCTTCTGATGGGGTGGATGAAGGGAGATCGTGCATGCCAGGTACTTTGAAGCGCAGGCGAGCGCTGCCAATACGCACGCTATCCCCGTGCTGCAGCGGGTAGCGCTGCATAGGAGTGAGCCGCACCTCGTCTACCCACGATCCATTGTGGCTCTTCAGATCTTCAAGATAGAAAAGCGTGTCCTCGCAATAAATGCGCGCATGCTTGCGTGAAATGGTCATTTTGGGATCGGCTGGCGTAAGATCGACATCCGGTGCCCAGCCATGTTTGGGGTCAGCGCGGCCTACAACGGCGTTTTTCTCCATGATGGGAAAGCGTTGGGCCGTCTCGTCGCCTTGTTCAAAGAACAGGTACGCGTATACCCCCTCCTCCTTCTCGATAATTTTGCCAGACCTATGCAAGGGGAGCATGCGCGCGGTTTTATCGTCCAGCGTGACATCGCCTGCCAGCGGCTTCATATCGGTGGTGCTGCTCGCGGGCCTATTTGTGGACATAGGCAGGGCTTCCAGCGCCGCCAGCAACGCGCCCCCCGAGGGGAAGCGCTGGGCAGGGGCCTTCGCCAGCGCCCGGTCTATGATCTCTTGCAGTGCGTTAGGCGTACCATGTGTATACTGGTCCAGGCGTGGCACCGTGGCGCTCATCTGGAGCAGACCCGTCTCTTCCTGGTCGCGACCAACGAAGGGGAGTCGCGCGGCTACCAGCTCGAAGAGCAGCAGTCCCACCTGGTAGACATCGCTCCAGGGGCCGATCGGGCCGTTTTGCATATATTCGGGCGGCGCGTAACGCGCATCAAGGTAGCCGATATCACCAGTGTGCTGGCTATGGACTGTATAGCCCAGCCCCTTGAGTAGAGGACGCAGCCCGAGATCATCAAGCTGTACATAGTCGCTATCCTCCACAATCTGTACCGTCACCAACTGCGGGCGCAGGTCCAGGCCCGCGATACCCTGACTATGAAGGGTCTGCAAGCCACGTGCCATCTGTTGTGCCAGGTCCAGCGTGCGTTCCAGGGGGATGGTATCGTGATCCATCACGTACTTGAGCGTCACCCCGCGTGGTGGATCGGTGACAATGTAGATCCGGCTCCCCTCGATGCCCCAGTCGTGTATTTCCAGCACATGCGATGAACGCACCTGGCGGCGCTGCTCCAGGGGTTGAAGGAGCGCCTGTACTCGTTGCGTGTCGATTGTGACAGGCAGCTCCAATACGATGATGCCTACCACGTCGTTAGTATTTCGATTGTAGGCGGTATAGCTGGTCAGCAATGGGCTGGTCGTAATTACCGGCCCCAGTCGATAGGTGCCACCGCCTATTAGCCGAGGACTCTGCTGAGTCATACCTATCCCCTAACCTGTTTCTGGAGCAGGAGCGTATGCTCTAGTTATACAGCTTTTGCTTGATGTAGTCAATGATGGCCTGCCAGTTGTTGTTCACGGGCTTCAGGATATATTGCCCATCGGATGACTGGCCGTCTACCAGCACGTTCTGGTTGCTCAGCCCCACGCGATGGGCATTGGTGAGGTCCATTTTCAAGGCGAATTCCCCCAGGTCGGCCAGTGACATATTGGTATAGATGGTGTGCCGCAAGGCATCCATGGCGTTGAAGAGGTGAGGCCAGGTAGAGACCTGCTTGACCTTGCTCAGGGCTGCCTTGATGATCACTTGCTGGCGCGCTGAACGCGCAAAGTCTGTGCCTTCTGCCGGGTTGTCAAGGACCTCGCGGGCGCGCGCGTAGCGGATGGCCGTCTCGCCGTCCATATGCTGCGTGCCCTTGGAGAAGTGAACTTTGATCCAGCTTGCGTCAATGCTGGGATCGTCGTTCTTAGGGTACCGCGCTGTAAAGGAGTCGGGTACATAGACATCGATGCCCCCGATAGAATTGATCAGATCGCGGAAGCCCTCGAAGTTGATGGTCATCCAGTACTTGACATCCAGCCCGGTGATGAGCGAGATCTTCTGGGCCGCGGCGTTGCCACCGGCGGCGGGATCGCTCCCGTTATTTGAGCTAACTGAGTAGACAGAGTTAATCTTCTGGTAGTGTCCTGAACCGGCCGGCACCTGCACCCACAGATCGCGCGGGACTGAGATCAGCGTTGTATGCTGGCTCTGCGGCATCACGCTCATCACGATCATCGAGTCGGTCAGGTTCGCGCCCTGATGATTGCCTCCACCATAGCCCATCACGAGCACGTTGACGCGGTCGCTTGTGCTCATGTAGCCCGTCTGTGTGCTCAACGGCGATTGCGTGGAGATGGCTGAACCAAAGGCCATTACGCGCTGCGCCGTGAAAAATCCGAAGCCGCCAATGATACATAACAGCAAGATGACGGTGAGACAGCCAATGGTACAGCCTCTGCGGCGGCGTGGGCGCGATGATCTGTTCGAGCCGCTGAGCTTGCCGCCTCCCGGCTGCTGGTACGGATACGCCGGGTCGCGAGGCGGTGTATCCGGCTGCTGTGGGTACTGCTGGCGCTGCGGTTGCTGTGGATAGGCCGGAGGTTGTTGCGGGTACTGCGGGTATTGTTGCTGCGGATATTGATACGGCTTGCGCTCGCGTGATGGGTTTTTTGGTGTATCTTGAAAAGAACCAATAACCAGCTTACCCTGATCGTTGCGCTCAGGGCCAGGAAGATCAGACCATTTCGTGGGCTGCGTTGGTTCATCGGCCGGATAATAAGGCGTGTTGGACATTGCTTATCCTTCTCTTTTAATATTAGAAAAGCATATGAGAAATAGAAAGATACCTGTATATTTTATAACGAATGCAAACAAATCGTTCTATTGATATCTAACGAATCAGGAGAGCGGAAGTTTCGCTTTTATTTTTTGGTCCAGTCGGGCACATTGGCGCGGTCTTTGCCATGGCGGGTAGCGACGATTTCGGCCATAATCGCGAGCGCCGTCTCTTCGGGAGAGGTCGCGCCAATGTTTAGCCCGATGGGGCCGTGGATGCGGCTGATCTGTTCGTCGGTGAGGCCTTGTTTTTGCAGGCGTGCGTTGCGCTCCGCCCCGGTCTTACGGCTGCCTATGGCGCCGACATAGCCCACGCGCCGCGCCAGCACGACCTTCAGCGTGGGTTCATCGAATTTGGGGTCGTGCGTCAAGACCGCCACCGAGGTCGAGGGGTTGAGGTCCATCTTCTCCAGCACTTCATCGGGCCAGGCCACAATCAATTCGTCGGCGTGCGGGAAGCGCTCGCGTGTGGCAAAGGCGGCGCGGGCATCGACGACGATGACGCGATAGTTCAGGGTTCTGGCATAGGTGGTCAAAGGGATGGCGATATGGCCCGCGCCCACGATGATCAGCAGCGGCGGTGGTGGGAAGCCCTCGATGAAGACATCAACGGTCTGCGTTCCGGCGGCACCCTCAATGCTATAGCTGCGCGTGCTTGCTTCGCCGACCCAGATAGCGCGCTCGGCATCTTCGATCACCTGCGCGTCCAGCGCGGCGTCGCCCAGCGTACCCTGCGCGCTTTTATCCGGGAAGACAAGCAGCTTCGCGCCCACATGCTCAGGGCCGCGTACCAGCGTGGCGAGTGCCACGCCCTTCTCATGATCCAGGCGATCTTTCAGTGCTTCATAGAGTCCGCTCATGAGCAACTCCGGTTCGTGCTATTGTGTCTTTGTTGGGCCTCACCAGTCCAGGCGCTCGACGAAGACATGGATAGTGCCGCCGCAGGCCAGGCCGATCTGCTCGATGTTGTCCTCTTCGGTGATGCCGAATTCGAGCATCTGCGGCTGGCCGTTCTTGATCACCTCCAGCGCCGCCTCCACGACGGCCGGCTCGACGCAGCCGCCGCTCACCGAGCCGGTGAGCTCGCCGTGTTCGCTGACAGCCAGCTTAGCGCCCGGCCGGCGTGGCGCGGACCCGGCCATCGAGACGACTGTGGCCAGCGCTACCCGCTCGCCGCGCTCGCGCCAGCGCTCTACATCAGGAAGAATATCTCGCATCGAAAACCTCTCATTCTATATCATTATACAACAGGCTTGCTCCAGTCCGCGACAGCCTTGCGACGCGCGCCAGCGCTGCGCACAGGCCGGTTATCGTCAACCTGTTGCAGCAATTTCCCCAGGTTAATCAGGCTATCCAGGTTATGGGCAGGCAGGAAGTTGTCGACAAAGGGCAGCGCCGTCTTCATGCCGATAGTCAACGGGCGATAATCGGGCGAGCCGAGCAGTGGGTTGAGCCAGATCAGGCGATGACAACTGTGCTGCAGGCGATCCATCTCTACCTGGAGCATACCGGCGTCGCCGCGATCCCAGCCATCGCTGATGATCAGCACCACCGCGCCTCGTCCCAGCACGCGCCTGGCCCACTTCTGGTTGAAGGTGTGCAGCGCGTCGCCGATGCGCGTGCCGCCCGACCAGTCCTGCACGGATTTGGAGACCTCGCGCACGGCGTCGTCCACGTCGCGCTTCTTGAGCTGCCGCGTGATGCAGGTGAGGCGCGTGCCAAAGACAAACGTTTCGACGTTCAGCAGGCCGTTCGAGATGGTGTGGATGAAGTGCAGCAGCAGTCGCGAGTAGAGGCTCATAGAGCCGCTGATATCGCAGATGATCACCAGTGGGCGTGGCTTGTACTTGATCTCGCGCCAGGTCAATTCGAGCAATTCTGCGCCGTACTTGAGGTTCCGGCGCACAATGCGGCGCATATCGGGATAGCTGCCGTTGCGCACAGGCCGCTTGCGGCGCGTTGGACGCCGCCCAAGGTGCCAGCGCATCTCGGCCATCAGTTTTTTTGCCTCCTGCACCTCTTCCCAGGTGAAGGACTCGAAGTCTTTTCTGCGCAGCAACTCGATGGCGCTATAGGCCGTTCCCTGTGGATCTCCTGGGTCCTGGTCCTCGGTCTCGCTCAGCTCTTCCGCGCGCCTGCGCCGCTCGCTCTCGCGCATATCGGGTCGCAACTCGCGCCGTTGCTCGCTGGTGGCGTTCAGGTGTTCGGCCAGGCGCTTGCGCTCCGATGGTGGCAGGCGTATCTGGCGGTCATCGCGCTTCGCCGTGCCAGGATCGTTGCCCGCCTTGTTCTTGCTGTCGCGTGTGTACCAGTAGTAGTTGTAGAGCTGGTTGAAGAGCATCTCTTGCTCATGCCGCGCCATCAGCGAGCACTTGAGCGTCTGGTAGAAATCCTCCTGGTTGGTAATATCGATGTAGTCCAGCGTCTCGGCGAGATCGAGCACCTTGCGCGGTCCCACATCGATCCCCGATTCCCAGAGGATGCGCCCAAACTCTGTCAGCCGATAGAGCAGGCGCTCGCCGCGCTCCAGTTCTACGGCTTGCAGTGGTTGCGTGGCGAAGGAATCGCTGTTGTTCTGTGGCAGTGTATCCATACGTTAAGAGGCGCTCCGGGCCTGCTGGACCATCTTGCGCAGGTCGCTTCCGCCAACCTTCAAGACATCATCCTGATATTTGAGCAGCGCACCCAGGGTGTCGCGCACCGGCCCCTCGACAAGCTCCATCTGATCAAGTGCCAGCAGCGAGCTGATCCAGTCCAGCGTCTCCGCGACGCCGGGAGCCTTGAAGAGATCCAGGGCGCGTAGCTCGCGCACGAAGGTGCATACCTGCCTGGCAAGGCGCTCGGAAACATTGGGCATACGTGCCAGCACGATGGAGAACTCTTTGTCCAGCGTGGGGAAGTCGATCCAGTAGTACAGGCAGCGCCGCCGCAGCGCGTCGTGAATCTCGCGTGTGCGGTTCGAGGTGATGATCACAATCGGCGGCTCTTTGGCCGTAATCGTGCCGATCTCAGGGATAGTGATCTGGAAATCGGAGAGCAGTTCAAGCAGGTAGGCCTCGAACTCTTCATCGCTTCTATCTAATTCATCGATGAGCAGCACCGGAGCCTTGCTATTGGCGGCATCGATGGCCTGCAACAGCGGGCGCTGGATCAGGAAGTCGGGACCAAAGATCTGCTTGAGTTCCTCGTCGCGCCCGCTGCCCCCCGCCTCCATCAAGCGAATGTGTAACATCTGGCGCGTGTAGTTCCACTCGTAGACGGCCGTGTTCACATCGATGCCCTCGTAGCATTGCAAGCGGATCAGGCGCGTATCGAGCATAGCGGCCAGCACCTTGGCGACCTCAGTCTTGCCCACGCCGGGTTCGCCTTCCAGCAGCAGCGGCTTGCGTCGCTTGAGTGCCAGGAAGACGGTCGTCGCCAGGCTGCGATCAGCAATATAGCGCTCGTTAAACATCGCTCGTTGTACATCTTCAATAGTAGCATAGGGTGCCGATAATGCTTGTTCCTGATCCAACGGGAGCCTCCAAAAACTAATGCCTTTTTCATTGTCCGGCAAGGAAAGGGTGTAGAGATATTCTACGTTGCAATCAGGGGTAGCGTCAAGCAGAGCCGATTGGCGCCCTTGTTTCGCGGCTCTGAGGCTATGCTACTTTTTAACTGAAACATACGTGATTAAGGTAAGATGCTCTTTAGTGGAGCCAAGCAGTTGTGTACCGGGCGTTTTCCGTCCGATAGTAAAAGATACTGGAAGGACTCTTTCTTCATCTGAAGTCATTGTGTTCAAGCATAGTATCAAGTAAGGGAGAACAAGAGATGAGCAATCAACCTTACTCGCCCGACCCGCGTGTGCCGGGCTACCAGCAGCAACCCAACCAGGTGCCTTACGAGGGCCAGGTCTCCAACGATGTTGTCAGATCATCCGGTAGCGGCGGCTACGTCGAGAGCCAGCGTGAAAACTATGTAGACCCGATGGGCAACCAGGTCGAGAATCGGGTGCAGGTCTATGAAGATCAAAATCAGCGCCGCGCCAATACGCGCTTCTGGATCACCAGAATCACATACTTTGTGTTAGCTGTGCTGGAAGTAATCTTGCTGCTGCGCTTCATTTTCCGCCTGCTGGGCGCCAACCAGGATAACGGCTTTATCACGTTCCTGTATAGCCTGAGCCTGGTGTTTGTGGGTGCCTTCAACGGTATCTTCAACGATCAGAAGCTGGGCCACAGCGTCTTTGAAGTGTCAACCATAGTTGCGATGATCGTCTACGCGCTGATCGCCTGGGGCATTGTATCGCTGGGCCGCTTGCTGTTTGCTCCCCAGCTTTCGGGTCGCCAGAGCGTCACGAGAACACGGCGCGGTCGCTAGCTGACTGAGGTAGAGTAATAGCGACCTTTGGCGGTACCCCTCTCTCGTCTGAACAGTCCGCCAGGGGTCGCTGTCTGCTATGGAGATGGGCTTTTAGGTATTTTGCAACTCTAGGGCACATCACACGTATGAAATGAGGAGAGAAACGGCCAGGCAGGAGAAATATGAGTAAAACCCGATATTCCTATCTTTTTGTCGCTGTCCTTTCATTTATCGCGGTTATTGTTACGCTTTTCTTTGCCGCAACAGATAGCAAAAGCAATTTAGTCTTCTCCATAGTTGCTATTTTTTTTGCCCTTACTGGTGCTTTTTGGGTCTACCGGTTCATACACACAAACACCCGACCCATGCTATAGTAAGCACTTGTGATGAGGAAGGCTTCCGTCGTTTACTTTACCTGGCGGGTCATAGCAATCTTTATCGTGAAGGCTGGACTGCTGTTTTGTAGTAGTCACATAGATCAGTAATCGCGCATTTATTGCAACGTGGCCTCTCATACACACAGATCCGTTGGCCATGTCTCAGTAAGCCTTTATGAAAATCGTAGATGCTGCGGGCATCTTGCGGCAGCAGGGCTTGCAAGAGGGCGTGGGCATTGTCGGCTGTCACCTTCTTGCCGATAAGGCCTAAACGACCGGAGACTCGATGGACATGCACATCAACTGGTAATAGAGGTTGCTTGCAGCTAAAGAGAAGCACGCACGCGGTCGTCTTAGGTCCTACACCCTCGAAGCGATTCAACCAGGCGGCACTCTCTGCCACCGGCAGGTCGCGCAGGAAATCAAGATTGAGCGTGCCGCGCTCTTCGGTGATCTGGCGCATGATCGCTTGCAGGCGCGGCGCTTTGACTTCAGGCCAGTTGACATTGGCGATGGTCGCCTCTACCTCGCTCGTTGGCGCGTCTCGCACAACCTCCCACGAGCCGAAATGCTTGAGGAGGTTATCGTACGCGGCGGCGGTCTGCTCGTCGCGCGTGCGGTGCGAGAGGATAATGTCAACGAGCATACTCATCGGGTCTTTAGTGGACCACGGGGACACGCCATAATAGTCCGTCAGGCGACGTGTGACCTCAAGGGCCTTTGCTGAGAGCGCCGTCACATCGGGAGTGGGGTATCCGTAGTCGCCGGGGGGGTCACTGCGCCGGGTCGTCCGCTTCACGCTGCTCCTCAACTTTCCAGGTTGTGCCTCGTTGATTGATCGTTCGTTATAAATACGTCACGTATGGGCGTGGCTAAACGATACAGACGGCGCCAGCCTCTATCCCTTTCCGAGTAGGGACCTCCTGCATTCACTCCTCATCCTGAAGCGTGTGCAGCAGCAGATACTTGCCTGGCTCCGTGCGATAGCCCAGCTTGCGATTGACCGCCAGGATGGGCGCGTTTTGCGAGTCGTTGTTGGTGCGCATATATGCCGCTCCATAGGCGCGAGCACGCCTGATGCTGAGTAGCTTGAGCGCCAGGGCTATCTTGCGCCCGCGATACGCTGGTTCTACCCCGGTCATCATGTTGTACATGTGTTTCGTCTCTGCAAAGTACCCGGTGGCGGACATGCCGATCCACCTATCGCCATCGGCAGCGACAATCTGGCAATCCGCGCGATACCAGGGCGCCTCAAAGACCTCCTTGTGGAACTGCTCGAATGGAGTGAAGCTTTCACCGCGCCCCGAAATGTCACCGGCATATCTGCGATTGATTTCATATAGCCTTTGTTGCGCCTCCATTGTATCACCGAGATTGGCCAGCGTGAAGAAGCGTATGCCGCTGGCCTCAACAGCCTCAATGGTGCCAGCGAAACGGGCTTCGTCGAACATTGCCAGGTCAAGTGTTGACTCGAAGTGATGGCGGTCGATCTTGAAGCCGCGCTGCTGTGCGAAGTGCAGAGAATCTGGCATATGGTCGCGCACCTCGGCCTCCAGTGTTGTCGCTCTCTGCTCCTGCACAAACTGGAGCGCGTGCGTATATAGCAGTTCGCCAATGCCCTGCTTACGCCAGAAGGGGTCAACCACCACCTCTATCCAGAAGCGTCCAGGCGGCATCCATGGGTCGCGCCCGCTGTTGTTGAATCCGACAAGCTGCCCCTGTTCATCTATCGCTGCTATGCGCTGGTGAATTCTGGCGGGAGAGGCCTGCTGCACCCATCGGCCTAATTCCTCGGCTGTGAGCGGCTCCGGCTCGAAGGTGTTGTACAGTTCGGCCATGCGTGGAAAATCGCTCTGCGGGTCAATCGGGCGCAGTTTCATATCGGCTGTATGGCTCATAGTACATAGCTCCTGAAAGCATTTTTTCTTATATGCTCACTGTTATATCACGAAATTGTCTATCGTGAAAAATTCGCTTTCCATAGCTCCTATTTTCGTTGACGGTCGCTGCCTTATATAGTAATATTTGCATATAGTAACGTTTATAATGAAACACACAATGCATCAAAAGTTCTCATCAGGAAGAGGCACATTCTATGTTACAGCCACTAAGGCAGCCTCCTGACATATGGGGTCCCTCTGGTGGGCTCAAAGTCGCCATCATTCTTGTGCGCTCTCAGACGCAGCAGGTCAGGACCATGTTTAGCCAGGCATACGAGGTGCTTCTGCGGCATGGGGTGTCGGCGAATGATATCGATATCGTGAATGTGCCTGACTGGTCTAACTTCGCTCGTGCGACCCATGATATACTCGATCACCCCATCTATAACGTGGCTATCTGCCTTGCCTGTTCTCCCCAGGCGCAAGTCGTGCAGCAAGTGCCGTTCGCTAAGGCCTCCGCGAACGAATGGCAATGGATGGCGCTGTATCGCAAAACCCCTGTCGTCTTCGGAATTGTCGATCCCGCACCGCAACCAGCGCGAGAACTGGCCCTGCGCGGCGAGCAATGCGCGCAGATCGCGCTTGAGTTGGTTCAACGCGTACGTGGGCAGCAGCCTCTCGTACTCTCACCCTGGGATGCGGCTTTATAATTGTGTATAGGGAAGGGGCGCGGTTTACAAGCCCGCGCAGGCTTGTAA
>JALYTT010000066.1 GCA_030854145.1 Chloroflexota bacterium | reverse complement strand
GGGAGTCAAGAGGTGTGACGTGATTGCCCTGGCAATTCACGGGCGAAGTGGCCTGGAGCGGTGGGTCAGGGGCAGCGTGACTGAGCGTCTGCTCGGTGCCACGAAGCTTCCCCTATTGATTGTGCGCCCTGCTCCCGTGAGAGACGACCTCTCACGGGAGACGGAAGCTACATATGAGAGGCCAGGGAAAACCACTGGCACTCAGGTTGGTGAAACAGAGGGAACTGCCGCCGAGGTGCCGACCTGGGCGGGCTTGTTCTAGCACTGGCTTGACAACACAATGTTCTTGAAAGGAGATTTCTACGATGTTTCAACGCATACTTATCCCGCTGGATGGGTCAACACGTGCAGAACGAGCCATTCCCGTTGCCGCACGGCTCGCGCATGCCTCCGGTGGCTCGGTCACTCTGGTGCGGGTGGTGAGTAAATTCAGCAGTGTGTGGCCCTCCGTGGTCGAGCGCACCACCCTAGCGCGGCAGGTGCTTGCCGCTGATCTCGCCGAAGCAGAACACTCCCTCGCGGGTGTTGCCACCTTACCCGAGCTGGAAGGCGTCCCCACGGAAAGCGTGGTCCGATTCGGCCCAACGGTCTCCACCATCCTTGCGGTAGCAGATGCCTCCCAGGCGGATTTGATCGTGCTGTGCAGCCACAGCGACACCGGTATCACGCGCCGGATCATGGGCAATGTCGCCGAGAAGCTGGCACGAGCAGCCTCCATGCCCGTACTGGTGCTGCGCGAGGATGGACCCGTACCTAGCGAGTCACTGCCAGGGACCACACATCCCCTGCGGGCACTGGTCCCATTGGATGGCTCGGCTCACGCCAAGGCAGTGTTGGAGCCTGCGGCCTACCTGATCGCCGCCCTGGCTGGCCCTGCCCCAGGCGTGCTCCACCTGGTACGGGTGGTTCAGCCAGTGACCGTGAACAATGAGCAAGGGGGTATGTTAACGGCGAGTGCGAAGGCCAGACGCTATCTCAGCGCGACGGTTGACCATATTCGTGAAGGCTTCGTCGCCCCTGCGATCACAAAACTCAACCTGGATGTCACCTGGTCCGTGGCGGTCGATACCTATGTGGCTGAGACGCTCATCAGGACGGCAGAGAACGCTGAGGCTACAGAAAGAGATGAAGTGCTCAGCGATTGCGACCTGATCGCCCTGGCGACCCATGGACGTGATGGGTTGCAGCGCTGGGTGATGGGGAGTGTCACCGAGCATGTGCTTCGCGACACGAAGCTCCCGCTCCTCGTCGTGCCATCAGGTGTGCAACGCATGCCAGCCAGAAAGGAGCAAACGGAGGAAGAGGACATGGGGATTAGGGAACAGGACACGTCAGATGTCTTCTCTTCGGTCCGATAGCCGCCCTGCTCCTCATTCACAACACTCGTACATTGGTTCAGTGGGAAGGAAGGGCTGTCGGGCCACGTAGCTGGACTCCGGGACAGCCCTTCTCCTGCCTCTACCGCTGGCTGGGGACCCGCCACGGGCTTGGTCCTGTTCCGCACGTCACTGCTGACAAGCGGCGCAAGCGAGACAGCACAGTGCTGAGATGAAGCAGCAAGTGAGCAGAGCGAGACAGATGCCATGCTGCTGTTGGAATAACGATGTAATGAGGAAGGAAGGCACTCATGAGAAGAAGGAACATGAAAGCAGACTCCCAGGTGCTGATGGATAAATCGGGTAGAACCTGTGTATCACTATTCAGTCCGTATTCGTCTCAAGGATCTACTCCGCGAGGCTGAACGGTGCCTGCTGGCCTGTCGCCTCCGCTCCACTGAGGTTAAGAAAGTGCTGGAACCAATCCAGGCACTGATAGAGAACGCGCTGTTTTGGCGGGACCAACGTGATGGGATCGCGATGTTTCGCTCTCCGGACGTGTTTCGCATCTATCACCTTCCCTACCCCGCCGGGGAGAGCGTAGTGGTCGGTCTCCGTCTCCGCCTCCATCTCAAGCCGCTGCTGCCGTTCCTGCTTGATGGGGAACAACAATTCTACCTCCTGGCTCTCTCCCAGAACACCGTCGTGTTGCTCGAGGGCACACGCCATCATATCAGCGAGGTCGAACTGCCAGAAACAGTGCCGAGGAGTCTTGCTGAGGCCCTCACAGACCAGAGCGCTGAAAGGCACCTCCAGGTCTATGTCTGCATGCCAATGGGAACCATGAGGCAGGTAGCACGTGGCTATCATGCCTGGGCAGGGGGAGGATAGCACTGCTGCGCCCAAAGAACAACTGCTGCGCTACTTCCAAAGGATCAATAGAGGATTGCAGTCAGTGCTTCGCGGGGAACGAGCGCCGCTGGTGCTGGCAGGGGTAGAGCACCTCTTGCCGATCTACCGTAAGGTGAATACCTATGCGCATGTGCTGGATCAGGGAGTTGTGGAAACCTTGACTGGCTGGGAATGGAGGCATTCCACCAGAGGGCCTGGGAGGTAGTAGCACCGTACTTCCTGAAGGAGCGGGAATATGCTGCCGCCCGCTACAGACAGTATGCCTCTACAAGGTACGTTTCCACCCTGGCTTCAAGCGATATCAAAGCGATTGTTCCAGCGGCGTATGCTGGACGCATTGGTATCTTGTTTGTCGCCGTTGATCGGCACCTGTGGGGCAGCTTTGACCCGCATACCATGACGGTATCTGTCCACCAGCAAGCAGCATGCGGTAACGAGGAGCTCCTAGACTTGGCGGCTATGCAGACACATGCTGTTGATGTGCGACACCGGTAGTCAATCCAGCCTGACCTCCAGCGGCTATACCTTATTCACCTCGAAGTTGCTGACGAGACTCAGGCGATCCAGATTCGCCGTCCCGATGGTTGATGACCAGACACCATCAATGGTCGCAGTCTTCGCATGTACCATTATAGGCTGGTAGAGCAACAAGCGAATGCCACCCGCCAGGCACTGGGTGTACCAGCCAATCAGCAAGGGGATGTTTGGACGCCGCTGGGAACAGGATGCGCACATCGACCCCGCGTGCAGCGGCGGCGGGCAAAGCACGGAGGATCGTGCGGTCTGGAATGAAGTATGCATGCGTCAGGTAAATATGACGCTGCACCCGGTCAATCGCTTCAAGATAGGTGGTACGAATGGGAAGATCAGCATCTGTGGATCGTTACGATATACGGTGATGCGCGGGTCCCAGTCCCGCGTCCCCAGGTCGGCAAGCCGGGGCAAACGGCGTTCGCGATGCGCATTCCAGAAGTCGATGAAGATATTTTCCACTTCCCAGGCTGCCGGTCCGTTGAGGCGGACATGCGTATCGCGCCACTCGGTCGCGTAGCGTGCCCCGATGTTGTAGCCGCCTACGAAAGCTGTGTGTCCGTCCACCACCAGAATCTTGCGGTGGTCACGGGCGTAGCTGCGCAGATGCAGGGAATGCCACGGCCAGGACAGGAGCGGATCCTCCAATACATGGAGGTTGGGTGAGGGCGCAAAGCGTTTGAAGCGGCGCGGCACGACCAGGTCCGCAAAGCCATCGAAGATGATATGCACCTGGACGCCTCGGTCGGCGGCACTTTGGAGTTCCTACTTGAACTGCTGGCCGACCGGATCGTCCTTCCAGATAAACGTTTCGAAGACGATCCACTCTTGTGCGTCCTGTATCGCATGCAGCATAGCGGCATACAGCTCTTCGCCGCAGGTATACACATGCACCTCTGACTCGTCGATCATACGCGACGCGGGGTGTGAGTAGGGGATACGCCCTTGAAGACAGAAACGCCTGCTCCTGGCATGAAAGCTCTCCTTTTCTCTGGTTTCCGTTGCTCTGTCAGGGTGATTCCCGGGGTCATGCTTCTCGCTTCCTTCTGGGTTGATTGTGGGTCTCCATCCTTCCGGGGGAAACTGCTTCAAAGTTCATGCAAGATTTCCCCGCAAAATCCGCAAATCGCCATGCCTTCTCAAGCAGGGGAAGGGCTTTTCCTCTCGTCGCGCGGTCTTGCGCCTGTTTTTTCGTCAAATCCTCTTGCGCACTCAGGAAGAGACACTGTTTTCCCTGCAAAAGCGGTTTCCCCTCCTTTTTGTGAGCCCAGCTCGAAACGATCTTCTTAAAGCCCTTCATCACGTGTTGCACCACATGAAAATGATCGACGACGATGTGCGCTTTTGGCAAACAGAGGTGAACTGCCGGACGAAAAGAGGCACTCATATCCATGCTCACCGCTTCCACTGCATCAGGAGAGTCAAGCCGCTCCAACAGCCTTTGGACCTCTTCCATCTTTCGTCCCTCGCTGATTTCTAGGACGGTGCGCTTGACGAGATCGCATAAGATGGTATCGTAGTGATGCCCTTTTCGACGGACAAACTCATCAATTCCTAAAAAGCGGGGCGTGGCTATCGGTGCATTTTCTTCTAAGGGATGTCCACCTTCGGCTATCCTCTCCTGCATCGAGGCTTCAAAGCACTCCTGGGTGAAACGGGACCCCACTTCCATTTCTTGGGCAATGTGGGCAATTGGTCGGGTTTCTGCTTGCTGCCCAAGGTGATCTCGAAATCTTTTGGTGGTACGTTTGTATCTCCCACAGATCCCATCGGTTTCGGTAAAGGTCTTCCGACAGGTGAGGCAGCGAAAACGGCGTTTTGCAAGAACAAGATGGACTGGATGCTCTCTGAGGGAAAGATCCCTTTTCACACGTCCTCGCGTATCATGAACTTTCCTACAAATTTTTTTACAGGTGGGGCAGGCGGCTCGATCCGTTCTCGCGATCACTTGGACCTCAATGCTTCCATCTAGATGAAGGAATTGACTCACTATCTTGAACTCTGGGAGATCGAGTGGGACGAGAATCCCTTGAATGGGCGAGCTTTCTGTAAGCAATTGATCGTCTGTGCTATGCTGTTGAAGCAGGGCTTGTCCTGGTTTTGATGTGGTGATTTTGTTCATACCAGATCTAACGATGGACAAGTTGATTGCTTACTTCTTCATGATTTTTTTCCTACTTTCTCCCGGAAGGACGGAGAGTCATTCAAGGATGCAGAGCGGATGCTGGGGCAGCATCCGCTCCGCGTGGGAACTCGTCAATACAGACTACACGACACGACAGGCTGTGCCGTTGAGGGCAAACGACGTGGGCACCGGATTACTGCCGCTCCATGAAGCGTTGAAGCCGGGCGAGGCCGTACCATTGGGCGCGATGGTACCATTGTACGAAGCGTTGGTGATCGTGACCCGACTCCCCTGCTGCGTTAGATTGCCATTCCAGATCTGGGTGATCTGCTGATTGCCAGGGAAGGTGAAGGTCAGGCTCCAACCATTAATCGTGGTCGACCCCGTGTTGGTAATCGTGATGTTGCCGGTGAACCCTCCCGGCCACTGGTTCTGGATGACATAATGCACGCTACAACTGCTGCCAGATACCGGCGTGTTCGTGGGAGTTGGCGTATTGGTGGGTGTCGGCGTAGAGGTGGGAGTATTCGTCGGGTTTGGCGTGGGCGTTGGGCCACCACCACCGCCGCCGCCAGCTCCCTGGTTCAGCGCAATCAGGTGATCGTGCAATCCCTGACCAAACGCGGTCGGGGTACCATTATAGTCGGAGATCAAAGAGGGATAGGAGCTACAGTTATAGGTATCCCAGCCCCAGCCCAGATACCCAACACCATTCTGGTCGGCCCAGCTCATGGCCTGGTTAATAAAGGTGCTGGCGCAGTCATTCTCTCCCAGTTCGCCAATAATCACGGGAACCTGGGCGGCGACTGGCGCAACCTGCGAATTCCAGCAGCTTGTATTGCTACAGGCATTGAAGTTGTAGAGGTGCCATGAGGCGGCCAGATTGTGCAGGGGGTCGTTAGGCTCGTTTTGCAACCACTGCGAGAGGTCGTTGGAATAGGCCAGACCGCCGGCCATCAAGACATTGGTCGCGCCGGTTGCGCGCACTGTGTTGACCATACCCTGCATGCCTTCAACGGCAAAGCCAACGTCGTTACACGGCGCCTGGCTAGCGCCGCTGCTGCCGTTGAGCCAGCAACTCCAACTCTGAGTGTACGGCTCATTGAACAGGTCAAAGATGACCGAAGAGTTGCTTTTGAAGGTATTGGCCACCGAGGTCCAGAAGGCCGGGGTATGATCGGCATCCGGCATCGGTGTCTGCGAATTCGCCTGCTGCGTGCCGGGCGCGGCCCAGTGCAGGTCCAGAATGACCGCGAAGCCGTTCGAGGTCAGCAAGTTCACAAAGTCCTTGATGCGCTGCTGGTAGACCGCTGCCGTGTAGCTAGCAGCGGGATAGCCATTAATGCCCAGCCAGCAATCTTCATTGAGGGGAATACGCACGGTATTGACATCCCAGGACTTAAAGCCATTCAGGGCCTGATTTTCGGCGAAGGTATCCAGCGCCGCCCCTGTCAGGCCGGAACTGTTAGGATTCGCCCCATCGTCGAAAACGGTGTTGTCGCTCGCGGAGTCGCACATATATTCTGAACCGCCACGATCAACGCCCAGTGGACGAAAGACCTGGCCCGCACTATTGACGATGTGATTGCCGGAGACATGCAAGCCAGCGTTTGAAGGAGCCGCCGCCCTCGTGACAGTCACACTTGCCCATCCTCCAATGAGTGTTGTCAGGATGAGCAGTAGTACACTCAATAATACATAGAGATAGCTACGTTTCCAAAAGGTCGCGCGCATGACAGAGCGTTCTGACATAGGTTTTCCCTTTCTTCCTTGTGGGTCAGCCTCATTCCAGAATTCCCCAGCGATTCTGGCTATCAAAGGAAAGGCAGCGTATGCCCATAATGAGCAGCAGTGCTCTTCCTCTCCTCTCCGTTAGCGATCACGTTAACGTTTACGAAGATAACTATACCCACTCTCTCCCCCGTTGTCAAGAGTACTAGGGATCAGCCAATCCACGAGGTTAAAGAGGAAGATGACGCCTGCTGCTCTCAGCCTCCTCGCAGCAACCGCGCTGAATTGGCAAGGATGCCCAGATCTGGCAACGACTGCGCCGCAGCCGCCAAGATGAGTGACAAGAGGCCTATGGCCGCAAGGGAGAGACCCACCACATTGTAGATGGCGATAAAACCGATATTCATCCTCACCACCCGCATCGTCCGCCGAGCAATGGCAAAGATTTCCGGCATCAATCGCGACATCCGTTCCAGCCACTCCCATCGCGATTCCTATTTCTGGCGCTCTCTTTTACATCCGTGCTCCTGTTGACGTGCTAGGGGAAATGTTCTAAAATGGGGCCGAGGAAGCAAAAGTAGACTAACGGAAAACCGACCTGACCCTGGCTGATCGCGTCTTTGTGTGTCCCAATCCTATTTCAGAACTGATCAGACGACTGGAGACGGGCACATCGGCGCGAAGCTGGATCATTCGAGGCGTCGCGCCGATTGCCTTGCCACATATGCATCTTCAGAACAACGACCGTAAGAGAGATATTCTCGGCTTCGATAATTGCCCAAAAATTAACAGCTTCATGCCAAAGTTTACATGAGAAGAGGTAAAATCACACATGCTATCTCAAGAATGTATTGAGATCCGTGGTGCTCGCGAGAATAACCTGAAAAACATCTCATTACGTATTCCCAAGCGCAAAATCACCATTTTTACCGGAGTGTCTGGCTCGGGAAAGTCATCGGTGGTGTTTGATACGCTTGCCAACGAGGCGCAGCGGCTGCTGCTCGAGAATTTTAGCATGTTCATTCGTAACTTTCTGCCACGTTATCCTCAAGCAGACGCAGATGCCATTGAGAACCTGAATATGGCGGTGATTGTTGATCAAAAACGTCTGGGCGGAGGATCGCACTCGACAGTGGGAACGGTCACTGACATTGCGCCGGTGCTGCGCCTGCTCTTTTCACGGGTTGGCAAACCGTATGTGGGCTCCTCCAATGTCTTTTCTTTCAATGACCCTCAAGGCATGTGCCCGGCGTGCAACGGACTGGGGAGAAAGATTGGAGTCAATCTTGAGGTCTTTCTCGACCTATCTCAGTCACTCAATACAGGCGCCATCTTGTTTCCAGACTATGCCGTCAACAGTTGGGGATGGAGTATTTGTGCCCAATCTGGATTGTTTGATATGGACAAAAAACTCGCTGACTTCACGGATGAAGAAATGAATCTGCTGCTCCATGGCAAGCCCCACAAAGTAAAAATTCAGGTGGGAGGGAAAACGGTCAACATCACCTTAGAGGGGATTGTGGATAAATTCACCCAAAAATACATCACCCGCGATGTGAAAACGATGTCGGAACGCACCCAAAAAGCAGTGGAACCGTACATGCATTTTGGCCCATGTTCCCTTTGTAAAGGTGCCCGCTTACATCAGGCGGCTCTGAGCTGTAAAATCACTGGACGCTCCATTGCAGAGCTGTCGGCTATGGAGGTTGGTGATCTGATTGGGGTGATCAAAGAGATGAAAGAGCCAGAGGCAGCCCCGATGGTCCAAACTCTGGTTGAACGGTTGCAGCACCTGGTGGATATTGGCCTGGAATACTTGAGTCTGAGCCGCGAAACGGATACGCTCTCCGGTGGAGAATCCCAGCGCGTCAAGATGGTCAAACAGCTCAACGGTACGCTGATAGACGTGATGTATATCTTCGACGAGCCAAGTATAGGACTGCATCCTCGTGACGTTCACCGCTTGAACGAGTTGCTGGAGAAGTTGCGCGATAAGGGCAATACGGTGATTGTCGTGGAACATGATCCGGATGTTATAAAAGTAGCGGATTACATCATCGATATGGGTCCACATGCTGGCACCCACGGTGGCCAGGTGGTCTACGAGGGGAGCTTTGCCAGGCTTCTCACAGCAGATACGCTCACCGCCAAGCATTTGCAGTATGAGATGCCTCTCAAGGAAACGTTCCGGAGTCCTCGTGGCAGCGTACCAATTGTCCATGCCAGGGCGAATAACCTGAAGGATGTCAGCGTGAACATTCCCACCGGCGTTTTGACGGTGGTTACCGGGGTGGCAGGATCAGGGAAGAGTTCCCTAATTCATGAAGTTTTCCTGAGCCAGCACCGGGGAGCGATTGTGATTGATCAATCGCCCGTGGGCGTATCTAGTCGCTCAAATCCTGCTACCTATACAGGCATCATGGATGATGTACGTAAGGCCTTTGCGGCAGCCAACCATGCCGATCCTGGTCTGTTTAGTTTTAACTCGAAGGGTGCCTGTCCCAATTGTCAGGGTCTCGGCGTTACCTATACCAATCTGGCATTCCTTGAGGGAGTCAAGCTTCCCTGCGATGTCTGTGAGGGAAAGCGTTTCAAAGTTGAGGTACTGGCCTACACTTTGAACGGGAAATCGATAGCTGATGTCCTGAGCATGACCATCAACCAGGCACTCTCGTTTTTCGAGATCAAAGAGGTGCGGACAAGGTTGCAGGCGATGAGCGATGTGGGACTGGACTACCTGACCCTCGGCCAGCCTCTCAGTACCCTCTCCGGTGGCGAATGCCAGCGCATCAAATTGGCCAGCGAACTGCACAAGCAAGGCAGCATCTACGTCCTGGATGAGCCGACGACCGGGCTGCACATGTCGGATGTCGGTCACCTTTTGACCATCATGAACCGGCTGGTAGATGGTGGGAATACGGTAATTGTGATTGAGCACAACCGGGATGTGATTCGTAACGCCGACTGGATCATCGACATGGGTCCAGAAGGCGGCAATAAGGGCGGCATGGTCATCTTCGAGGGGACACCGCGAGAACTCCTTGGCGCCAAGCATTCACTGACGAGTCAGTATGTGTAACAGACCAGGTAGCCGAGCGGCGGGCATCTGTGAGTCTGAAATGTCTATGGGGTGACCCATATTCAGCCCCACATCTCCGCCAGCGAACGGCGCACACGTTGTAACCAGGTGGGGAGAGAGGTAGCCCAGGCCAGTCGCTCCATAACATCGTCGATGATCTCTCCTTCAAGCTCTTCGCGCGCAAAGAAGATATCTTCCAGGGGGCCATTGATGGTGGCGATGGGGGCTATGAGCGTCAGTGCATCCACAAGTGCCTCGGCTTCGTGGGGGACAGGAGGGTAGATCGCGCCGTAGGCCTCCAGGAAGAGGCGAGCGCGTTCGGGATCAAAGCCACGCTTGACCAGTGGGCGCGTCAGGGGGTCATCCAGGCGCCATTCCAGCGCGCTAAAGGAGAAGAGGCCATAGGCCAGTTCGAGGAGGCGCTTCTCCCAGCGCGAGGCGTGCAGGCCGAGCACGGCGCTGACGCCCTCTGTCCCAAAGCGCAGGTTCAAGGCATAGTAGTCGCCGTGGATATGGAACTCCGGCAAACCGCGGACCGCGCCGATCGACATCATGGCCGCGGGCAGCACCGCCTCCCACTGCTCAACCCAGGTGGAGAGCGCGGCGGCCAGTGCATGGATCTCACTCTCCTCGGCCCTGGCACGCGCCAGGTTCAGCCAGCCCTGCACCAGGCCGCCGGGCTGCACCTCCGAGGGCCAGCGATACTCCACGCCCGGATAGCGCCGGGACGCCTGGTGCAACTGCCCCAGCATAGTGCCGGCGGCGGCAACCCACGCGAGGCTGCTGGGCTGCGCGCTCGTGAACAGCTCACCTTCCGCCCATGCTTGTAGCTCAAAACTATCCTCGCCGATGGTCACAACAGGCTCGCCTTGCGGAGTGAGCCACACTGGCGGGAGTGGGATACCCGCCAGTTGTAAGAAGCGCTGGAAACGATAGCGGTGATCGCTATCGCCATCGATCAAGCCTTCGGGCCGCTCCTTGAGGATATAGCGCCGTCCCTCGATCTCTACCAGCAGGCTCAGCAGTTCGCTCTGCGGCGTGGTCACCAGTCCCAGGTTACTCCATGCCTCAACCCCGAAGGCCCGCATAATGGCATCCAGGTCAAGCAGGTCTTCCTGCGCCTCTGCGCTTTCAGGCTCATCCATATGTCTCCGCCTCCTGGCTAGACCTCCGCCGGCAGGTCCGGGCGCACCCCCCACTCATTCCAGGAGCCATCATAGTTCGTCAGGTGAGGATAGCCCAGCATCGCCAGGCTGAAGAGCACCGTCGTGGCGGCGACCCCGCCGTTGCAGTAGGCCACGATGCGCTGCTCCGATCTGATCCCGGCCTGCGTGAAGACCTGGGCAAGTTCCTCGTTGCTGCGAAATGTGTTCGTCGCCGGGTCGATCAGTTCCTCGCGCGGAATATTGAGCGCGCCCGGAATGTGTCCTGGGCGACCTGGCTGCCGGTAGACCTCACCGCTGTACTGCCGGCGGTCGCGCGCATCCACCAGGGCCACGTCGGATTGCCCCAGCAGGGCCAGAACCTCCTGGGCGGTCGCGCGCAACTGCGGCTGCACCACGGGGGTGAAGGTGGCAGGTGGATAGACAGAGGGCGTCTGCTCCAGTGGCTGGTTTTCGCGCAGCCACTGGGGAAAGCCGCCATTCACTACCACAACTTCGCTGTGGCCGTAATAGGTGAGCGCCCACCACAGACGCGTGGCAAATTGGGAGGCCGGATGCGCGTCATAGGCCACGACCAGATGTTGATCGCCAATTCCCAGTTTGCCCATCACCTCGGCAAAGCGCTGCGCCGGCGCGACCTGCGCCTCGACCTCGTCGTCTGCATCGACGATATCGCTGCTCCAGTCGATATACAGCGCGCCCGGAATATGCCCCTGCTCATACTCCTCGCGGGCACCCACATACAGGGCCTCCTGCACGCCATCACGCTCCACTGTGCGCACATAGCCGCGCATATCCACCACACGCAGGTGCGGATCATGCAGATGCTCAGCCAGCCAGGTGGTCTCTACCAGAAAGCCACTGCGCTCCATATGCTGCTCCTCCCCGATTAGCCGAACAATTTCGACGCGCCGGGATTATCGGTGTTCACGAAATGTGCCGGGGAGCCAAACAGAGTGAACTCTTTCAGCCCGGTAATGATCATCGTCTCATTGGGGGTCTGGGTAGTAACATAGCGCTGCACCATCATCCCCAGAGGACGCGAGAGCACGAGCGCGGCGGTCGATGCCAGAATGACGTTGTTGGCTGTATTAAAGGGGCGGCGCATCTTCGCAACCGTCATCGCGGAGAGGCCCGTCAACATACCCGCGACCGCCAGGTTGGTGCCACAACGCTCATGGATGGCCAGCTCAGGCTGGGTTGTGCGCAGCAGGTTCAATGCCTCATGCGCGGTCGGGATAATGGCCTCCGCGGGCAGATCGCCAAACACAAAGAAGCCCAGCGCCGAAGAGACGCCTGAGAGGCGCACATCCGGATATTTCTTACTCAGCAATACAATGGTCGCATGCTCCAGAGCATGATTTTGGCGTACCGCGTTTCCTAACAGCATCTGCTGCGCAACTGCCACAACGGGATTGATGGAGCCCATCGGTATGATCCTTCCTAACTATAGAACCGGTCAGCCGCTTGCTTAGCGGCACAGTGTTTCTTACAGCGCGACCACAAAAGTGGTCTACACTCTATTACACGTATCTGAGGAGATCCAGGTCTCTTTTTCTCTCTATTACTTATACACAATAGAAAAAATGACGACTTCATCGCCTAAATTGATGGTATCACCATCGTTCAAGACGACCGGCTGGTAGGGCCGATTGCCACCATCGTTCGAGGCCACCGGTTGGGAGAGCCGGTTGCCATTGACCAGGGTCCCATTCACGCTGCCCACGTCTTCCAGGAACCAGCGGCCATTGTCAAACCAGAGGCGGGCATGCTTGCGCGAGACGGTGCGGCCGGCAATAATCAGATCGTTGCCATTGGTACGACCGATAGTGGTGACCCCCTGGTGGAAGCGATAGGAGCGGCCCGCCATGGGTCCGCTCTGAAACGTGAGACTGGCCAGCACCACGCGCCCATTCGGACCCATATAGTGGTCCTCAGCGGCGCGTTTATCGGCCAGGTCATAGCCACACGTCGTGCAGTAGAGCCGGGCGCTGCTATTCGTTGAGCCACAGCGAAAACAGGTCAGGGTGACCTCTACAGGCTGGCCACCAGGACGTGAGGCCGGGGCAAAAGACGGCGAACTGCTCCCCCCTCCTGCCTGCGACGCGTTCCCCGGCAGGACACCAGGCTGAGGAGACGCGATACTCCCTATCCCTGAGCGCCAGGGACGCGGGATGGAGAGGTGCGCGGCCGAGAGCGCGCTCGTCAGGGCCTCGATCAGGGCATCGGCCGATTGATAACGATCCTGGGGAGCCTTGGCGGCCATCTTCACCACCACCTGCTCAATAGGAGTGGGGACACCAAGCTGGCGCAACATTTCAACGGGCAGCGGGTCGTTCAAGTGCTTGACGGTGATGGACAGCGGGTTGTCAGCGGTAAAGGGCACGCGCCCGGTCAGGCAATGAAACAAAACAATCCCCAGGGAATAGATGTCGCTACGGCGATCGACCGCCTGGCCCGTCCCTTGCTCCGGCGACATATATTGCGGCGTGCCGATGCCGGTGCCAACACGCGTCAGATTGGTTGTGCCTTCCAGGATTTTGGCGATACCAAAGTCCGAGAGCAGCAGATGGCCGTCCTTGCGCACCAGCATATTCGCGGGCTTTACATCGCGATGGATGATCCCATTGCGGTGAGCGCAATCCAGCCCTTCCGTCGCCTGAATCATAAAATCTACCGCCTCAGATACCGCCAGGGGCCGTTTCAAACGATCCTTCAGCGTCCCCCCATCCACATATTCCATCACAATATACGTAATGTTATCTTGATCGCCAAAATCATGAATTTGCACAATATTAGGGTGCGCCAGCTTCGCGACCGAACGCGCCTCCTGCACAAAGCGCTTCACAAAGATCGGATCGCGCGCATGAAAAGCCGGCAGCACCTTGATGGCAACATATCTATCCAGGTTGGGCTGATACGCCTTGAAAACAGTGGCCATGCCACCCGCGCCGATGCGCTCAACGACGCGAAAATGGCCCAGCGATTTGCCGATCAATGAATTGACATCATCACTGCTCCCCCCCTCGCGGGGATAGAGATTCTCAGATTGCATAATAGGACAACTCCTGTTCCTGCCTCTAGTCGAGAGGTGTGGAAGTTTCCTCTCCCCTTGACACGAAACGGAAACATACGCGCTTCTTTGATAAAAGATGCATAGGGATTTCTTCCCCTAGATTATACAGGTAGAACCAGGCAATGTCGAGAGAGAGGCCCAATCGCCAGGGCTTTGGAGTGTACCCGTTTTGCCTGTTTACTCGCTTTTCAGCAGTACCGAAGAGAGGGCATAAAGCTGGGTGTTTCCTCACTTCAGGACAAAGGATCGCGATCCTCTCTATTACTGCAAATCCTGTATTTCGGGTAAACTCCAAAGCCCTGCCAATCGCTCCACGCGATTATCCTTCCAGCAACAACGTTTCAGGGTCCTCCAGCAATTCCTTGACACGTACCAGGAACTGCACAGCTTCTCGGCCATCCACGATACGATGATCGTATGAGAGCGCGACATACATCATTGGTCGAATGACCACCTGCCCATCGATGGCCACCGGGCGCTGTTCGATCTTGTGCATACCCAGGATGCCTACCTGGGGACCATTGAGGATGGGCGTCGAGAGCAGCGAACCGAAGACGCCGCCATTGGTGATGGTAAAGGTGCCGCCCTGTAACTCGGCCAGGGTCAGCGTATTGTCGCGCACGCGCCTGGCCAGAGCAGCGATCTCGCGTTCGATCTCGGCGAAGCTCTTGCGGTCGGCATCGCGCACCACAGGCACCACCAGGCCCTCCTCGGCCCCCACGGCGATGCCGATATCATAGTAATATTTCAACAGCATCTCATTGCCCTGGATCTCCGCGTTCAGGCGGGGAAAGGCTTTGAGCGCGCCAATTACGGCCTTCGTAAAGAACGACATAAAGCCAAGCGAGACATTGTGGCGCTCCTTAAAGGTCTCTTTGCGCCGCGCCCGCACATCCAGGATGGCGCTCATGTCAATCTCGTTGAAGGTGGTCAGCATAGCCGCCGCGCGCTGGGTCTCCACCAGGCGCTGCGCGATGGTCTGACGCCGCCGTGAGAGCCGCACCCGCTCTTCGCGACGCGCGGGTTGTCCGCTCGCTTGGGGCGCGGGGGCAGACGCTGGTGATGGGGCGGCAGCGGGCCGCGTGGGAGGCTGGGGTTGAGACGGTGCAGCGGCGGGTGCGGCGGTCGCCGTGACCGCTTGTTCAGCGACCGGTGGCTGGTCCTGCTGCTCCAGGTAGTGCATGACATCATCCCTGGTCACGCGCCCATGAGGACTATCGGCCCTCACCTGGGCAAGATCGATATTATGCTCGGCGGCAATGCGGCGTGCCAGCGGAGAGGGCGAGCGCCGCCCATCGGGGCCGGAGGTGGCCTCCTCGGATTGATGGGTCTCAACAGGCGCAGTTCGCGCCTCTTCAGGCTGGCGCGGTGGCTCTTCTGTCCCAACGGGAGCACTCGCCTCCACCGGCGCGGCCGGACTCGTCGCGGTCGCTTGTTGTTCTCCGATCGTCCCCAACACATCGTTCACATCGACAACTTCGCCTTCCTGCTTGACGATCTTCTCAAGCGTGCCATCCTGCTCGGCCGTGACCTCGACATTCACTTTGTCTGTTTCCAGTTCCACCAGCACGTCTCCACGCTGCACTGGCTCGCCCTCACCTTTCAGCCACCTGGCAACCGTAGCCTCGACAACCGATTCTCCCAGCGTGGTGGGAACGCGAATCTCAACCGACATGTTTCCTTGCCTCTTTTTTACATCTTTATCTGTGCGGGCGGAAGTCCCTGACCATGGGTCCGCCTGGAGCGTCTCGTCTGTGTACTGGTGTATTATATCACCTACCGGTGACGCGTTCCCTCTAAAAACGGGAGATGTCCTCCGCAAACACAGACTTTTACCCTACTCTTCAAGAAAAGGAGGTCTTCCTTCGCCCCTTCTTCCTCCAGGAAGTACTGTGCCGCCGGCTTCTCGCCTGCACCAGGCTGCTCACCTCCGCCAGCAGGGAAACAAGAATGCTCAACAGGAACATGCCCGTAATGCCCTCGACCATAGCCCATTGCACAGAGTGATTAAAGAGGAGCGTCACGACCGGCAGGAGAAAGAGACCACACCCGGCAAGCTTCAGGAGGCAACCGGCTATATGAAAGAGGGAGAGACCCTTCTCAAAGAGACTATCAAGCGTGGCATACATCAACAGCACGGCAATCAGTGTAAACGCAACCAGTGGAATGAGATTGAATTGCTGCATGCATCCTTACCTATCTTCTAACTGTGCCTTGCCAGGGAACGCCTATGTGTCGCTCCTCAGTGTATCGCATGAGGTCGGTTATAGCAACAGATTTTTGGAGATAGAGCGGAATATTGAGCACAAAGCGTCTGGGAAATGGCCTTTGTATGTGCTATAGTCAGCAGAAGCTGCTAATCATCTGGCCACTTCTTACACATAGAACGTCAATGCCATAGAGGAGGGGGAGAGTAAAGAAATGAATAAGCTAGAATTAGAGGGATTGCTGGAAGAATTCGATGAAGCATTGGTGGAAGCCTTCCCTGGTCCAGAGCCGATGAGTGTGCTCGTGGTTGGAGGAGCATTGAAAACACAAGCATTGGCCATGGCCTACGACGAACTCGCTTCGGGCAAAGAGGGCTTTCGCGTAGCTGTGGGCAATTTCATGAACGCCTTCTTCTTGTATGCCGTCGAGAGTCGTCAGCATCTCATCGACGATCCCATCCTGATGCCGGAGATCCCCACCGAAGAGCAGCGAGGCTGGGCAGCGTTTTGCGCGGGCGCAGCGGAATACTTAGCCTCACGCTATGACTTGCAGTGTCCGACCTGGGCGCACGATTTCGCATATTGTATGTCAGAGCCGTGGTATACCGTTCCCAATGCCAGTCCGGCAATGCGCAAGCACCTCCAGAAAACGGCTCCCGAAGCGTTCCGTCGCCGCAACGTGTTCTGCGACGATCATGTGTTCAGCAATGCCCATCCATCATCACGCGAGCCGGGAAACCGTGACGATCTGGAACGCAGGCGCACAGAGATCCTGACCGCTCTGCCACAAGTGGAGCGCGAGGCCTATCTCGCGGCGCATCACGCGAAGATGTCAGGGAAGCCACGTATCCATATCGTCTCATAACCTTTCGTTTCCTCCTTCGCCTGAAGGCGTCAGAGTTTCCGTGAAAGATTCTATGCTGCTGCTGAGCAAGGACGTTGCTTCCTTGACAGCGAGCACGCCGCGATGGTAAACTTCTCCCGGTGCTTCCATGTAGCGAAGCACTGGAACTACATTCCATACAGTAAAGGGTTGTATTCGAGATGGCAAAGGCGAAAGACAAACACCTCTTTGCTCGCTGCGGCTGCCGACTGTGCCTCTTCGCGCCTGAGGCCTGCGTGGTCGCCCAGGGTCTCACTATGCCCTTTTTCAGGTCGGGCGCGCCGTGTATAGCAGGACGCGACCGAACAACCTCAGTCTTCCTCGCATAGTCGGGCAAACCAGCAGTAGCCGAAATGGCCGTGGGCGTTCCTCTTCATCTAACGCTCGCGGCTTTTGTGTGTTTGCCAGTACCCCTTTGCTGTCTCTGCCTGGCTTCCTATGAAAGACTCGCCTGCAATGGTAAAGATACGCCCCAGTCTGCCCAGCCTATGAAGGACAATTTCTAGAAAGGCAGTACTTCACATGCCCAGTATTACCCTACCGCAAGACGTACACACCCGTCCCGCGACCCCTGAGGACGCTCAGGCCATCTGCGCCATGCAAGTTGAACACGAGCTGGCAGCGATGGGCATCAGCGAGAGCACGCCTGCTGACGTGCTTGAGCAATGGAAAGAGGAGGGAACCGACCTCACCAGGGATACGCTCGTCGTGACCACGCCAGAAGACGAGCTCGTTGGCTTTACCGGCGTGGCAGCTACCCAGCGGGGCGTCATGCTTGATGCTCATACGGGAGTGCGCCTGGCTTATAAGGACCAGTCCATCATCTCCTCCCTGCTGCACTTCGCGGAGGAACGGGCGCACGCGCTGCTCGCCGCCCACGCCGAGACGCCGCGTCTCCTCTACGCCTGGAGCTTTACGCCCGACTTCACACACGTGCTGGAGCAGCATGGCTTCACGGTCGAGGCGAGCGACTTCCGCATGCGTATCGTCCTGGACGCGCCACCACCCACGCCACGATCCCTGGAGGGCATCACCATTCGCCCCTTCGTACGCGGTCAGGAGGAGCGCGCCGTCTATGACGTGATCGCTGAAGCCTTCCCCGACATCGATGGCGAGCCATACCGCCCCTATGAGGACTGGTATGAGGGCGTTTTCGTCAAATCATCCAGCTTCGAGCCAGCAATGCTCTCTGTCGCAGAGGCGGATGGCCAGGTCGTCGGGACGATTCTCTGCCGCATCTGGCCAGAAGCGGCCGATGGTCACATCTGGCAGGTCGCTGTGCGGCGTGCCTGGCGCAAACGTGGCATCGCGCTCAACCTGCTCTACACGGCCTTCGGTGAATACTACCGGCGTGGCATCCGCCAGGTCATTCTCGACGTTGATGTCACCAACCAGACCGGCGCACAGGAACTCTACCTGCGAGCCGGGATGTACGTACGCTCGCAGACTGATTATATGACCAGAACGCTGGAGTAGATTCATGATACATCCTGGATAGAGCCGTAAGCAGGCAAGGCGCGTCTTGCCTGCTTACGGCTCTATCT
>JALYTT010000065.1 GCA_030854145.1 Chloroflexota bacterium | reverse complement strand
GTGCAGGAGGCGACCCCGCCTCCTGCACGACGGAGCAAGCATAACCCTACGGCACCGTCTCTGGCTCCTCCCCTGGCTGCATCTGCTCTGCATCACTACTGACCTTCTTTTGCAGCTTGAAGGCACGCACAAGGATGAGCAGTCCGGGACTCATGATCAGCCCTACCGTGACCAGCGCGATACGCAGTGAGAACCACTCGCCAATCATCCCCACGAACGGGCCGCCCGCGATCTGCCCGATGGGATCGACCATGCCATCGAACGAGAAGACCGTCGCGCGCTGCCGGGAGTCGGTATATTGGGTGAGCCAGGCGCTGTGCAGCGGCGCACGCATGGTGCGGATGATGCGAACACACCAGTAGGTACATAGTGCTACATAGAAGTTGCCCGCCAGAGCGAAGGCAACGATGCCGATAGTCAGTAGCGCGTGGCAGACGAACAGGGTCGCGATCACCGCGCGCGGCCTGTCCGTATCTACATAGCGCGCGATCACCTCGGTGCCGGCAATGGACAGCAGCATGCTGCCAGCGCTGATAATGCCGAACCAGGTGACGGGCTTCAACCCCCAGAGACTCGGCAAGGTGAAGTCCAGCAGGAAGTGCGCGGTATACAGGCGATCGAAGCCCTCGCTTGCCAGCCCGATAAACAGGGTCACGCCCAGGATGCATAACAGCATCGCGCTGGCGCGCACGGCCCGACCCCCCTCGACGACCTGCTTGCCCAGAGTGTGCCAGGTCGTGCGCTCCGTTTGGGGCTGGCGTCGGAAATTGTTTTCGGGCATGAAGCCGAGCAGCAACACACTCAGCAGCAGAAGAATGCCCGCGCCTACTATCATCGGCACATTGAGTTGCCACCGGTTGGCGAGGGCCAGGCTCAAGGGGATGGCTGCCAGGGAACCTACCAGCCCCCACTGCGTCGCGCGCAGGAAAACTCGCCCGGCGCTCACACCGGTGATCTCGTCCGCCACCCAGGCCTCTTCGGCTCCGCTGAGGAAGGTGAAGCCTGCTCCTAAAAGGACCTGCGCCAGCAGGATAGCCTCAAAGTGTGGCACCAGCCCCTGGAGCAGGTAACTGGCACCCAGCAGCAGGTATCCCAGAATGACACACATGCGCCGGCTGTACAGGTCTGCCAGCGCCCCCGTGGGCACCTGGCAGCAGAACGTCACAATCTCCAGCGTTGTCCCCACCAGGATCAGTTGTAGCGGACTGAGCTTCACAACCTCCACCTGGTAGACGCTGCTCACAGTTTGCACGGTTGTCATGCCGAATGCGCCCGCGACCGCTATGCACAGGTAGAGCGGATAGGCTTTCAGCTTCGCGCGTTTCGTACTCATCTCTCTTCTCCACTCGCAACAAGAAATCATCACAAGGCAGCAAGAACCTCGTAACAAAGTGAATGAAAGCTCAAGGAATGTCATTGCGAGATTGTAGCGCTCGAACAAGCGCAAAGCAGTGATGAGCACAGTTGCTGGAGAGGTGTTAGAAGCGAGCGGGCGGAATGTCCTCCACAGGTGGCCCATCCTGCGTAGCTGCGCGATTTATCGCGCTGGGGTTAGCCGGTCGTCATGGCTGCCACGCGCGATAAACCGCGCCTCTACGAAGGGCGAGTGACTCGTAAAGGCTCATGTAGTATGCGGCCACCGCGCAAAGTGCAGCGGGGACCTGCTCTGTGTTTTCCTTACAGCTTCATGGTGCTCACTCGACACATTGTGCGCCTGGAGGCTACAGCGTGGTGGAGGAGAAGATGAGAACGACTCGTCGCATTGAAACGGTCTTTTCCTTTTGTGTGCATAGCCTGGGTTGTGTTACAAACGCCGTTTTGTATACGTTATACGCAAGGGTTCGTAAGATTGCTATGCGTAAATGTAGTGTAGCATAATTCAATATATAAAAACAAGGGGCGTGCAGGCTGGTGGGCCGATGCAGGGCCATGTAAAAGTTGGGAAGACGGAGCGACCCCTTCCATGCAGGAGAGAAAAGTCATTTGGGAGGTACTGGTACTATGGACGATTTTTCAGGCATGTCTTTTGGCGCCTATCGTCTTACTCGACTTCTCGCCCGAGGTGAGAATGCACAGGTGTACGCCGGTGAGCATGAACTTACCAGGAGCCAGGTAGCGGTAAAAATTCCCTATCGACCCCACACGCGCGCTACCTGGGAGCAGTTGCTTGCTGAGGCCCGCCTCCTTGCGCGCTTCGATGATCCTCACATTGTCCACCTGTTGGATGTCGGGGAACAAGTTCTGGCTAGCGAGTCTGTGGTGTATCTTGGCCTGGAATATGCTCCGCTGGGAACGCTGAGAGGACTACATCCAAAGGGGACATGCCTTCCTCTACAGGAGATTCTCTCGTATGTGGCGCAGATTGCGGCTGCGCTTCAGTACTTGCATGACCAGCAGGTGATTCATCGTGATGTCAAGCCAGAGCATATGCTCATGGGGGCACAGGAGCAGTTGCTGCTCTGTGGCTTTGGAGCAGCTCTTAGCTCGCAGGATGCCGCTTCTCAAGAGAGCCAGGCGCTTGTTGGCACGCTGGCCTATATGGCTCCGGAGCAGTTGCAGGGGCACGCATTGCCTGCCAGTGACCAGTATGCTCTCGGTTGTGTTGTGTACGAATGGCTCACGGGTGACCCTCCATTTCGTGGTCCCTTCACAGCCATTTCACAGCAGCATGCCGGTGCCGTGCCTGCGCCTATAGCTGAGAAAAGACCTCAGATTCCCTCAGCTATCGCGCAGGTTGTGATGATCGCTCTTGAGAAAAAGCCAGAACTGCGTTTCCAGCACGTGCTTGATTTTGCCAATGCTCTTGAACAAGCATATACGACAGTAGAGCAACATGCGTGATGATTAGCCCACCTGCGCGTTCACGACATGGTAGCCAGTGGCCCCGTTTGGTACCGTCCCCTGCATATGGCTAATTTGGGTCTCGCCGGTGCCGTCTGTGGCGCGGCAGGTGAGCTGATAGGCGCCGGGGAGCGTGGGCGACCATTGCCAGGTCCAGAGCACCCAGCTATCCTGCGAGAGTGGCGGTTGTAGTGCTGCCTGGTGCCATGTCAGACCCTTGTCGGTGCTAACCTCGACCTTCTGGATGCCACGGTTACCCGCGAAGGCTATCCCGCCGACCTCTATCACCTGCCCGAAGGGGACGTGACCACGGGGGCGATCGATGCGGCTGATGGTGTGAAGCGGACCATTGAACCAGCCTTGATCGGAGTACAGGCCGCCCACAAAGTGATCGGTCAGTTCCACGCGTGTCAGCCACTTAGGGTTCTCTTCGCCGTAGTGGCCAGGGACGAGTACCCGCATAGGGAACCCGTGACGCTGGGGTAGTTCGGCGCCGTTCATGCGCCAGGCCAGCAGGGCATCGAGGGCCAGCAGCTCGTCCAGGGGCAGGCTCACATTGTAGCCGTCAACGCTGTAGAACGCCGCGTAGCGCGCGCCCGCCTGCGGTCCACCATGCTGCTCCAGTAGCGTGCGCAGGGTCACCCCCTGCCAGATGGCAGTGCTGAGCAGGTGGTCGCCAGTGCCGTTGGCGATACATTCAAGCGTGATCGCGCGGGAAGTCGAGGGCAGCTTTTGCATCTCCGCGTATGTATACGTGCCGGGTGTATTCACCAGGCCCGTTACCTCTAAGCGCCAGAGATCTGTGTTCGGCGCTGGATCGACGACGTTCTGGGTGACGACGTAGTGTTCGTTATTCGGGGTAATTGGTGACGTAATATTGTTGCGGGGATAGGTCTTTGTGCCGTCATAGCTGGTATAGTTGTTGAGGTAGCCGCGGATCAACCCCAGTGTGCCCGCGCCGGCGCCGACACTCAGTGCCGCTACACTCGCGCGTGAGAGGAGTTGCCTGCGACCCTGTGAAGCTCTGCTCACGTCGGGTTGAGCCTGCTTGGGCAGCAGCAGGCGATAGGCCAGACACAGCACCAGGCCATACAGGCTAAAGTCCGCGAGCAGGCCAAGGATTGTCACTAGCATGGCCGAAGTGCCCGGCAGTCCGAAGTGGTTCTGTCCCAATTCGTTCCAGAACAGCAGTACGCCAGTCAGCGTCATCGCCGCGCTGAAAGTCGCGGCCGTAAGCCACTCGCGCCGTCCTGGTCGGTAGTCTCTGGCCGGAAGGGTCACCCGTACCAGTGCGGCATATAGCACGCCCAGCACGATACCAGCGCCAATCATACCCAGGAGCGCCAGGCCAAGCGGCGTCGTCTTTGAGTTGGGTGAAAACATCAGCAGCAGTCGAAGGAAGGTGTTTACGTCTATATGCTTGAGAGTAAAATCCCCAAAAAGCTCTACTGGAGTCGGGATACCGGCGACCAGTAACAGTATCCCCATAAGCACCACGGTCATCAAGCTGGCTGCCAACCCTGCCCCCGGCGCTAACAACAGCGTCGTGAGGATAGTTTGACGTTTTGCATAGGGCGCAGGTGGCGCAGGCGGAGTGTCCATCGCTACGTCTGTCGTGTCTTGATCTTTAATGCTCATGATTTATCCCTGAATAAGTGGCTTAGTGAATACATTACAGGTCTCATTATCTTCGTATGCTACATAGTCACGCTGCAACTGGATATTTTTTTCAAAAACATAGCCCGCTCGCTTCATTATACGCGTCTGGTATAATCGGCTCAGGTGGGCAACCTTGTCGCTCAGGCGGGTTGAGATGGTTTTGCGTACCGTTGTCGGATATGCATTATCCCTGCAATCGCCGCCACGAGTAGCCCTGCCAGTGTCACATCGTACACCAGGAAGTAGTAGCTATTCCAATCGGGCAACGTATTGAAGAAATAGGCGATGGTCGAGATACAGGTGAAATACCAGGCCATCGCGACCGCCAACCCCCTGCCATGCACTGCCTGTACCACCCGTGGCCAGAATACGGCGCGTATCTCATCGCCACGTTCCCGGATAGGTACTATCCATATCGGCCGAACCAGCAGCGCAATCCAGGGCAGCAAGGCCGTCGTATACCAGGGGAAGATGTGCGAGGAGACAGTAAAAATAGTGCCGATCAGGATCAGCGTACCCGCCTCCATGCTGATGCGTTCGCGCAGGCGCAGCCAGAGAATGAGCAGCGAGACCCCTCCCACCACAAGCAGGTCAACCGCGTACTCCAGGATCTGCGTTGCTCTGGCGGGTATGCCAATGCGAGCTGCCAGCCAGTCTAGAGCGAGTTGCACAATCCCGGCGTTAGGGGTATGCTCGCTGGCATACGTGGCGAAGAAGCCGAATATCTGCCCGTGTCCTAGTAGGAGATAGGGAGTATACGCCAGGATGATCGTCGCGAAGCACGTAGCGAGCAGTGCCCAGTCGCGGCGGCGCAGCACGACTACCAGTAGCACAATGGGATAGATTTTTGTGAGCGTCGCCAGCGCCAGCAAGAAACCCGTCAGGACGCGAGCGCCGCGCCGTTGACTTAGCGCGCACAGGATAGTCAGTACCATGAATGTCAGGGTGAGCACATCTACATGACCCTGGAGCGCAAACTCGATGATGGGGAGCGGGCACCAGGCGTAGATAAGGCAGCGAGCCGGGTCCAGGCCCCGGTGTTTCAGCAGCAGCGCCAGGGCCGCGCAGGTCACAAGGTCGGCGACGAGAAAGATCCCTTTGAGCACAAACAGGTTGCTTGGCGCCAGGATGTAGCTCAGCAGATACACGGCCTGCGCAGCAGGGGGGTAGATGGTCGGGACGTTGCGAAAGCGACTATTGGCGAAAATGAAATCGCGCAGCGAGGTGAACAGCGGATCGCCAGGGGCGTAGGCATATGGGCTGTAGCCGTGCAGGGTGACGCGCGCATCCCACAGGTAGCGCCAGGAGTCGTGCGACAGATTCGGCGGGATGGGGAGCAGGAGCGCGCGCAGGATCAGCGCGCCGCCCAGGATCACACCCAGTTCTATCCACTGCCGTCTCCCCGACGGCGCTTTCGTCGACAGGATCAAGAAGCTGGCCGCCAGGTAGGGCAGAAAGCTGCTGAGCCACAGCCATAGAAATGGCGTAAGCGGGCCATCAATCGGGGGCGCACTGAGCGCCAGCGCTGCATTCATGCCGGTGGCGATGAGCAGCAGCACGCAGAGCAAGGGGAATCGCCAGCGTTGGTATATGCTGGGAGTGGCCGCTACTGGTTCCCCTGGAGGACGAGGCGCCTGGACTATCGACATGCCAATATTTGCCTTTCAGGTGGAGATTACCTTGTTGGCAACCTCCATAGAGTTCTGTCAAACTGAGTAGAACAGGTGAGACGGCCCATTCCGCGTAGGGATTTGGCTTGCCGCATCCGTGCTGGCCTCGCAAGCGAGGCAAGGGGAGGCCCCCTTGGTCCAAGGACCGTTCCTAGGGATTCGGCTTGCCGAATCCCTACGCGGAATGAGGGATTGCCCGTCATCCTACCGAATGAAGCTTGACTGAGCAGCAAAGTTCTCTCTTAACACGTAAGAAGGGGCCGCTCTTTTTCAAGGACGCAAGTACACGGCGAAAGTGGGTAGGGGGCGAGGATGCTAACGGGATGATAAAGCTATATAGTGGTGTTACACTTGAATAGAGAGCTATAAAGCTGTGGTTAGTGAGCAACGAAAGGAGCCAGCAGAGGGTCTATGGCAGAGACTACGATCAAATTATATGGCACCGACTGGTGTAGCGATTGCAAACAGAGCAAGAGATTCCTCGGCGAGCAGCGTATCCGCTACGATTATATTAACATTGAAGATGACGACGAGGGTCAGGCAGTGGTACAGAAGCTGCAAAATGGCGGCCTATCGATACCGACCATTGTATTCGGGGATGGGTCGTACCTGGTTGAGCCGTCGAACGCGGAACTGGCGGCCAAACTTGGTCTGGAGACCAACGCAAAGTGCGACTACTACGACCTGATAGTGGTGGGCGGTGGTCCCACGGCGCTGACGGCGGCGATCTATGCGGCTCGCGACGGCTATGATGTGCTCGTCATCGAGCGCGGCGGTCTGGGCGGACAGGCGGGCATCACCGAGTGCCTGGACAACTATCCCGGTTTTCCGGAGGGCGTCACCGGCTCCGAATTCGCTGATCGCGTTATCGAGCAGAGCAAGCGCTTCGGCGTAGAACTGCTCTCGGCGCAGGACGTGGTAAGCGTCGTCGAAGATCAGGGAGATTACACCGTTTCGACCGAGTCCGGCCAGGTGCATCGCGGGCATACCATTCTGATCGCCACCGGCTCGACCTATAAGCGCCTGGGTATCCCTGGTGAAGACGATTTCATCGGTGCCGGTGTGCATTTCTGCGCGACGTGTGATGGGCCGTTCTACAAGGGGCGCGACGTAGCCGTCGTCGGGGGCAGCAACAGCGCCGTAGAGGAAGGCGCCTTTCTGACACGCTTCTCCCCCAAGGTCACCTTGCTGGTGCGTGGTCCCAAATTAACGGCGAGCAAGGTCGCTAGCGACAAGGCGCTGGCATCGCCACAGATAGAGGCGCGCTTCAACACCCAGGTTGTCGAATTCAAGGGCCAGCAGCACCGCCTGGAGACCGTGGTTGTGAAGGATAGCGAGACAGGGCAGACAGAGGAACTGCACCCGGCGGGAGTTTTTGTGTTTGTCGGCCTGGCCCCCAACAGCCAGCCCTTCAAAGATCTCGTCGAAGTTGATGCGCAGGGCTTCATCGTCACAGGCAGCGGTTTTGAGACCAACAAGCGGGGCATCTTCGCCGCCGGCGATGTGCGCGCGGGCAGTACCAAGCAACTGGTAAGCGCCGCCGGCGAGGGCGCGGCGGCCGCGCTGGCGATTCGTGACTACCTGCGTGGTCACGCCTCCCACCCGACGCAGAAGGCACCTGCTGCTTCCGCATAGCGGCGCTATAGGTGTGTCTCTCCTGTAGTTTGGTCAAACTCTACATCTGTATATGCCTCGGCGAAAGCAAAGTGAACGCCGAGGCTATGCAGCGTGATATCGTCAGTGGTTTCGAAGGCTTCATAGATCCAGCGGTTTTGTTCTTTATGGTAGCTTTCAATTTTGAGGGATTGCGAATCGACCAGCAGATATTCTTCGATGGTAGGATGTGCGCAATAATTCTTGAGTTTCCACGTTCGGTCGGTCAGTTCAGTCGTTGGGGAAAGGACTTCCATAATGAGGCGTGGAGAGTGGAGCGCCTGGACCTTGCCCCGATCTCGTGGATCGCATGTCACTGTGACATCGGGATAGAAGTAGCGTGTCTCAGAGATGTAGATCTTCATATCAGAGCTGTAGGTACGGCAGTTGCTACCGCGCAGAAGATTCCAGAGGATGCGTTGGATATTCGACTTGATGGTGTCATGATTGGCAGTTCCACCTGCCAGGGCATACACCTGACCATCGATGTACTCATAGCGTGTCTCAGGATCGTTTCCTTCCAGTTGAAAGTATTCTTCAACGGTCATGGTTCGCTGATTCTCTATAGCCATGGCTCTTGTTCTCCCGTGCCACTTCTTGCATGAAGGATGTGTCGACTGGATATCTCTGGTAGATCAGCACTATTGTAGCATATTTTAGTTTTTGAGCTACCTCCTTAAATAAAATATGGAACGGGCCATGGGGCAAGGTGGATCATGAGATTATGATCCACCTTGCCCCATGGCCCGCGTCGGTTCGTTACAACAGTCCCTGGCTCTTCAGCCAGTCTGTTGCGGTCTTAGTAATTGCCTGCGACTTAGGCGTGCCGTTCTTTACGGCGGTGGTCACCAGCGTTTGCAGTTGGATACTGACATCGGTTGTCAGCTTGGGCGCCAGTGGGTTCAGGGTCGTAGCGATGGCAGGGGCCTTCTGGAGCGTGCTATCGCGGACGATAGGCGCGGGATTGTAGATGGGGAAGGCGTTCTTGTCATCATTGAGCAGCACGAAGTTGCTCTGATTGATCAGGGCGCTGGTCGTATAGCAGACATTTAGTTGGGCCTGAGCCTGCGTCACTGTCTGGAAGGTCAGCGCCTCATCCAGGACGATCACCTTCTTAAAGTGGACACCGTAGACCGACTCCATAGCCTTCAGCGGATCCTGGCCGTCAGTGGGCGAGGCGATCGTCATCTGAGAGGCGGCGGCCGGCGTGAGATCCGAGAGTTTGGTCAGGTTCAGCGTTGTCGCGGCCGCTTTGGGAGCGCAGAGACCGTAGGTATCGTTGAGCGGGGCCACATCGAGCCAGGTAATCTTATACTTGCTCTCGTAGCCCTGTTTCACCGCCTGGTAGTCCTTCTGGGGATCATGGGCCGTCTGGAGGCCCAGGCGCGCCAGGCCGGTCGCGGTGAACTCTGGATAGAGATCGATGGCGCCACTGTTAATGGCGTTGAGGACGACATCATTCGTGCCCAGCGCCGGTTTCTCGTTGACGGTAAAGCCGGCATGCCGCAACAGCAGGGTATACATCTTGGTGAGCAACTGTGCCTCGACATCAAGCTTCCCGCCAACCGTCAGCGTGATCTGGCTATTCGGGTTGCCCGACGCGCCAGGGCTGGTGTTGGGCGTGCTGCCGCATGCAGCTAATAGAAGAAGTGAGCTGAGTATGATGAGAACCAAAAACTTGGCTCGCAGTGAGCGTAGCAAGGGGGTCATAAAGTCCTCCACTTAGTAAATTGTACGAACAAAACTTGGTCGTGAACCAGGCCTTTCTCTTATGATATACGTTGTCGTATAGCACAAGTTCACGGCATCTTCACGACTTGGCCGTCTCATTTGCCGCTTGCAGGCGCATGCCAGCGGGTGTCAGAGCGCGTTGCAGCGAACTCATAAGAATCTCTACAATCATAGCTAAAATCGAGACAGGGATCGCACCGGCGAGCACCTCGGCAGTATTGAACTGATAGAGGCCGTTGACGATATACTCGCCATAGCCGCCGGCGCCGATAATCGCCGCCAGCGTCGCGGTAGCCACAATCTGCACAGCCGACGTGCGTACGCCGGCCGCGATGATGGGCATCACCAGGGGCGCCTGGATGCGGGTAATGATCTGCAACCCATTCATACCAATGCCGCGCGCGGCATCGATAATGGCCGGGTCGATGCCGCGAATGCCTGTATAGGTATTCAACAGCACAGGAGGGATACCCAGAATGCTCAGGGCAATGAGGCTGGGTGTGAAGCCCACACCCAGGTAGGGCAGCGCCGCCGCCAGAAAGGCGATCACCGGGATCGCGCGCATAAAGCCGCTGAGGTTGACCGCCACGAAGGCCATAATGGGACTGCGCACGACGGCGATACCGATCACAATGCCAATGATGGTCGCGATGGTGATCGCCACAATACAAAGCTGGATATACCCATAGCTGTGGTCCGCGAAGGTATTTGCCGGGTCCGTAATATATTGCCAGGTCTGTTGTAGCAGCATACGTCTTATCCTCCCTTCATCAAGACACGCACCACCATGCTCTGGCGTGCGTGCCTGACTTCTTCCGTCTCCTTAAGCAACGGATACGGCGCTGCGACCGCGATTGAGGGCGATCTGTACGCCCAGCAAGAGCAGGTCCGCTACAATCGCGAAGAGACCTATCAAGATCGCGCCCCCAAAGATTGTCTCTTTATCATCGAAAGGGATACTCTTGAAGATCAGGTCGCCAAGCCCACCCTGGCCAACAAGGGAGGCCAGCGAGGCAATGCCAATCGTCGTGACTACCGCGATGCGAATGCCCGCGATAATCACCGGCATGGCCAGGGGCAGGGTCACGCGGAAAAACACCTGCCCGCGACTCATCCCCACCGCGCGCCCGACCTCGATGAGCAGCGGATCGATATTATTGATGGCGGCGGCGATGTTGCGCACCAGCACCAGTTGGGCATAGATAACCAGGGGGATAATCACCGTTGCCAGGCTTAGCTGGAAGATGGAGACCAGGATACCCAGCAGCGCAATGCCGGGAATGGTATATAGCAGTCCGGTAAAGGTGATCACAGGCAGGTAGAGTCTGCGATAGCGCGTGACCAGGATAGCGAGCGGGAAAGCGATAATCAACGCGATCAGCATACTGATGCCCACGATGATCAGGTGTTGCCATAGCAGGTTAGGAATGCTGCTGGGATCAGACAGATCGTAGCTGGCTGGATTAAGCAGGAAACGCATGAAGCGCCCTCCTCATGCAGAGTATCAAAGTGAAGATTCTATCTTTGTTTCTTCACGGGTACTTTTTTCAAAGCTGCGCGCTGATGTGATCTCGCGATTGATGCTGGCGAGGGAGACATACCCGATATGCTCCTGAGTATGCTCATCATAGACATCCAGCGCAGGCGTGTTCGTTTCAATCAGTCTGAGCAACGCCTGGAGCAGGGGATCGGAGGATGAGCAGTGGGCATACTCCTGCCGGGCCAGGGCGCCATTTTCGGCGGGCTCCATAGCGCTTGAAACGGGAAGGTATTGGAGTTGGCGCAGCATGCTATCCGCTCCTACCAACTTGTTGACGAACTCGTTGGCCGGGTGCAGTAGGATCTCGATAGGCGTGCCGATCTGCACCAGCTTGCCCTCGGACATCACGGCGATCTGGTCGCCGATGCGGAAGGCCTCTTCAACGTCGTGTGTCACGAAAAGGATGGTTTTGCGCACCCCGCGCTGGATGCGCAGCAGTTCGCCCTGCATGCGTTCGCGCGTGATGGCGTCGAGCGCGCCGAAAGGCTCGTCCATCAGCAGGATGGCGGGATCGATAGTGAGCGCACGCGCCAGGCCGATGCGTTGTTGCTGGCCACCGGACAACTGGCGCGGGAAGCGCGCGCGATATTGGGCGGGGTCCATGTCAACTAACCTCAGCAATTCATCAACGCGCTCGGCCATGCGCGGCTTCGACCAGCCGGTAATCTGGGCGGTGACGCGAATATTCTCGGCGATATTCATGTGGGGAAATAAGCCGACCTGCTGGATCACGTAGCCTATGCGCCGCCGCAAGGCGATGGGGTCCTCCTGCAAGATATTGTGCCCATCGATCAGGATTTTGCCTGAGGTTGGCTCGATTAGCCGGTTAACCATGCGCAGCAGGGTGGTTTTCCCTGAGCCTGAGGTCCCCAGCAGCATACAGATAGAGCCTTCCTGCACATCGAATGTCACCGCGTCAACGGCTGGAATATTGCTGCCGGGATACTGTTTCGTGACTTCCTGGAACGCGATTTTTACCATGCCATTGGCACTCCTTTTTATCATACTTTCGCGAAAGGGAGTTATCGCAGATGGTTCTATCAGCCTTAGCGAGCTGGCTCCATCGATACTATGCGCAAAGGTTTTACCGGTGAAGGCACCGTATTATCTATGGGTACACGCATGAATGCCGGGCCGAGCTTCAATGCATTCCCTTCGTGTGTCAGTTCTCTCGCTGCCTGGTTGGCATAAACGACTTTGTTATAAACTTGAACAATTGGTCGCATGGGGATATTCCCGATTCCTCCCTATGCTATGCCCCAGTTCCATACTTCTAGCGCTTCCTATGGTATAATTTCTTCAATTCGTCTTTTTTGCTGGCTTGCCCCAAGATACTCCTTATTTTGCGAGACGTATAGGTTCAGAGTGGTGGTCTCTCCACCAGGAAGGGCATCCAATGCAGGAGCAGATATCCGAAGCGGATCTCATATTCCCACTCATCAAGTACAAACCTGCGCTTTTCTCCCCAATATTCTCGTTTTTTGTGAGCGTTTGGCTCCTTGGTATGCCCATTTTCGTGATGACTGCTGGGGTAGGAAAGCATCTGCTGAGCCTTTATCCATCCGACTGGGGTCTGGTCATTACAGTGGAAATCGGTGGAGTTCTCGCGCTCCTGTTCCAGGGCTGGTTCCTTCTCTGGGTCATTCGCCAACGGTTGGCTCCCCAGCGAACCTTGCGGATCAGTCGTGAAGGCATCTTTTTCACCACGCTCATCCAATGGAGTGAGATCAAGGCAGTCGGCTCCTACACGATGCCCGGTAACGGTTTCGTGCTAGGGATTGCCCTATGGAATTATGAGGATTTTTTGACCCGCTTGATCGCTGAGCAATCACCAGGACCCCTGAAATACCTCTCCATGTGTCTCGATGCATGGGCCTTGCGCAAGAATCCAGCCTTTCTGGCCCAGGTCAATATCAGCCAGAGGATATTACCCATCTCCATTGCTGAACTCATGAGCACGCTCCATACGCATTTTGCTGCTGAACTACAGCGGTATGATATCAGTGTGCTGGAAAGGCAAGATTGAAGGTAGGGTTTATACTTGACCCGGCAATGGCAGGCTCGTACAATGGTGGCTGGATACTCTCGCGATCTATCATGAGGAGAAACCATGTCGATTGAGCATTTAGTGCTTGGCGGGGAGCGCGTTCCCGCTGTGGATGGCAAGACGTTTGCCGTCATTGAGCCTGCATTGGGTCGGCCCTTTGCGGAGGTGGCCGAGGCGGGTATTGAAGACGTTGAGCGGGCTGTGCAGACCGCTTACCGAACCTTCGAGGCAGGCGAGTGGCCGCGTCTCAGCGCGACGGAGCGCGGTCGCATCTTGCTCAGGGCGTCTGTGCTGGTGCGCGAGCGTCTGGAGGAACTTGCCGTCATTGAGGCGCGCAACGCGGGCAAGCCTATTGGAGATGCGCGCGGCGAGGTCGGGCTTGTGGCGGGAGTGCTTGAGTACTGGGGCGGGGCGGCGAACAAGATATTTGGGGAGACCATCCCGGTGCAGGATGCGGGCCTGGAGGTGACGCTGCGGGAACCGGTGGGCGTATGCGCTTTGATCACGCCGTGGAACTTCCCCATGGTCATTGCCTCGTGGAAGATTGCACCCGCCCTGGCATGTGGCAACACGGTTGTCGTGAAGCCTGCCCAGCTCACGCCGCTGTCAGTCCTGGCGCTGGCAGATATTTTGATGGAGGCTGGTCTGCCGCCCGGCGTGCTCTCCGTGCTTCCGGGACCAGGATCAGCGGTTGGCAATGCGCTGGTCAGGCATCCGCTGGTGTCGAAGGTCTCATTCACGGGTTCGACCGAGGTAGGCTCGCAGATCATGGGCCTGTGTGCGCAGGATATTACGCGCGTATCGCTTGAGCTGGGCGGCAAGGCCGCGAACGTCGTGTTCGCGGACGCGGAGATGGAGCGCTGTGTCGAGGCGTCGGTGTTCGCCGTCTTTGGCAATTGCGGGCAGGATTGCTGCGCACGCGCCCGTATCCTGGTACAGCGCCCGGTCTATGCGGAGTTTATCGAACGCTTCGAGAAGCGCACGGCGGCGCTGCGTATTGGCCAGCCGCTTGACGAGGAGAGCGAGGTTGGGCCGCTCATCTCAGCGGGCCAGCGACAGCGTGCGCTTGATTACATCGCGCTTGGACGGGAGGAGGGCGCGCGCCTGCTCAGCGGCGGCGATGTGCCAGCCATAGCCGGCGGTGAGGAGGGCTATTTTCTGCGGCCAGCCGTCCTCACGGATGTCGATAACAAGATGCGCGTGGCCCAGGAAGAGATATTCGGTCCTGTGGCGTGTATCTTGCCATTCGAGACGGAGGAGGAGGCCATCCGCCTGGCCAATGACACCCCCTATGGGCTATCTGGCTCGCTGTGGACGCGCGATCTTGGCCGGGCGATCCGCGTGGCCAGAGGCCTGCGCGCGGGTGTGCTGTCGGTGAACTCCGCGCATAGCGTGCATACGGAGGCCCCATTTGGAGGCTACAAAAAGAGTGGCATTGGTCGCGAGATGGGCATGCACGCGGCTCAGCTCTATACCGAGGTGAAGAGCATCTTCTTCTCGCAGGAGTAGTGATACTCATAGAAAAGAGGAGTGTAAGCGGCGCCTACACTCCTCTTTTTATGTTCATTCTCTATTGTACTGTGACCGTAAGATTCATGTTCTCGTGAATAGTACAGTAAAAATGGAAGGTCCCGGATGTAGTGAAGGGGCCGATACTGTGGCTATCGTTACCATTGAACTGGAGGCTATTCACAGTGGGAGCGCCGCTTTCTTCCACATTCTTAGCAATGCCATTGTCCCACTTCCCGTTTTCAATGATGTGGGGAACGGTAGCATCGTCAATCAGATTGATACTGTCGCCCTTGCTGATGGTGATGCTGGGTTGCGCAAAGTTCGATTGATTCATATGAACATCGTGACTGGCGCTGCCGCCGCCGCTGCCACCGCAAGCTACCAGCAGAACGGTGAACAGACTGAGCAATACGAACAGGGCTATATACTTTTTCACGTAAGTGTCTCCTTAGAATGAAATCGATAGTAGGCATGACGCCGTTGTACTATCGATTGCTATGTAAACAGGTCGTCAGCCAGCAGTGCCGATATGCTGCCCTATCTCCTATTATAGGACCTGGGGTCCACTTTCTGGCACCTATTGGACCACAACTCGCAGGGCGTGAAAGGCTGGTTACGCCATGGCTCGTAGCCTTATTATGGAGGATTTGAAATGAACGTAGAAGGAGTACATGAGAATGGACCAGCATGATCAAGAGGAGCAAGAGGATGCTCAGTCGGAACTAGAGCGGCTTTTTCGCGCGGGAAAACTCTCTCATCAGGGTATGCTTTCGGAACAGGAGCAGCAAGTACGCCACCAGCAGAATCTCCGTGATTTGCAGCAAGGAAAACTTTCCCGTGGGGAAGTGTCGGCAAGAATCGAAGGTCTGGCAAAAGCTCACTTCACAGAGGCCATTCCTACCATTGAACAGTTCCTGACCAGCGAAGACTCACTGCTACGTGAGATTGCACTGAAAAGTCTGACCCGCTATTTCGGCCTGGAAAAACACTGGGAAACAGCGCGTCGCTTTTTGCTGGAAGATGATATATGTCGTGATGCGGGCATCAGTGCGCTAGCGGACCTGAAACAAGCGACGAGCGATGCTCGTACGCTGGCTTTGCTGGCTTCTGTGGTCTGCGACTCTACCGAGTGGAGTTCAACGCGCAAAAGGGCCTATGCCGCCATGATAGTGGTTCTCCGTGGATACTTGCTGCTGGAGCAATTCGCGATCCTGAACGAGCGTTTTGTGCTAGAGCGCCATGCTGATTGGTCCATGGTTCATAGCTATCTGAATGCAGAAGGTGAGCTGTATCTGAAGCAACGTGCAGCCTCTATGGCTGCAGAAGTACAGGAGACGCAGGCTGCGTTGCAACGCAGCCTGGAAAAGATGGGGCAGAGGGAATTATCTGATCCGGAGCTTCTACGCACCATTATGTACTTCGGGCAGGAGCGTTTTTCCCCGGCAATCCCGGCGCTGGAGCACCTCCTGAGCAGCGAAAATGGCACCGTGCGTGCAACGGCCTTGAAAAGTCTAACACTCTATTTTGGCCTGGAAAAATACTGGGAGACAGCGCGTCACTTCCTGCTGGAAGATCCAGACGAGGACTGTCGCCAGGCAGGGGCCGAAGCACTGTCCTATCTGCAACAAGATACAGGGGATAGCCGCACAATGACTCTGCTTGCCTCAGTAGTGCGCAACAAAGATGAGACTCAAGCCGTACGCAAAATGGCGTACGCCGCGTTCCTGGCTGTCAGGCACTACGATGGTCGCGATTGGTACACCATTCTCAATGAGAAGTATGATCTGGAAAGCGAGGCTGGCTGGGAGATAGTCAACAGCTACACCATAATATGGATGTACCCTTGACATCTCACAAGGCATAGTGTATTGTTTAGGCATGGTTCAGAGTAAGCGTGGATCACTGTGACAGTTTGAACGGTCCAAACAGCCGAAAATAAATTCTGGAATGGCTTCCTGAGCGGCTTCAGAATGTATCTGGAGGGACCCAATTAATTCAAATTGTCACATTGATTTGAACCTTGCCTTAGCATAACAAATAGCAGAAGCGCGTTGATCGGGAACAGTAGGCGCTGGAGTAGTCGAGCAGCGAGCCGGGAGAGTGCAAGCCGGTGGATGGATGCCGCGTCGAACCCGCCTGAGAGCGTCAGCGAGAAGCTGACCGGAGCCTCACCGTTAGCCGGAGGAGCGGTTACTATGCTTTGATGCATTGACCGCGTGAGTGGAAGCGCGCCGCGAGGCGCGGTTCAAAAAAGGTGGTACCACGAGCATAGAATCTCGTCCTTTGTAAGGGCGATTTTTTATGCTCGTTTTGTTTCTATGCGCATAAAGAGAGAAGAAGAGGACACCATGGCAGACACAGAAAGATATGTAGAAGAGATTGCCGACCAGGAGGACAACTTTTCACTGTGGTACAACCAGCTCGTGCGGAAGGCCGAGCTGGCGGACTACGCGCCGGTGCGCGGCTGTATGATTATCCGCCCCTACGGCTACGCCATCTGGGAGCACATTCAGCGCCTGCTGGATGCGCGTTTCAAAGAGACCGGAGTGCTCAACGCCTACTTCCCGCTGCTCATCCCGCGCAGCTTTATGGAGAAGGAGGCCGAGCATGTCGAGGGCTTCGCGCCAGAGGTGGCGTGGGTCACGCGCGGCGGCGGTGAGGAACTGGAGGAGCCGCTGGCCATCCGCCCGACCAGCGAAACGATTATCGGGCATAGCTTTGCCAAATGGATTCACAGCTATCGCGACTTGCCCCTGCTCATCAACCAGTGGAACAACGTGATGCGCTGGGAGAAGCGTACCATGCTGTTCTTACGCACCTCCGAGTTCCTGTGGCAGGAAGGCCATACCGCGCACCGCAGCATTGAGGAGGCCGAAGAGCGCACACAGATGATGCTTGAGGTCTACCGGAGCTTTGTCGAAGAGGACCTGGCCATCCCCGTGCTCACCGGACGCAAGAGCGAAAACGAGAAGTTCGCCGGCGCGCTCCGTACCTACTCGATTGAGGCTATGATGGGCGATGGCAAGGCGCTGCAATCGGGTACAAGCCACAATCTGGGCACGAAATTCGCGCACGGCTTTGATATCCAGTACCTGGATTCTGATGGACAGCGTAAGTATTGCGCGACTACAAGCTGGGGGCTGAGCACTCGCGTCATCGGCGGCATCATCATGGTGCATGGCGATAAATCCGGGCTGATCCTGCCGCCGCACGTCGCGCCGTACCAGGTGGTGATTGTGCCCATCTGGCGTAAAGAGCACGAGAAGTCCGTGGTGAGCGAGCTGGTAGCGCGCGTTGAGAAGATGTTGAAGGGCAAGGTGCGCGTGAAGGTGGATATGAGCGAGAACACCCCTGGCTGGAAGTTCAGCGAGTGGGAGATGCGCGGCGTGCCGGTGCGCATGGAGATCGGGCCGCGCGACGTGCAGAACAACAGCGTAATGCTCGCGCGACGCGACAATCGTGCCAAAGAGTCCGTCTCCGTAGAGGCCCTGGAGACGCGCCTGCCCGCGCTGCTGGAGGAGGTACAGCAGGGCCTGTACCAGCGCGCGCTGGAGTTCCGCCAGAACAATACCTACACCACCGAGAGCTACGACGAGTTCAAAGAGATTATCGCCGAGAAGCGCGGCTTCGCGCGTGTGAAGTGGGCCGAGGACAGCGAAGCGGAGCTGGCGATCAAGGAAGAGACGAAAGCCACCCTGCGTGTGATCCCCTTCGATCAACCGGAGGGCGGTGTGCAGGGTACGGCCCTCTACACAGGAAAGCCGGCAACCTGCGAGGCGGTGTTCGGGCGCGCGTATTAGGGCGCAAGCAAGATGCAGGGCGCAGGCCAGCGGCGCCCCTCCACGAAATGCTGATCTCTTGCGTGCAGGCATCCGTCCTGTTCGCTCACCGATATGTCCCTTCTTTCGTGGCGGGG
>JALYTT010000483.1 GCA_030854145.1 Chloroflexota bacterium | reverse complement strand
GGGCCGCATTTACCAGAGCCGCGTCAAGCCCGGCTTCCCGTACAGCAGCGCGTACTCCCGCCGGCTCCCGGATGCTCGCGCCATGGCCGTGTTGTGCGTTGCCCAGGGCGAGATAGAGCTGCTCTACTGCGTCGTTGCCCTGCTGGCGGCGTGCCAGCGCCAGGGTGCGCAGCCCGGCCCACCCGTAGCCATCCACGTAATCCGGCTCGGTGCCTGCCTTGCGGTTGATGATCTCCAGGCTGAAGAAGCGCCAGTGGATGTCGACCGGGCGCACCTTGCGCGCCTCGCGTATCCAGAGGGCCGTGCGCCATGCCAGGGGGCATAGCGGGTCGAAATGAAAGTCGATGCTGACGGGGGGGTGTGTGTCTTGCGTTGTCATGATTGTCCGCTCTCTCCTCATTATAGCTCATGTGTTGTGCTTATACTTCACAAAATGAAGTGCTAAAATATAGCATACGTTCAATTCAGAAGATCTGTCAAGTTAGATGGCTGGGGTTCGCGTAGGGGCGAGCTCGATTTTCACATCGTCCTGACAGCGTGGGTAGGACCCTCGTGAGCCAGGGATGACACAAAGAGGGTATAACCCTTGGCGGGAGAACCGCTCTATGCGATACTACTTTATGCGAGAATATACTCTTCTGTGGGGAGTCGAAGCCATTATTCCTACAGATGTGTACTCTACAAAGACCTTGAAACTTCTTTTAGAAAGGGACTATATTATGCCGGCAAAGTTATCGCGTCCTGTGCGCAAATTGGGTGTGCTAACGGGTGGGGGCGATGTGCCAGGACTGAATGCCGCTATTAAAGCGCTGGTCTATCGTGCTGAAGAGATGGATATCAGCATTATAGGCTTACGAGATGGCTGGGAAGGCATCACGTACCTGGAGCGGGCGCGCGGTCTAGAGGGGCTTATCTTTGATGCTGAAGATCCCAGCAAGTGGCAGAGTCACTATCTTATGCCCTTGAACCGCTTGAATACCCGAACTATTGATAGACAGGGTGGCACCATCCTGCGTTCTACACGCACGAACCCCGCGCGTATGCGGGTGAGCGCTCTGCCGCCGCATCTGAAGGTGTATGGTGAAGGCCACGAGCCGGAGGACCGGGTTGATCTCACCGACGAGGTACTGGCGAATCTCCAGTTTCTGGAACTGGATGGCCTCGTAGTGATCGGCGGCGATGATACACTGAGTTACGGGTCTGTCCTTTCAGCCAGGGGTGTGCCTGTCTGGGGTATTCCCAAGACCATGGATAACGACGTGTACGGCACCGATTACTGCATTGGCTTTGAGACGGCCATCAACCGGGCCGCCGAATTTATCACGCGCATCCGCTCTACCGCCGGCTCGCATAGCGAGACGGTGCTCTTCCGTATGTTCGGTCGCGATGCAGGCTTCACGGCATTTGAGACGGCCATCGTGACCTGGGCGGATCGTGTCTTGATTCCCGAGGTCGCCGTCGATATTGACCGGTTGGCCGAGCTTATTGAGCATGATAGACAGAATCCGCAAAACTATTCGACGGTTGTGCTCTCCGAGGGAGCTAATCTGGGCATGCCCGTACCGGAAGTTGGCACGCCAGATGCCTATGGGCACCGCAAGAAGGTCAATGTGGCGGAATTCCTGGCTGATGAGCTTGTGAAGCGCCTGCCAAAGGTACGCTTCCTGCCCATCGACCTGACCTACTTCCTGCGTAGCGGCGATCCAGAGGTGGGCGATAAGCACATGGCGATTTACTATGCCAACCTTGTCATGAACCTGGTGGCCGAGGGCACGCATGGCGTTATGGCAGGGCATCACGCGGGCAGTTTCATCTATACCGATATCCCCGGCAAAGATCGGCCCACGCGTCGCGTGGACCCCGCCGATTACCATGGCACGCGCTATCGTCCCCGTTTCGATCATTTTAACAGTATCTACTGGGACGTGCGCTAACGTACAATAGTTATGGATCTAGCAAGCATGAGGATGCGCGGCCAGCCGCGCATCCTCATGCTTGCCAGGCGTGATATAATCTGCACGTTAAAAGCAAGAAAGCCAGGAGGAGTGTGATGGCGAAGACGAAAAGCCCGAGCGCTACGCTTGTCTCAACCGGGATCTGCAATTTTTGTCAGGGCGAGTTCGAGAAGGCGCGCATGAGCCAGCATTTGAAGTTTTGTAAGCAAAGAAAAGCCTACCAGGAGACCGCCAACAGTACAGATGCAGAGAAAATGAGATTGTTCCAAATTTTTGTGGAGGGGAAGTATCTGCCGGTATACTGGATGCACCTTGAAATGCCGGCCAGTGCGTTGCTGGAAGATCTGGATGCCTTTCTGAGAGCTATGTGGTTGGAGTGCTGCGATCATCTCAGCGGATTTAAGGTCGGGAAGATAGCGTATTCATCGCCAGAGCCGTACTTCGAGTGGGGCGCTGGCCTTGGGGATGGCGAGGAAGATGGGGGAGATGAGGAACAGAATGAGCCGGACGCGGAGCAGGCGGAGCCAGAAAATGTGGTGCCAGACGCAGTAGTCGCTGCAACTGATGCAGCGCCCTTGCAGGCGGACCTGACGCCTGATGAAGCTATAAGTTGCCTCGTTGAACTTTTGTATACCGAGTACCGGGCCTATCTTACCGATCTCATTGATCACCCACCTGCAGAAATTGAAAGTAAACTCATCGATCTGTTTACGACCAGGGTTCAGAGCGGTCTGGTGCTCCTTAGCTCTCCCGAAGTACAGAAGAGTATCCACTCTCTTACCGATGTAATCGAGATAGGTCTCATGGAGTCGATGGCACAGGCTGACGAAGAAAACCAGGATATGGATGTGGAGCTGCAGAAGGCTCTTCAGGTAGGCACTAAATTCTCGTATACATACGATTATGGTTCCAGTACCTATCTGACATTGAAGGTCATGGCCGAGCGCGAGGGTGTGCCGGTGAAAGATGAGGATGGGGATCTCGTGCAGATTCTGGCGCAAAATGTGCCGCCGCCTATGGTGTGTCGCGAGTGCGGCAAGCCTGCTACCCATGTGATTAGCGGGTACTACTATGTAACCGAGAATGCACTGTGCGAGGAATGTGCGAAGAAGTCAGAATTCAGGGATGGTATGCTGCTGCCGGTCGTCAATTCTCCACGCGTAGGGGTATGTGCCTATACCGGGGGTGTGGAGATGGCATGGGAGTTTGAAGAGGAAGATTGGGAGGAGGAGGAAGAGGACGAGGAGGGCGCGGAATATGAGGAGGAAGGGGAGTAACCTCAATCAATCTGGACTGACACGCTTCAGGTGAAAAACTATGCCTCCCCTTGAAACTGAGCGGCTGATCATATTGGTTCTAACAGAGGAGGTATCTGTGTCTATACCCGCTCAGCCCGCTATTTTCCCCGCGTTACAAAAGCCCTATATCTTCGCGCACCAGGGGGGAGAGTTGCTGGCCCCGACCAACACTATGGCCGCCTTCGCGGTGGCAGACGCTATTGGCGGGATCGACTTCCTGGACATCGACGTGCATATGACCAGGGATGGTCACCTGGTGGGTATTCACGACAGCACAGTGGATCGCACCACCAATGGTCGTGGGCGCGTTGACTCCTACACGCTGGCCGATTTGCAGCAGTTGGATGCCGGGTACTGCTTTCAGGATCTGCAAGGCGAGTACAGCTACCGGGGCAAAGGCGTCAGCATCCCGGCGCTGGCCGAAGTGTTTGAGGCCTACGCGACGAAGTTCTACCTGCACTTTGAAATCAAGGATACCTATCCCAAAGCCGGTCCAGCGCAGGTTGAGGAGAAGCTGTGGGAACTGATCCGGCGCCATCACATGGAGAAGCATACGATTGTAGGCTCCTTCCAGCAGTCCATCGTGAGGCGTTTTCAGCAACTGTCGCGGGGGCTGGTGGTGATCGGGGCCGGGCGCGCAGAGGTGACACAGTTTGTGCTGGCGCACACCTCGCGTCTCCCCTGGCTGTACCGCCGCTACTCGCATGTGCTGGAGATCCCGCTTGCCGCCGGTGGCATCAACCTGAAAAAGCGCAGTCTGATCGAAGACGCGCATCGCGCAGGCATGGAGGTCTATTACTGGACTATCGATGATGTCCCCACTATGAAAGAGCTGATTGAACTGGGCGCCGATGGCCTGTTCACCAATCGGCCGGACCTGCTCAAGGGTGTGATGCAAGAGATGGGTGTGCGGTAAGGGGTATTCGCGTCTCTTTCCTGATGTTTACGTCAAACATGCATCGTCAATCGCTTCGTCCTGGGTCAGTGCGGCTCCCGTGCTCCACTCCTCTCCAAAAGCAGGCTCGTGCAGCGCGGCTTTTGTGGTGGCAACTGTCTGCGCGAAGGCCGCGCGCTCGGCCGGTGGTAGCGGGGTCTGTGTCTGCTCGCGTAGTGTCGCCGCGGCTGCGCACAGGCGCGTGGCCTGCGCGTAGTGGTCTTCTGCACAGGCCGTGGCAGCAAAGCCCTCCAGGCACCAGGCGATATAGGTGGGACTGCCGAATGCGCGAAAGAGGGTGAGAGCCTCCTGGTAGCGCGCTCTGGCTGCTGCATAATCTCGCTGCTGGTGAGCCAGGTGACCGAGCACGGTTTTGATGCTGGGGATGTCCCATGTCATGCCGCTGGCCTGAGCATTGATGAGGGCCTCTTCTAACAATGCGGTAGCGCGCGCCACGTCTCCCCGCATGCTTGCCAGGTCCGCGAGATGGGTCAGGGCGCGACTCTTGAGACCGCTATGTTCTATCAGCCCGGCATAATGGTAGCTTTCGGTATAGGCAGTCGCCGCCTCATCGATTTTGCCACTTGCCTGGGCAATCATACCGAGAGTGGCGAAGGCGTTGCTGATGCTGTTCTGGTCGCCGGTGCGCTGGGCCAGGTGTAGAGCTTCTTGCGCAAAGGTTTCTGCGCCACGATCTACCTTGCCGTGGCGCACCAGAGTACGGGCCAGGCCATAGAGTTTCTCGATGCGCAGGGTGAGTGGCGCTGTGTGCGCTCCCTGCTCTCTTGCCTGGAGGTCCAGTGCCAGCATGCGTTCCATCCAGCTTTCAGTCTCGCTCATCTGACCGTGGATGTGCCAGAGTCGTGTGAAGCCTGTCAGCCGCAGCCCGAGTTCCGCCTCGCGCCTTTCTTCTGCCCACTGAAGTGCCGCACGCGCATTGGGCAATTCTTGTGCTAATGCAAAGTGTGCGTCGCGTTCTCCCTGCTCCGGTCCAAAGTGCGCCATAACGGTCTCCGCCAGGTGGGCATAATAGGCAGCGTGCCGGCGCCGGCAC
>JALYTT010000482.1 GCA_030854145.1 Chloroflexota bacterium | reverse complement strand
GTCGCCATGCGGGTAATACCACCGTTGCATATGGCGACCGCGACGGTCGCCACTACACCCTGGCCCATGATTGAAGTATGATAGTCCATTATACGACTGATTCAATAGATACCATACAGAAGGATGTGCTGTGCCTGAGCGTACTATATATCTTGACCATGCCGCCACTACGGCGCTTGACCCGCGCGTGCTGGAAGCCATGATCCCCTACTTTACCACAGAATACGGCAATGCCAGCAGCATCTATACCCTTGGCCGGCATGCTATGCAGGCCATAGATGGCGCGCGCGAGCAGGTTGCCGAGGTGCTGGGTTGCCGGCCCACGGAGATAGCGTTTACCGGCTGTGGGTCGGAGAGCGATAACCTGGCCATCAAAGGGCTGGCCTACGCCTCGCAGAAGAAAGGCCAGCATATTATTACCTCGCAGATTGAGCATCATGCTGTGCTCCACACCTGCCAGTACCTGGAACGCTTTGGCTTCAAGACCACCTACCTGCCCGTCGATGCCTATGGTCGCGTCGATCCCGACGGCGTGGAGCGCGCGCTGAGCGAGCAGACGATCCTGGTCTCGATCATGTATGCCAACAACGAGATCGGCACGATTGAGCCGGTAGCCGAGATCGGTCGCATCTGTCGCGCACGCAAGGTGCCCTTCCATGTGGACGCGGTGCAGGCCGGAGGGGCGCTGCCGTTCGAGGTCGCTGACCTCAATGCCGACCTGCTCTCGCTCTCCGCGCACAAGTTCTACGGTCCCAAAGGGGTTGGTATCCTCTACACGCGCCAGGGTGTGCGTATCCTGCCGCAACTCCAGGGTGGCTCGCAGGAACGCGGGCGGCGCGCCGGCACGGAGAATGTGGCGGGCATCGTAGGCGCGGCTACCGCCCTGCGCCTGGCTTATGAAGATCTGCCGCAGGTCACGCCGCACCTGTGCGCGTTGCGCGATCGCCTGATCAACGGTATCCTGGAGACCATCCCGCGCAGTCGCCTGACGGGACATCCCAGCGAGCGCCTGCCGAATAACGCCAGCTTCTGCTTTGAAGGCGCCGAGGGCGAATCCATCCTGCTCAGCCTCGACCTGCACGGGATCGCTGCCTCCACCGGCTCGGCCTGCACCTCTGGCTCGGTGGACCCCTCGCATGTGCTGATCGCCCTGGGGCTGCCCCCGGAATGGTCCCATGGTAGCCTGCGCCTGACGCTGGGCAAGGAGAATACCGCCGCCGATGTTGATGCGGTCTTAGCCCTGCTCCCTGGCATCGTTGAGAAGGTGCGCGGGCAGAACATGTGATAGTGAGGAAACCAGGGCGCGATGCGAGCTTCTGAAAAGATTTTGCGAAAGGTGGAGGCAGAAATGCACGTTTTCCAATATCACCCGGATATTCTGACACGGTACCCACAGGTCGTTGGCGGAGCTATCCTGGCACGGAATGTGACCAATGGCCCAACCCCAGCACGTTTGCAGGCTCTCTACCAGGACGAACAGCAGCAGGTCCTGCAACGCATTGGCAGCACTCCCCTGAGTCAGATCGAGTCCCTGGCAGCCTGGAGGCGTGCTTTGCGTGGTTTTGGGGTGGATCCCACTCAATACCGTAGCGCCTCTGAGGCCCTTTTGCGCCGCTTGACCAAAAAAGGGGATATTCCGAGTATCAATCTCCTGGTTGATCTCGGCAATCTTGTGAGTATCCGCTATGGGTTGCCTGTGGCGGTGTTTGAGAGGCGTGCCTTACAGGGGGCGGTGACGGTGCATTTTGCTGATGGATCAGAACGCTACAGCGAACTGGGTGAAAGCGCTGAGGATCACCCGGAGCCAGGCGAGGTGGTGTTCTCTGATGAAACGAAGCTGGTGATCGCACGCCGCTGGTGCTGGCGACAGAGCGAATCAAGCGCTGCTAGCGCGCAGACGCGAGAGTGCCTGATTACGATCGAAGCGCACCACGCCACAGGCCGCCATGATATCGAGGCCGCGCTGCATGACCTGCTGGCTTTGCTGAAAGAATATGCCGGAGGAACCTCTACCTCGGCCATCCTGGATGCAGACCATCCAGCATTGATTTGCGCACTTCTGGAGTGAGCATGGTCTCCCTGGAGTTCATATTGGAGGTGCATCTTGTGCGCAGTGTGCTTTCCTCGTTTTCGAGGGTTGACCAGTATGAGCAGATGAAAGGCTAGACCAATCACGTAAGGGTCAGCGCATCACACGAGCCGCCTGATAAGAGCCGCCGCATGATCCACGCGCGTGCGGCCGCGGCCTGCACCGAGGTGGCGGCCTGGACCAGCGGTCCGTCCATCAGGCGTGGGACCATGAAGCCCTTGAATGGTCCGTACGTTGGCACGCGCACAGTGATCTCCTCAAAGCGCAGCAGTTCAGGCGCGCACAGGGCCACGACCGTCAGCGGATCATGCAGGTACGGAAGTTGCGGCTGCCAGCGTGGGTGATGTCGTTGCCAGATAGCGATCAGGTCGCTCAGCAGTTTGGTGCGCGCCGACTCCTGTGCGCGCATAGCTGCAATATCCTCAGCGCGCAGGTGGCATTGCAGCGTGACATTCAAGCCGATCAGTGTCACCGGCGTGCCTGCTGCCAGCACGATCTGCGCGGCCAGTGGGTCATTGCGCACGTTCCACTCGGCCCAGGGTATGCCGCTGGTGCCTCCCATGACAATGATATTTCGTATAGCCATGAACAGATGATGTTCGGTCTGGAGGGCGGTAGCGATGTTGGTGAGGGGACCCAGGCACAGGAGCGTGACCTGGCCTGGGTGGGCCATGACCGTCTCAATAATCAGTTCGGGTGCGGACTTCGGGCTGAGTGTATATGTCTCGTGCTCATTGAGGATCGCGGCCTGCGGGACGCCGGAGGGGCGGCGCCGTGGCTGGAGGGGTGTGCCGAGTCCAGCGGTGATAGGGATGTCCGGGTGTTCAAAGACTCGCAGCAGGTGCGCCGCCAGGCGCGCGCGCAGCGTGGTATCGCCAAAAACCGTGGTGATCCCACGCAGGTCGATCTCCGGCGAGTTTGCGATGAGCGCCAGAGCCAGGGCATCATCGACATCGTCGCCGATGTCTGTATCAACCAGCACCATGTGTTTGCGGGTCGAAGATTGGCCTGTTTCTGTAGCAGGTTCTATCGGCAATTGGTGCATTGTCAATCTGTCCTCTTCTGTGTTATCTTGAAAGAATAAGAGGCTAAGAATTGGGAGGCAAGGGCGCAGCTTGCTGTGATAGTTCTTCGTAGTACAGACTACCACAGTGGGCCAGGTATAGGCAACAGAGTAGTTGTTCTAATATGACCTTGCACCTCAACAAAAGGGAAGGGGAGTCAGCAATGGATACATTGAAGCGTGAAGCTCTATCACAGCGTGTGCGCCTGGTCAGGCCCTCAGGGATTCGCAAATTCTTTGATATCATCAACACCATGCCAGATGTGATCTCGCTGGGCGTGGGCGAGCCTGATTTTGTGACGCCCGAACATATCAGGCGGGCCGGCATCAGGTCTATCGAGCAGGGGCATACACGCTATACCTCCAACTATGGCATCCTGGAATTGCGTGAAGAGATTGCCGCCATGTTGCAGCGCCGCTATGCCATCAGCTATAACCCGGCCAATGAGATACTCGTCACGGTAGGTGTCAGCGAAGGGGTGGACCTGGCGATGCGCGCGCTGATCGATCCAGGCGACGAGGTGATCTCGCTTGACCCCGGTTATGTGGCCTACGAGGCGGATATTATCTTCGCGGGTGGCGTCGTCGTTCCCGTGCCGACCTACGCGCAACACGATTTCGCCGTGCGCGCCGCCGAGATTGCCGCCGTCATCACCCCGCGCACGAAGGTCATCCTGCTGGGCAACCCCAATAACCCCACCGGAGCCGTCATCCCGCGTGCCGAGCTAGAAGGGATCGCCAGACTGGTGATAGAGCATGACCTCTTTGTGATCACGGACGAGGTGTACAGTCGCCTGGTCTATGATACCGAACATGTATGCATTGCTGCCATCCCCGGCATGCGCGAGCGGACGATCCTGCTCGACGGCTTCTCCAAGGCCTATGCTATGACAGGCTGGCGCATTGGCTATGCTGCCGCTCCCCAGCATATTCTGGAGGCCATGCTGAAGATCCACCAGTACGCCATCATGTGTGCCGGCACCTCGCCCCAGGAGGCGGCCCTGGAGGCGCTGCGCCATGGAGAGGATGATGTACGTGTGATGCACGAGGCCTACGCGGCCCGGCGCCGCATGTTCATCGATGGCCTGAATCGCATCGGCCTATCCTGCTGCGAGCCGCGCGGGGCCTTCTACGCCTTCCCCTCGATCGCGAACACGGGGATGACCGCTGATGACTTCGCCGAGCAACTGCTCTTCGAGGAACAGGTGGCCGTGGTTCCTGGGAGCGCCTTTGGAGCTGCCGGGAAGAACTATGTGCGCTGCGCCTACTGCACGGCATATGAGAAGCTCGAAGAGGCTTTAGTGCGCATGGAGCGCTTCCTGAAGAAGCACTCGTAGCCGGCTTGCAGGGTCATGGATAAGATGGCAAAGGTATGGGAAGCACAAGAAGTAGGGGCGCCGTTTACAAGCCCGCATAGGCGTGAACTTAAGACATTGTAGAGCTTTTATACCGACTGCAATTTGCAATTCTAACGAGTAAAATGGGCAATTTATTCCCCATTCTGATGATGAATAAGCCCATCATTTGGCTTAAGTTCACGCCTATGGGGCGCTGTTTACAAGCCCGCTAGCTAGCATCACATATCGCATCCTGCTTGCCATGCGGGCTTGTAAACGGCGCCCCTACTTCTTGTGTGTTTTCTTCTCGATTAAAGCGTGGCCTCTATGCGCATAGAGCCGCATTTCGTGTAGGGGCGCCGCTGGTCTGCGCCCCGTGGGCTATTCGGCGACAGGCCCCCACTGCACGCCGCCCCGGTCGCGTTTTAGCTCGAACAGGTTGGGCTGGTGTAGCGCCCATTCCAGGTGATCCCACAGCTCGCCGGCGGCCTCTCCGTGCGGCACATTCTGGATGATCGGCCCGTAGAAGCCCACTTCAGATCCTATGATAGCGATAGTGGGTACTCCAAAGGCCCGGTAGCGCTGTACAGCCTCTTCATGGTCGGCCTGGACATCGCGTGTGGTGCTCTCATCGTCCAGGGCCGCATTTACCAGAGCCGCGTCAAGCCCGGCTTCCCGTACAGCAGCGCGTACTCCCGCCGGCTCCCGGATGCTCGCGCCATGGCCGTGTTGTGCGTTGCCCAGGGCGAGATAGAGCTGCTCTAC
>JALYTT010000064.1 GCA_030854145.1 Chloroflexota bacterium | reverse complement strand
CGTTGGACTCCTGATGGCCTTGCTGCTGTTCTGGCCTTGCGCACGGCTGTTCTCAACAGGGCCTTCGACCACTGCTGGCATGCCTCTCGCAGCGTCGCTTGATTGCCTACAATTTTTTCCTACACCCAAGGCAACGCAGACTCTAGACAGCAATAGGCGCGCTGTGTTATACTTAAAATATGCCTTTAATTCGCCTAGAAATGTATATTGATGCTCCAATAGAGCGCTGTTTTGATCTCTCGCTCAATGTTGACCTGCATCGTCACTCTGTCGCGCACACGCATGAACGCCCGGTTGCCGGTGTGCTGACAGGGATGATGAAGCTGGGTGATACGGTGACCTGGGAGGCCGTGCATTTTGGCATCAAGCAGCATCTCACGTCAAAAATCACAGCCTATGAGCGACCGTATCGCTTTACCGATGAAATGCTTCGTGGGGCATTTCAGGAGATCCATCACGTCCATGAGTTTGTCCCTCAACCGCCTGGGACGCTTATGATTGATCTGTTCACGTTCCGTGCTCCATTAGGCATTTTTGGGCGGGTGGCTGAAAGTCTGTTCCTTACACGCTACATGCGAGGACTGTTGCTCACCAGGAACAGGTACTTGAAACAGGTAGCAGAAGCGGGTACCGACCCTGCGCTTCTTTAGAGGAAGCTTGACCGCGTGATAAGTACAATCAAGCACCAAACGCGGGATGCTCCAAGCCTGATGAGCACGCCTTTTTCCGCATTTGGTGCTTGATTGTACTTATGCGGTTAGTGGATCTCTCGCGTCCCTTGCCGCAGTTTATCCAGTAGAAGCCAGTGATGTGTGATCGCCTCCTGCCCTACCTGTGTTAAGCTTATGAGCGTATTAGGCGTTTTCCCTACAAAGCGCTTCTCGATCTGTATCAATCCCCCCTCTTCGAGCTTCGAGAGATGGCTGGAAAGATTCCCTTTACTGAGTCCGGTCAATTGTAACAAGAAGGTAAAATCGGCACTACTACACGCTGAGAGCGCCGTCATGATTGCCAGGCGCGCAGGCTCATGAATGATCTTATCCAGGTTGGCGAGTTCCTCAAACGGTCTGCTCATAGATTTTCCATCCCGGCTTTCATATCCGCTGACTCTGGTTCAGCAGATGAGTTTGCTCCTACATAGCTACGCACACGGGCAAACACGCGCAGCATATGCCAATGGTCGAGTAAGCCAGCCACTAAGAGGAGCAGGCCGGCGCACATTGCTATATTGAAGCCATACCAATCAGGTGACGGATATTTGATATACAGCCAGTAGTAGACAGCGCGATTAAACAGTGGCACAACACTCAAGGCAATAGCGATAGCGGCTAAGATCAGGTAATGCATCTGCATACGGGCAAACAGCCACCAATGGATAAGCAGGAACAGTGCGAAGATCAACAGTGTCATACTTACTGCCGAGTGCAGGCGTGTGTCGAATGCTTGTATGGTGAAGTAGGCTACAAATGCCCCGACAAGTTCAATCGTCAGCTTCATTTTCTCTTCGAAACGGGGTTTCACCTGTCCAAAGCGACGTTTATAATAGCGTATCACTACGTACAAAACGACAAGGTACAGCACCAAAGGCAGCACCTGACTCCCCAATGCGCCCAGGTTCGCGAGCCAGGAATCCTGGATACTGCCAAACAACACCCAATAGAGCCATTTATTCCAAAGCATATTGAACGCACCTATGAAGGCGAAAAATCCCCCTATTGTTGCCAGCACGAGTCCTGGCACGACGGTGTGATTTTTAACAAGCGAGCGAAGATCAGATGTGTTGTGCCTATATTGCATGATTGAAGTTCTCCTTATCTCAAACTAGTTTGCGTTGCAAACTTGATACAATAAATATACCTGGGAAATAGTCACTTGTCAAGTAATTACAAACGAGTTTGTATCGCAAACATAATGAATGAGATCGAGGAAGATCAAAGGAATATCGACATCATAAGGAGGATGACCATGCTTCATACATACCTCACGACATCCTGGCACTTGCGCTACCCCATTATCGGCGCACCTATGGCGTATGCGGGGCGAGGGCGCCTGGCGCACGCGGTCTCCCAGGCCGGAGGGCTGGGCATGATTGGCATCGGCAGCAAGGAATCGGTGGAACTCGTAGCGCAGGAGGCGGCCATTGCTCGTGGCAGCGGACAGACGCGTTTTGGGATCGGGCTGATGGCCTGGGCCATTGAGTTGCGGCCAGAACTCCTTCAGGCCGCGCTTCAGGCGCAGCCTTTTCTTATCTCCATCTCGTTTGGCTCGCCCGCCCCCTACGTGGAGATGTTGCACCAGCAGGGTATCCACCTGGCCACGCAGGTCCACTCGCGGGCCGAAGCCATGCAGGCAGAGCAGGCCGGAGTCGATCTGATTGTTGTCCAGGGAACAGAGGCCGGAGGGCATACCGGCCAGGTCAGTACGCTCCCACTCTTACAATCCGTCCTGGGAGCGGTGCGGGTCCCTGTGGTTGCCGCGGGAGGCATTGCTTCACCGCCGGGAGTAGCGGCGGCCTTAGCGGCAGGCGCCGAGGGCGTCTGGGTGGGAACCTGCCTGCTGGCTTCACCTGAATGTGAGAACACGGAGAGCGCGCGGTCGCGCATTGTGCAGGCGCAGGAGACGGAGACGGTGCTCACGCGCGCGTTCGATGTGGCGCAGGGCATCCCGTGGCCGGTGGAGTATCCGGGGCGAGCGCTACGCAACAGCTTTACCGATCAGTGGCATCAGCAGACAGGGAGACTCGCACAGGACGAGGGCGCTCGCCAGCAGCTCGCGGAGGCCATCAAGAGCCGCGACTATAACTTGGCCCAGATCTACGCGGGCGAAGCCGTGGGGCTGGTGAAGCGCGAGCAGCCTGCCGCTGAGGTCATCCGCCAGTTGGGGGATGGCGCCGAGCAACTCCTCCGTGACCGCTGTAGCAAGCTGCTTGATTGAACGCGACGAGACAGTGTACTAACGTACGCCCTTAATTGGTTGTACCAGCACTGAACCGAGCAAGACGATGACAGTTGCCACAACGAAGAGGATGCTATAGCCCAGAATGGTATCAAAGGCAAACAGGCTGATGACCAGCGCGCCAAATCCGGGGGCCAGTAGTCCGGGGATGGCGCTGGCGATGTTGATGAGGCCCAGATCTTTGCCGCGATCTTGCGGGCGCGGCAGCACCTGGGTGACCAGGGCGATATCGACCCCCAGGTACGCGCCGAAACCGAAGCCGATGATCGCCGCGGCGATCTCCACCATGGTCCAGGTGTGGATCAGGGCCAGGGGCAGCAGGCCCAGAGCAATAATGCCGCTGGCCAGCATCACAAAGATCTTGCGCCGCTGAAGGCGGTCTGAAAGGATACCGAAGATGACGGTGGCGATAATCAGGAAGAGCGCGGAAATGATCTGTAAGGTTGCCGCCGCCTCCTCTATGGTATGGCCGGGATAGTGTTGCGTATATTTGATGACATCGCGCAGGTAGTAGTTGAGGTAGCCGACGCCGACGGAGTAGCCTAGAATGACCAGGAAGCGCGTCAGCCAGGCGTAGCTGAAATCGGGGTAGGTGCGCGGGTTAATCCAGAACGCGGCCAGGAACGTACCGGGTTTGAAGGGCGGCACAACGTGTCTGGGCAAGGGTTGTTCATGCATGGTTGCTACATAGAGGCCTATGATTACCACCAGGACCACGATGATGGCATAGTACGCGCCGGCGATATTATTGCGTGTCAACTTGAGGATGCTGGACACCAGCACCGCTCCCAGAATGATGCTGAGCGGGATCGCCAGGGAGACGATAGCGGACGCGGTGCCGCGTTGCCTTTCTGGCACACGGTCAGGAATGACAGCGGAGAGGCCAGCAAGCAGAGCGCTACCGAAGAACTGCCCCATAGCGGCGCCCACGATGAGCATGGGCAGGGAGGAGGCGTTGGCCAGGATCAGCAGGGCGATCACCCCGGTACACGTGCCGATGAGCATCCATGATCGCCTCCGTCCCAGCTTCCAGGTTGTGCGGTCGCTCAAGGCGCCGGCGATGGGATTGCCCAGCACAGAGGCCAGTGCCGCGAAGGTCGAGAGCAGCCCCAGGCTAATCACTTTATTGCGCGGGTCGAGGGCCACCACCTGCGCGGGTATGAGGATGCCGCCGGTGGGATAGATGGTGATAAAGAAGGCGACATTTGCCAGGGCTAAAAACATCTGCGCGCCCAGAGAAAAGGATTTCGTCGGCGCCTGAAAAGCCTCGTGTTCTCCTGGAACCATGGTGTCAGGGACTTCAGCCAGCGGCAACGGATCAGGAACGGAACCGGCATCGGATGAGGAGAAAGAGTCGGCCATCGTAAGAGTCCCCTTTCCCTGGAAAAGACAACGCGTGTTCAAGTGGAGAGCCTGTTCTATTGGTTTCTCGGCTGCTCGTAATGCAATAATACCATAGATGTGTACCCCTGCCAGTCTGCAAAGCGGCTTGAACGACATTGACAGGCTATGGTATCATGATGGTGTTGTAAGCGCCCATAGCTCAGTGGATAGAGCGGCTGACATGGGCAGTATATAATTACGCACCAGTAGCTCAATGGATAGAGCACTCGACTTCGGATCGAGTGGTTGCGGGTTCAAGTCCTGCCTGGTGCGCTTTACCTTTTCTCTAAGGATAGAAGTTAGAGAGCGGACTAAGCGGCCCGTTGACAGATGACTCTATGGCCCAATATCGGGAACGTCGTAGATGTCGATGCTTACCCCATCCGGTCCCTATTGGTTCTTGGCTGCATATGCAAACTCTTCCTCTTGACTAACAGCAAGTGACTGCTCTATTTCGAGACTGTAAAATAGAATAGTTTGTGTAAATGGTCAGAGCGGACAGACGTGAAAACAAGAAAAAGAAGGAGACCCGCATGACTATTCGACGCGAACTGATCGATGAATTGCTCAACGATTGAAGTGTTTCATGGCAGCAGGAGATAAGATGCCAACGACACTGCTATTACTGGTTATGGGAGGTCTCCTGGCGGCGGGTCTGTTCCTGGTGAGCCAATGGAAATATTATCGTATCAGGCACACCGGAACACTGGTCACGGCTCAAGTGACCCAGGTCCGTATATGGCGAGATGGTCTCAGAGCAGACATTTCTCTCCAATCAAAGATGATCCCCTTCCAGGGAGGGCGATGGTGGTACGAGATTTATGCTGAATGGAGTGATCCACACACAGGGAACGCGTATGTGTTCACAAGCGGCATTAAGAAAGGATTACCAGGGTATCAGCGAGGTGACCATCTTGCCGCTTATGTCAGTCCCTATGGAACGTATTTGAAGCTTTCTTAGCCTTCGAGGCGAGAGGGAAAAACGAGGAGGAGCTCATTTGTCTGTCATCTATTGCAATGTTAAACTTGAGTTCTAGCATCTCCCCGTTTTTTCTAGCGGCATCCTTGCTAAAAGCTCAGCAAAGATGCCGCTAGAAATTGGTATCATCCCCTATTTAGTTTGATCAGTCACGCAATGCGACCAGGTCGGGATCAGTCAGTGACAACCCTTTGAGGTGAGGATAGAGCGTTAACGCCTGTTGCAAGGGGGCGGACGCTTTCTCCAGTTGGGTATGGGTCGCATAAAAGCAGGCCAGATTGTAGAGCATAATCCCCTTGAGAGCTTCTGGTACCTCGGCCTGAACGACTTTAGCGGTCCACGTTTCGTAGATGTGTGTCGCTCGTGGCAAGTCGTGGCGGTCAAGATAGTACTGCGCAAAGTGCTCCTGGGTATGGCCGTAGCCATTGCCCACGATAAGCGTGTACAGCGGCTCCCCTTCAGGAATCCAGTCGAAGCGATTGAAGGTCACCAGGTCGTCTTCTGTGAATTGCTGAACGTGTGCGTACAGTGCCGCGAAGGCTTGTTCCGCATCAGGCAGCACATCCGACCAGGGGCGCAGGCGTTGTTCCTCGAAGACCTGCACGTTGATCTGCTCAAAGTCTCCAAATGCTGGCGGTGTTTCGTGCTGCAGGACGGCCGCCAGTTTGCGCACAATGTGCTGCCGCCAGAAGGTCATGTGAACTACATGATCTTTAGCGGACCAGTGTTCCGGCGTGCCGATGGCCGCGTGTTCGGCGGAGTCTAGCTCTTGTAAGAAGGCGTCCTGAGCAAGCTGGACATAGCGCAAGAGATCGAGAAGGATGGGCTTAAATGGAGCCTGTGTCATGGATACTCCTTTTATATTGAGACGATGCGTCGGCCTTTACAGATCGATGGCGGGCAGAGAGTGCATGCCAAGCGCGAACGAGACCTCACCGCCATGATGTATATCATGTTCGATCAGATGCCAGATGACCCATTGACGCGTGAAAGTTTCGTCCTCACCATTGTCGTCGGTATCATGAAAGACCTCTTCCAGGTCGGCAATCGTCCAGCGTTGCAGGGCATCTTGAAGTACCTGCCAGGACGTTTCTAGTCCGCTGACTAATTCGGCCGCGGAGCGCGCTGGCTGTCCGGGACGGTCCCATGTCGCCAATGAGGCGAGGTTCTCGTCGCCTTCTTTTAGCAAGTAATACAGCCACCTGGCACGCGCACCGATGATATGTGTTGCAATCATACCAATGGAGCGCAGGTGTGGCGCTGCGTGCAGGGTAAGTTGCTCTGCCGAAAGGGGGGCCAGGGCGCGAACCAGGTGTTGCTGGTAGCCATCCCAGCCTTTGTAGAAAGGTGCGAGCGGAAAAGCGTGTTCGGTCATGGATGCGTTCTCATTTCTTATCTTACTTGAAACAGACATCGTTAGTCACAGGGCATACACTGCCCTGTGATAGAGTTGCTGGAGACGTTGCAAGTGGAGGCGGTACACCCGGAATAGCCAGACGAAGTGGATGACCTTTGTCACCCAGAAGGTTTGCGCTGGGAACGCTAGGCAAGCAGGGTAAGAACCTGTGGCGAGTCCAAAACCGCTACAAATGCCTTCGTTCGCGAATTAGCCGAGCGCATGTATAGCTGGTGAGGTGTACGGCCCCATTACGATGGAAATTTTGTCCATACATTTCTCCTCCTTTCAGCACTGAAGAACGCCGTTCAATGAATTGAGTATAGCATTGTTGGCGGTGCTTTACAAGTGACCATAAGTCTGCAAGGCGAAGGGTAGGGGCGTAGTTTACAAGCCCGCGATGCAACACGGGCTTGTAAACTTGTAAACCGCGCCCCTACCCTTCGCCTAAGGGCTATGTCACATGAATATCCCAGATCACTGAAGTTTGTGAAGTGAGGCTGGGGTCAAAGGCCAGTGTATAAGTATTGGTACCGGTGGGAACCTGGTAGACCAGCGTACCTCGGATCTGTCCGCCGGCCTCGACATTCCCATTTGGTGCATTGGGTACGAAGGTGGCAATGGTTTCGTTGATTTGCTGGCCAGACGAATCACGAAGAGTGAACTGAAGCAGGCTAGAGGAGGGTTGAGACTGGCTAGAGGTGTTTTTCACCGTAACATCAATGAGAAGGTAGGTTTTTCCGGCATCGGGCTTTTCGATGTCGGTGCCCTGGGATGTTTTCACACTGTGAACAGTGACCGTCCACGTAGCATCGGCTGCGATTGTTTCACCAACCTGATGGTGTTGCGACGATTGCGAAGGACCCTGGGGTGTGGTCTGAGACGTGGCCTGATCTGTGGCCTGAGGTGTGATAGCAGGGACTGTTATCGTGGCAAGACTGTTGATGTTGGCGGCGGTCTGGCCGATCGCCCGAAAGGCAAAGAAGCCGATGACGCTACAGGCTACCAGTAGTACGACTACCCCGACGATGATCCCGATGAGCCATCCATTGCGCTTCTTTGGTGGTGGTGGCGGCATCATAGGCTGATAGTAGGGTGGTTGCGGCCCAGACCCTTGGTAGGGAAATGGTTGCGAACCTGAGGGCGGGTACTGTGGTGGTTGTGACCCTGGCCCTTGATAGGGAAATGGTTGCGAATCTGAGGACGGGAACTGCGGTGGTTGTGGTCCTGACCCTTGATAGTAGGGTGGTTGTGGCCCAGAGGGCGGGTACTGTGGTGGTTGTTGATCCATGGTTATATCTCCTCGCTACCTGAAACGAGTGTTTATATTGTAACATATCAATTTTTATTCTAACACAGCTATGCAATATTTCAGAATGTATGACTGTGTATAATCATGTTGTAATATAAATAAACTCTATCAAAACATATCGTCTCTTAGCGATGATTGGCATGCTCGTCGTTTGAGCAACTGTAATTGCTCAGTATGAACACCTCCAATGTAGTTCACGCTTTGACCAGACTCAGAAAAACAAGCTATGATACATAGAGCGAGAGGGGCGATTTTTCTATTGGAGGTTTCGTGTATGTCAGCAAATGTACATCTCCTGGGCTTTGCAGGAAGCCTGCGCAAGCAATCGTATAACAGGGCCGCACTCAGAGTGGCGCAAGAGATGATGCCAGAGGGGGCAGAGTTAGAGATTATCACGCTCGACGATATTCCCTTGTTCAACCAGGATTTCGAGGGGGACAATGCGCCGCAGGCGGTGCGGGCCTTCAAGGAGAAAATCCGGCAGGCCGATGGTCTGTTGATTGTGACGCCAGAGTATAACTACTCCATCTCAGGAGTGCTCAAAAACGCGATTGACTGGGCCTCGTGGCCGCCGGGTCAGTCGGTGCTGGCAGGGAAGCCTACGGCGATTATGGGTGTGGGCGGACGTTTTGGGACGGCGCGCGCGCAACTGCACCTGCGCCAGATCTTTGTCTTCACAGATACACCCACGCTGGTGAAGCCGGAAGTGTATGTTATCAATGCCTGGGAGCAGTTCGACGCGGAGGGAAATTTGCAGAACGAAGTCACACGCGAGCAAATTCGTAAACTGCTCAAAGCGCTGGTGAAGTGGACCAGGCGCGCGGAATACCTGCGGGGCTAGCGATGTTTAGCTCAGCGAGGGTGGAGCTGATCTTTGCGCGTCCTTTTTCTCAGGCGGTACCTCTCTGGCTGCGACCTCAGCTTTCCCAGGCGTGATCAGCATCTGGATGGCCTGCTGGCTGTTCAGCGGAATCCTGGGGATGTGCTGGGATACCCGCGAGATCTCTTCCATGGGCAGCTCGGCCATGACGTTATCTTTCATCGTTTTGGCCTGCCCGGCGCCCTTCCCGATATTGCGCGAGACCGATTGCAGCGTTTTGGGACCGAAGATCGCCAGCCCGATCAAGAGAATAACGAGTAGCTCGACATAATGGAAGCCCATAGCGATTCCTCTCTGAGTACTAGTGTGTCAAGTGGTATGGATGTGCGTTATTACTAGCATAGCACATTCTTGAAAAGAGCGGTAGATGTGTGTGCCATGCCCCAAAAAGTCAGGCGCGAGGGTTTCTCTTTCATAGAGAGTATGCAACAGGTCAAGAAGTGGCAGGATGGCTCAGTGCGTTGTGGATCTACGGGCATAGGTCTCCATTGAGCCATCCTGGTTCTTCGCAGCCGAAGGTATGCTGACGCCCAGGATCTTCCCCCACACACCCCTTACCTGGGTACACCGGTCGCACCGTTTCCCCCAGGACGGCGACCGGTCTCTTTTTTGATAGCCTGGTCCCCCGTTTGGGCTATAGCTCCAGTATCGTGACGAAGAATATACCTCGAGTATGCTATGATGAGAGGCAACAAGTACCATGTATGAGCATGCGTAACATACGAGAGGAGCGCGGCTACCGAGAATGCAGGTTGGACAGAGTGCGAGCAATTCAGGCTCACGGTTACGCACAATCGCGACAGTTGCCATTGTGCTCTTCGCGCTGGCCGGGCTTATGAGTGGGTTCGTGGTAGGGGCGATGACGCACCCGCGAAAGGTTGCGGCGCCTCCCACAGTCGTCATGGCCTCGACGCCGGTGGTGCGGCAAAACACGACGCCGACGCCAACTGCTACGCAGAGGCCGGTGGCCCTGGGGCAACCGACAATCAGTTCCATCACAACCTCTGAGACAGCAGACGGCACCACCCCTTATAGCGTATCGCTTCAGGTTGTAGACAAAGAGCATAACCAGCCTGTGCATGGACCAGGGCTTGTCTGCAAGCTATGGTTGACCAAAGACGGCCATGTGACGGACAATATCCAGGCCCAGGGTGGTGCGGCCAGGCTGAAGTCGCACAATTTGCTGCAGGACCTGCAAGCGCCATTTCAGGCGGAAGTTCCCAACGCGCTCATGTTCGGTACGACGACGCCGCAGACCCAGCCTTGTACTGCTGATGGCGTGGGCAACTGGACCTATTCCGTGGCTCAGGGCGTCGATCCAGGGACCTATTTCCTGGTAGTGCTGGTTGATTGGTCGGGCGTGCATTGGAAATGGACCTGGCAGCAGATCAGGATCAAGAAGGCAGGGTAGCGATGCCGCGTACGATGCCGCGAGCCAGGGCCGCGAAGCGTATGCGCGCGGCATCGGCGGTCGCCAGCACATCGGCATGGTTGACTGCCTCTGTCTCCTCGCCGGTAGCGGTATTCGTAATCAGGCTCAGTCCGAGCACGCGCATCCCCATGTGGCGGGCCACAATGACCTCCGGGACGGTAGACATGCCGACCGCATCGGCGCCGATCTGGCGCAAGAACCTGAGCTCGGCCCCCGTCTCATAGCTCGGCCCGCTGACCATCACATACACCCCTTCATGTAGCGTCATATCGGGCCAGCCAGTGGCGACCGAGCGGGCCAGCGCGCGTAGTCCGGCATCGTAGGCCATGGCGAGCGGCGGGAAGCGCTCTCCAAAGCGCTCGTCGTTCGGCCCCGCCAGCGGATTCGCGCCGGCCATTCCCGGTATGCCGATATGATCGCGAAGCAGCATAAAGTCGCCGGCGCGATACGCCGGATTGAGGCCACCAGCGGCATTGGTGACGATCAGGGTAGAGGCGCCAAGCAGGTGCATGACGCGCACGGGCAATGTAAGCACCTGTGTTGGATAGCCCTCGTAGAAATGAAAACGGCCCTGCATCACCACAATAGGGACACCCTCCAGCGTGCCGATGAGCAGGCGCCCCGCGTGTCCGGGTACGGTTGAGCGCGCGAAATGCGGGATCTCTTCGTAGGGCAGCGCGACAGCATCATGGATAGCGCTCACCAGGTCGCCCAGACCGGACCCCAGGATCGCGGCGATAGCAGGCTTCAGGGTGCTGCGCGCTCGAATCGCGGCTACGGCTTCTATGGCCTGATCGTAGAGCATACGGATACCTCCAGCTTTATATATGCGCGGCGAGAAAACCACGAAGTCTTCAGCTTTGTGGATGAACGCCGCCCCCTTACCCTTGGTTCTCGATGGAGTGACGGATTGTCTCCTGACTGGCATTCCCGATAGTGCAGCAGAAGTACCCATCACTCCAAAAGGTTCGTTCTTTCCAGAAATGCCGTTGTACATCATGCTCATAAGCGAACTTTGTCGAACTTGCGGAAGCCTTGTATCTTCCCGGTTGTTATGCGTTTTTCGCTCCTGCTCCCTTTGGTCTGCTGATAATCTCCCGCAGGCACGCATTTCTTTGCAAGCATGGTCGTCGTGCGAAAGATGGGCTTGACGCCTCGTGTGGCGATCATGCTTGCATCGAAGACATGCTCTTTGGGCAACCCTGCCAGGAGACGATGTTCTTTAGTGATAAAGCCAAATGTTTCCTCGGCCTGGATCTGCTTGAGTAACTGGACACGAATACTGTTCATCTGAGTGGCATGCAAGAACGGTCCCTTCTTCTTTCCCCGCTGTTTGAGAGTGCACGTTCCTGTCGATATCTTGTTTTACGATTGCGGCGATTGCGGCGAGAAGCTGCCCGTTCTTTCATCGTTTTAGCGATATCGTTGCGTATCTCCACCTCAGAAAGATAGAACACCTTCCCCGTGTCATCGGCGACGGCTGAGCCAACGACCGAACTGCCTGTATCCACTCCAAGGGTGAGAGGTTGCCTGTAGGTGGTATCTGGCTGGGTAGATAATTTGATGGTAAATGGCATTCTATGCACAACCCTGGCCTTTCCCTCTTTGAGTAACAAACGAGCAATCACACAAGCGCAAGGCATCAATGGGACCCCGTCTGGTGAAAGAACAGAGACAACGTTCATCGCATGAATTCCTTTCAGAAAAAAGCTCCGCACAAGGCGGGTGGTGCGTATCTCTTCGCTGTGACCACGAAGAGAATCCGACGTCATCTCGACAGTGTTCAAGAGGCTTTTTCCGCTGGGAGCACCGGCCCTTTCCTCAAGCCTCCTTAACTCTCAACGACAGAGCAGCGGTCTGATGCGTCAACCGCAGGTGTCATAACCAATCGAACGGTGTTGCCATTTCTGGCAACGAGTCTGGTGAACTCACGCTTCCGAAGAAGCGACAGGACTGAAGACGTAGTAACTTCCGAAGAAGCCACTGAGCCTTCAGCTCAGCGGTAGTTCACATATTCACAACCGTGAGCGCTCAAACCGAAACGGTTGACTCTGGCCGGACAAGCTGGCTGTAGACCTGGGTGGTCGAGATGTGCGCGTGTCCCAGTAGCTCTTGTACGGAGCGAAGTTCCTTTCCCTGATTGAGCATCAAGAGTGCGAAAGAGTGCCGGAGCATATGGGGTGTGATCTCCTCGATGCCGGCCAGGCGGGCGTAGCCTTTCACGATCAGCCAGAAGCCCTGGCGGGTCAGGCGTTCGCCGTGGTGGTTCACGAACAGGGCGCGCTCTTCGGGATGCCGCAGAACCAGACGGGGCCGCGCGGCTGCCAGGTAGCGTTGCGTGACCTCCACCGTTTCAAGCGGCAGTGGCAGTACACGCTCGCGCCGTGTGCGTCCATTGCGTCCTGGGCACAGGATAGTCGCGTGCTCTTTGTTAAAGTCATTCACGTTCAGAGACATAAGTTCGGTCACGCGCATCCCCGTCGAGTAGAGCATATGCAGCATCGCGAGGTCACGTTGTCCGGCGAATGTCTCCACCTTTACCTCTACGAGGAGACGGCCTATCTGCTCTGCGGTCAACACCTGTGGCAGGTCTTTCTGCACTCTAGGAGATTCTAGCTTTTCAATAGGGGTGCTTGCAAGGGTCTGTGTATCGCACAGATAGCGGAAAAAGGCTTTCAGAGCCGCCAGCTTGCGAGCGATAGTGGTTGGGCGATAGGCCTGCCCATCGTGCATCTCCTGGATATATGCCGCTATATGTTCGTGTGTGACCTGTGGCCAGCGCTCCAGGTGAAATTGTAGCTCCAGGTAGGAGCAGAGTTGGTGTAGATCATTTTGATACGCCAGAATGGTGTTCCGGTTGTACTCTTTACGTGCTCTGCTATAAGATGAAGTCAGTGAGCCGATGTACATCTCCACGGCCTCTTCCAACATGTTCTTTCCCTGCCCTTGTGTATATACTTCTCTACCATCCACAAATTCATGTTTACCGATGCGTATTGCCAGTAAGGGGGCAATCGACGCTTCTGTATCATATGCCTTTTGATTATTAAATGTCAATATATGTAACAGTATATTACTACACTGCAATCAAAGATTGTGATATACAAGATCGTATCATGCTCAAGTATTTATACTATGATGAATTTTTGTGATACGTGAGAGGAAGTTTTCCCGGAGGCGGCCAGAAGTGCTATAATAGACACATTCCGCCTTGCATGCACAACACTGATTGCACCCACGGCCTGGTATAAGGTGTTCGTGGTAGAAACGTTAAAGAGAAGCGAGAAGAAAAATGAGCAAGTTGCTAGATATGTTTTCCCGTGTGCGGCGGGGACAGAGTGGGGAAGGCATTGGCTTCCTGGGCCGGAGCAAGCCCGTAGCGAAAGCGCGTGCGGCCGCGCTGGTTGTTGAATTTACCGATAGCGATGCGGGCGCTGTTGAAGCCGCCATTAAAGCGGGAGCGGACGGTGTGCTTTTTAGCTGGGACGGCAAAGATAGTGCCACGCTTACCACGCTAAAGCCAGCCATAGAAGCCGCGAAAACGGCAAAAGAGAATATCGCCACCGGGGTACGCATCACCAGTGGTCTGGGGAGGCTGAAGCACAAAGACCTGGAGCATTTGAAGGAGCAGGGCATCCATTATGTGATCCTGCCCTTGACGGCTCCGGCGCGTCTGTTAGGGATGCACATCAAGGACCTCGACATCGTTGTCAGCATTCCGATGCGTGAAGGGGAACTGTATCCGAACTTCATCCGCAATCTGAATGCCTTTGAAAATGTCGCCGCTATCCACCTGGACTTCGGGCTGACCGACGAGGTTGGCGCCATGAGTATCGAGGACATCATGCATTACCGAGCTGTGCGCGAGGCTGTGCGAGCCGGCGCGCTGCTTAACCTGGTGGGCAAGCTTGACGAAGCCGACGCGTATACCTTGCTTGCGCTGGGAGTACAAGGGGTCATCCTGGGCGGGGAGCAGGCAGGCGCGACAGACGAGAAGCAGATCAAGCAGGTACGCGAACTGCTGGAGAAGATTCACCAGGAGGAGGAGCAGGACGACTCTACGCCGAGCTTGCCAGGCAAGATGTAAGACCCGATTTATCGCTTTCTGCGAATTTGTTGGAGTCAATGTGGCTTGCCTCGCTATCTGGTCGCCGCCAGGACGGCGAGGCAAGCCACGCGCTACTTAGCGCATTACGAGGTGGTGGAAGGCTTCGGCGAATGCATAGCCATGTTCGACGGCGGGGAGGCGGGCGCGCTGGTGTACCTGTTCAGCGATATCGCGGTTGCCTACCTGGCTGGCATGGCAGTGCAGGGCCTGGACCTTCTTGTCGATGTAGTCGGTGATATCGACCCAGTGGTTCGGTTCATCGGTGGCGAAAAAGTAGATCTCGCGCACGCGGTGGGCTGTGGTGGTTTCATTCATCACGAGGATGCGCTGTCCCCCAGGAGGGAGTAGCGCGCCTGGTGTTGTAGTCATAGAATATGTTTCTCTTCCCGCTTGCCTGAGAGAGCTGGCAGGCTGCCGGTGTGCCAGTGCAACTGGCGGCGCGGCACATGGCGCAGGAGGCCGCGCGTGCTTTGCCAGACCCTCTCGGGATCGACATTATTGCGCCAGTAATAATAGCAGCCCACCTCATCGGGTTCAGCCTTGAGTACGTGCTTGAACGCGACTTTCAACTCCTGCTCGCTGTTCTCATCCAGATTAAAATTCTGTAACCAGAGCTGGCTGCGTTTGTCATAGAGGCGTGCCATGTCCGCGACGTTTTGACCCCACACCTCCACCTGTGCCACATCCTGTTTGAGCGAGGACCAGAAGAGGTGGCAGCCTAGAATATCCAGATCGGACAACATGGCTAGCTCTTCGAGTTGTCCGAGATCCTTTGGCAGCAGCACAATAGCTGTTTTCGTGTGGGCATCTGCTTGTTTCACGCAGGTACACAGCTCGCCCAGGAAATCGATCATTGAGCGGCGTCGAAAGCGCTGGAGGTCGGCTACATCCGGGCAGAGCGCGCGGCAGACCGAGCAGAAGCAGGTGACATCGCTATGACGCGGCTCGTCGATCAGAATGCCATGGAGAGGATAGTTGGACACGAAGTAGGTGATCTCCTTGCAGAGCCAGGCGCGAAACGGCTCATGGTTAAAGCAGGAGATATCGTGATAACGGCCGTGGCGGTCCTTCACGCGAGACTCAATATTGTGAAAAGTATACCAGCTTGGCACAAGGGCTGGTCCCGCGAACAGGTTGCCGTAGCGTCCAAGGCTCAAGTAGACCTTTAAGCCGGCATCCTGAGCCAGCCGCAGGCCGCGCTCCAAGTCTCGCGGCCAGCGCTGCTCCTCCTGTTCGTGGATAGTGTAGACGATGCTGCTTGCGCCAGCGGCCCGGATCTGCTCGAAATCACGCTTCACCACTTCAGGGCGAAGCAGAGAATGAAAATATGCGATGGTTATGTCCATAAAACCTACCAGTTGCCAGCAAGAATAGCGGTGAGCGAAGATGGAGCACAGCGAGCTACAATGAAATATGTGGATGCGCTCATTTTCAGTATAGCATAGAGGCGCGCCAGGCTGCATGAAAAGCGGGAAGTATAGGCTATTTGACTTATCTGAGACTCCCTATCACCTCCCGCTTGACAAGGATAGCGTTTCCATAGACAATGCACGCATGAGTTACGCACACCACCTACCCACTGCGCACGATGCCTGCTTTGTGCGGGCGTATGCCAAGATCAATCTGACGCTCGATGTGTTAGACAAGCGGGCCGATGGGTACCATGAACTGGCAACCGTGATGCAGACGGTTGATCTGTACGACACGATCTGCCTGAGCGCCAGTGATGATGAGCGGGTACAGGTAATCTGCACTGATCCCGCTCTCAGCGGCGCGGATAACCTGGTGGCGCGCGCCGCGCTGGCAGTGCGCCAGCGCCTCACGCTCACGCGGGGCGTAGTGATCGAGTTGCATAAGCGTGTCCCGGTAGCGGCCGGCCTGGGTGGTGGGAGCAGCGACGCGGCGGCCGTTCTGCGCGCGTTGCGGCACTGGTGGCGGCTCCCATTATCTGAGGCAGACCTGTTCGCTATCGCGGCCTCGCTCGGTTCGGATGTGCCGTTTTTCCTGCATAGTGGGCTGGCGCTCTGTCATGGGCGTGGCGAGCAGGTAACACAGCTTTCGCCTCGCTGGCCGCTAGCCATGCGCTGGCTGCTGCTGCTGAAGCCAGCCATCAGCCTCTCAACGGCGCAGGTGTATCGCGACCTATCGTCTCTTGACTACACAGACGGAACACACAGCCGGGCCATGCGCGCGGCATTGGAGACGGGAAGCGAGCCGGAGAGCGCAGACCTGCATAACTGCCTGGAACGGGGCGTGCTGGCGCGCTATCCAGAGGTCGCGCGTGCCAGGCAGGCATTCTTGCAGGCGGGCGCGCGGCTGGTGCGGCTCTCAGGCAGCGGCCCCACGCTCTTCGCGCCGTTCGCGGAACTCGCTCAGGCGGCGGAGGTCCAGCAAAAACTTCAGGCCCAGGGCTACGAGCTACACCTGACACGGCCGGTCTACCCGGATAACGAGATCACACTTCTATAGTCACCATGGAGGATGAGCAACTGCGTCAGAAGAGTATCAGCGCCATCTGTTATATACTACGCGTTCCATTTGGCCTGTTGAATAGCATACAGCGCCTGTTTGCCAGGCGGGCCTGGCGTCATCCGCGCGCTATTGTGGTCATAAAGCCTTGCTGTCTGGGCGACCTGCTGATGACGACGCCGCTGCTGGAGGTCATCCGGCGCGCCTATCCAGAAGCCAGCATCAGCTATGTCGCGGGAACGTGGTCAAAGGTCGTAGCAGAGCACCAGCCGACGGTCAACGAGGTCATCGATTGCGGCACGGTCGGCATCCCTGGTCGCTATCGTCTGAAGGACTACCTGGCGCTGGCTCGCACACTGCGCCGCCGACGCTTCGACCTGGCCTTCGCGCTTGATCGCTCGCCGATGCTCACGCTGCTGCCGTGGCTGGCCGGTGTGCCGCGCCGGGTGGGACCCGATAGCCTGGGCCGGGGCTTCTCCCTCACCGACCGCGTGCCGGTCTCCAGTTCGCCGGAGCATCTCCAGCACCAGGCGGAGATCTATCTTGACCTGGCGCGTGCCATCAACCTGCCGGTGGAGCACCCGCGCATGCGCTTCGTGCCGGCAGACGAGGAGCGGCGGGCCGTTCTTGCGACCTCCTCGCGTATGCTGGTAGCTCTCTTTCCTGGCGGTGGCAGCAATCCGGGTATGGAACTGACTGTGAAGCGCTGGCCGTGGGAGCGCTACCGGGAGTTGGCAGGCAGGCTGGTAAATGAACTGAGTGCGCGGGTGGCGCTGATTGGGGGGCCGGATGACGCGGCGCTTAATCAGCAGATCATGGAGGGGCTTACTGTGCCAGATGGGACCATCGTCAACCTGGCCGGCACCACGAGCTTCGGGCAACTGGCGGCCCAGCTTGAACAGTGTATGCTGTTCATCGGCAACGACAGCAGCCCGATGCACCTGGCGGCCGCCGTTGGTATCCCGGTCATTGCTATCTTCGGGCCGACCAGCCCGCAGGAGTATGGTCCCTATCCACCAGACGACCCCAGGCATATCGCCATCTGGCGCCATCCGTCCGGACGACCCTGCTTTTTCCTGGGCAAGATGCGCGCCTGCGAGCACTGCACCTGCATGCAGGCTGTGACGCTAGACGATGTGTGGCAGGCGGTACAACGCCTGATCCCCAGCACACAGAGCCGGGAGGTTGCGCCATGAAGCAAGTGTTGCGTATGCTGATCCTCCTGCTGGTGCGCCTGGCTGGTTTGCCGGGAGCGCGCGCGGCGGCCCGGCAGGCGCGTGCTCCCCTGACAGGTGGACCACGTATCCTGCTGGTGCGCCCCGATCATCTTGGAGACCTTGTCCTGACAACCCCTGTGCTGCATGCATTGAAAGCCCAGATGCCGGATGCGCACGTGGCGATGATGGTCGGTCCATGGTCGAGCGAGGTAGTCGCGCGCCACCCGGCTATTGATCGTCTGCTCACCTGCCCCTTCCCAGGTTTTCGACGCGGCAAGCAGGGCCTGATCGCTCCCTATATCCTGCTTGTGAGCATTGCGCAACAGTTGCGACGCGGCAAGTATGATCTAGCCATCAACCTGCGACCTGATTTCTGGTGGGGAGCCGCTTTGCTCTACCTGGCGCGCATCCCCCGGCGTGTGGGCTATGCCATCGAGCCGGGTACCCCGTTTCTCACCCACGCGCTGCTATTC
>JALYTT010000481.1 GCA_030854145.1 Chloroflexota bacterium | reverse complement strand
AACCCGTTTCTCTTGCTCCTTGAGCCTTATTACCTCTTTATCCGCTTCTTCTAATAAATAGCGATCAATATGCAAAACACCCCACTTGAGCGACCGAATGAGATTACCTACCCTTTTTGTCCCCGCTGCCGCACTTCCCGATAATCCATGATACCCATCCATGTATGATCCTAACTCACTGAGAAGTAATCCCTGCTTATTATTCCTGAAACGTATGATCGCTACGCAACACTGCACCAATGTCCGTACTAACCGCTTATCAAGAAGGGTATCGAGTACGAGCAATAACGGCGTCAGAAATATCTCCAGCTCTTGCGCCAGTTCCTGCGAAACTTTCTGAGGATCTTGTTCCTTTTCTTGAAGTATGCCATACTTGCTTGACATTAATGTGAATGACCTCCTGTCTTTCCTGTTGAGATTTTGCTTTTCAACAGTCTAGATCAGGAGGCCATTTTTGCCTAGTCCCTGTCCTTCCTGGATTTTCTTCTGGACTCTCCTCCACGAGCTTTACAGGGTCTCCAAAAATTCGGGATGACTCATAACAGATACATAGACGTGATTTTCTTGATCATTCGCTTCAGGGAGGGGGTATAAAGTAGTAATTGGCCGACTCTGGACAATGTAAAATGTATCATCAACCAGGCACCATTCGATGTCCTGGGGGCAACCGAAATGTGCTTCGATCTTTCGGCCCATGCGCTCAAGCTGCAAAATCTGCTCATCCGTCAGCGCTTGCCTATTCTGCCTCTCAGGCTCAATCTCCTGTTCTTTCGTACCGCCATCTTTTAAGGCATAAATAGCCAGCTTCTTGGTGGATATCTTCTTATCGATAACCTTGCCGTTACGCACTTTATAGCTATCAGCATTCACCAGGCCGGAGACCAAGGCCTCACCAAGTCCGAAGCTGGCATCAATGGATAACACTTTCCTATGAGAAGTGACGGGATCGGCAGTAAACAAAATCCCTGCCGCCTGCGGGAAGACCATCTTCTGAACAACCACAGACAGGTGGGCTTTACGGTGGTCGAAGCCGTTTTGAAGGCGGTACATTACTGCCCTCTCGGTATATAGCGATGCCCAGCACTTGCTGATATGCTTTAGGATTGCTTCCTTTCCGATGATGTTCAAATACGTATCCTGCTGGCCTGCAAAGGAAGCCGTCGGTAAATCCTCTGCAGTTGCGCTGGATCGTACTGCATAGGCATTTTTTTCATCAAGCCTGGAGAGGAGGCGGGCGATCTCTTCATGAATGTCTTGAGGGATGGCTCTCCCTTCGATGACCCTGCGAATCTCACCGCTAAGTTCACCGATTTTATCCCGGTCTTCCACCTTTAGAAGCGATAGCTGATCAAGTAATTCGTTGATCGACGACGTTTCCCCAATGATTCTTCTAAAGGCTTCAGTAGAAATACAAAAGCCATCTGGTACGCGTATTCCTTCAATCTTGGATAGTTCCCCCAGGTTCGCGCCTTTCCCCCCAACAACCATGAGTTTTGTTTTGTCAATGTCCTGAAAACCAAGCGCATAGGAACTCATATTTTTACCCCCTTTGGCAATTCCTTCTTTGATAATTTTGATGACATCCAGAGTAGCGTCACTTCCGCCTGAGTATAGGGGAAGGAACGCCAAAAAAAATCGTCCAAAAAGGCAGTGTGCGAGTAGATAGGAGGTGATACAATAAAAGTGGGAACAAACGGGCTCGTTTTCGAGCTTCGGAAACCATGCCGTTTCTTGCGCTCGTGGAAGTGAGACAGACGACATGTCACCCTCCTTCCCCTCCTCGCGCTTTGCAGTTCGGCATCATTCCAATCGGGTGGCTGTTCATGGGACTTTGCTTGCCTGGGTATTGCCCAGTAAATTGTTGAGGAAGGTACTGTGAGCGGTTCCAAAAATCCGTTCAATCACGGACCCGAAGCGCGGCTGGACAGGAGGCCGAATCGTCTTCTGGCAGTGATAGCTGACGAGCAAATGGTCAAAATACTGACTCTCGAATTCTTTCCCCCCATCGACGACAAGGGACTGTGGCAGGCGTCCGAAGCGTTTGACACAAATTCGTAAGATCATCTAAAAAGGAGGGCAAGATTCGCGTCGAAAGGCTGATTTTGAGGCTAACCTGGTCCAGGTACAATGCCATTCGGTCTTGGCGAAGTGCATGAGCCTGCAATTATGCTTTCTGTGCCTCAAACATACCTGAAGACTTCGTAATATGGATAGTTCCTCGCTCGGCCAGTTCTTGCCGTATCAAATCGGTAACTGTCGCGCGCTCCTCGCTGGAGAGCAGCGATCCAAGCCTGCCAGAGAACGCATACGCTGCCAGTGGCTCGGCTTCCGTCACTTCAAGAGCATCCTCGTAGATGTGTAGCGTGACCTGTCCGAAAAATGGCGTTAGCACTTCCTGCCCGTTTTCCAGGATGAAAGGCGAGCTTTTCCCCCAGCCTTTCCAGCGCGAGTTTGGCCAGCACCTCCAGATCAGTTCGTCCAGTTCGCGCATATGCTCGCGACCAATAGTAGAGGCATAGAAGCGCCCTGCTGGTTTCAGCACGCGCCGGATTTCGGCCAGCGCCCGTGGTAGGTCGGGTACGTGATAAAGCATATGATTGGCGATCACTGCATCGAAGCTGGCGTCGGCAAAAGGGAGCGTCTGTGCGTCGGCAACTTCATAGACAAAGCGTTCCTCGCCGAGCCGCTGGCGGGCTTCCAGGAGCATCCCCGCCGAGAAGTCTGTGAGGGTTATCTGCCAGCTTGTTGGCATACGCTCCCGGTTGCTTAACCAGAGTAGGCCTGGCCCACAGCCCAATTCTAGCAACTTACTTCCCTCGTCGAGCTTGAACTGGTCAAAGACCCAGTGGTGCCAGCCGTATTTGTTGCTGCTAAAGTGCCTATGCAACTCGATGCGCGCACCGAGATTCGTGGCATCCTTATACTGGGTGTTCAAGAGGTATACTTGATCGCGATATCCATCCATTTTTTTCATCCTCATGCATATGTCATGCTATCCCCATCCTCTCAACACACTACTCCCTACTCTACTATATCATTTTCTCCCCTGAGCCAATAGAACATTGACAATGAGAGTTTTCCTCGTTATCATTTACTAACCAGTAAGTAAATAAAAGGAGGATGCCCATGAGCGACATTCGCGCGGAGTGGCTGACTATGATGCAGAAGTATCGGCTGGCGCCTGACCGACCGGACAGTGAGAATTTCTGGTGTACGCAGCTCGATACAGCCTCGCAGGAGGAATTGCGGGCCATTCAGAGCGAGAAACTGCGGGTCGCGGTGCGCTACGCCTACGAGTGCATCCCGTTCTATCGCCGCAAGTTTGATCTCGCCGGTTTGCAGCCGGGCGATATTCGCTCGGTGGCTGACCTGGCGCGCATTCCAGTGACGACCAAGCAGGAGATGGCTGAAGACCTGGTGGAGCACGGCCCCTGGGGCAGCTATACGGCGCTCGATGACGATCTGTGGCTGAAGCGCGGCTGGCAGATCTTTGCCAGTTCCGGCACGACGGCGCAGCCACGTGCATTCCGCTACAGCCAGTTTGACCGCGAGATGTGGATGTGGACCAATGCGCGCGCGATGTGGGCTATGGGTTTTCGTCCTGGCCGCGATAGCGCCCTGATCGCCTTTGGCTATGGCCCGCACGTCTGGCTCTGGGGCGTGCATTACGCGCTCAACCTGATGGGCATTCCTATAGTCACGGCTGGTGGCCTCGACTCAAGTGCGCGAGCGCGCTTCGTTGATCGCTACAAACCGAGCATTCTGGCCTGCACTCCATCCTACGCACTCTACCTTGCCAGCGTGATGCGCGATCTGGGCCTCGACCCGGCGGCCAGCTCCATCCGCTACCTGTTCTGCGCGGGCGAGCCGGGCTTCAGCATCCCCGCGACCCGCCAGCGACTTGAGGAGACATGGCAGGCCGAACTCCACGAATTCTACGGCTGCACCGAGGCGGCTCCCTCGGCCGGCGGCTATACCTGCGCGGCTGTCGCTGCCCAAAAGACGGGTATAGTCAGCACGCACCTGATGGAGGATGTGCAGGTGTGGGAGGTCGTGGATGACGAGATGCGCGCTCTGCCGGACGGGAGCCGGGGATTGACCGTGGTGACCAACCTGTGTTCCGAAGCCTCGCCGCAGTTGCGTTTCCTGGTGGGAGACTATACCACTCTAACGCACGAGCCATGCGCCTGCGGGCGCACGCATGCCCGCGCGGTGGGAGGTATGGCGGGGCGCTCCGACGATATGCTGAACGTGCGCGGCGTGACCCTGTTCCCCTCCAGCATTGAGGACGTTGTGCGCCGCATCCCCCTGCTGGGCGCTGAATTTGCTATCGTGCTCACGAAGGAACGTGACCTGGATGTGCTCATTGTCCAGGTAGAGGCCCTCTCCGAGGTCTCCCCGGCACAGTATAGCGAGATCGCGGCCGGTGTGGAACGGGAGATCCGCTCGCAGTGCGAATTGCGGGCAGTCATCGAGGTCCTGCCCCAGGGAACACTGCCGCCGACGCAATTTAAGGCCAAACGTGTGCGCGATCTGCGCTAGTCCGGGCTTGTCAAGCCTGCCATTTGAATAGGAGCACTATTGCTCTGAAAAGGGGTCCCATAATAGCCAGAAGAAAGCAGATAGAGCAGCATCACCGGCGCACGCAGGAGATTGTCGATGCCTCGGCGCACCTCATTCAGGAGAAGGGCTTTCATGGCACCACGCTCCAGGATGTGGCCGATCAACTCGACTTTACTAAAGCCGCCCTCTACTATTATGTCCAGGATAAGCAAGATCTGCTCTTCCGCATTCACATGCAGACATTGGAGATGGCACTGGTGGCGGTCGAGTCCATTGTGCAGGGTGCCACGTCGCCTCGTGAGAAGGTGCGCGCCTGTCTTGACAATCAGGTGCGCATGGTTGCGCGCCACCCCGACCTCTTCACGGTGTATTTTCACGAGAAATCGCATCTCACGGCTGAACATGCTGAGGCCGTGACCACCATGGAGCGCCAGATTGTGCATGCCATCGTAGATATCATTCGCGAAGGCATTGCTAGCGGGGACTTCCAGGATGTTGATCCCACTGTGGCCGCCTTCGCGGTGCTGGGGGCCAGTAGTTGGGTCTATCGCTGGTACCGTCCAGGAGGGCGGCTGGCCATTGAAGAGGTGTCGCAGACGTTACAAACGATGATCTTGAGCGGATTAGAGAAAAGAGGAGACTGAGCCATGAAACGCAGCACTGAAAGCATACTGACAACGCATACCGGGAGCCTAC